>JACQDK010000046.1 GCA_016201135.1 Actinomycetota bacterium
CAGGCCGAAGCAATCGAACCCAGGCCCGAGGTTCGCCGAGGTGGCGGGGACGACGGCGGTGAGGCGCATGGCGGGGGCGAGCCTACAACCCGAGCTCGGCGGCGACCGCGCCGGCCTCGGCTGGCACCGCCGGCGGATGGGCGGCACCCTGGATCGCCCACTCCGGGTCCTTCAGCCCGTGGCCCGTGAGGATGCACACGACGGTCGCACCCCGCGTGAGCGTTCCCTCGGACGCCATGTGGATCAGCCCCGCCACGCTCGCGGCCGAGGCCGGCTCGGCGAACAGCCCCTCGCGCGCCAGGCGCCGGTACGCCGCGAGGATCTCGCGGTCGGTGACGGCGGCGATCGCTCCTTCGGACTCCCTGGCGGCGGCGACCGCCTTCTCCCACGACGCGGGGTTCCCGATGCGGATCGCGGTGGCGATCGTCTGCGGGTTCGCGACGGGCGCGCCGCGCACAATCGGAGCGGCGCCCTGGGCCTGGAAGCCGAAGAGCTGCGGCGGCTCGGCCACCACGCCGTCGGCGAGGTACTCCGTGTAGCCCATCCAGTGCGAGGAGATGTTCCCCGCGTTGCCGACCGGAACGAGATGCATGTCGGGCGCGCGGCCGAGCGCGTCGCAGATCTCGAACGCGGCGGTCTTCTGCCCCTGTAGCCGGTACGGGTTCACGGAGTTCACGAGGGTTACCGGATAGTGGGCCGCAAGATCCTTCGCCAGCTCGAGCGATTCGTCGAAGTTGCCGTCGACCTCCAGGACGCGCGCGCCGTGTACCAGGGTCTGAGCCATCTTCCCGAGGGCGACCTTGCCCTTCGGCACGAGGACCGCGCACGTCAGGCCGGCCTTCGCGGCGTACGCGGCGGCGCTGGCGCTCGTGTTGCCGGTCGAGGCGCAGACGATGGCCTTCGCGCCCTCCTCGAGCGCCTTCGAGATCGCGAGCGTCATGCCCCGGTCCTTGAATGAGCCGGTGGGGTTGGCGCCGTCGTACTTCAGCCACACCTGGCAGCCGGTCTCGGCCGAGAGCGGCTCGCTGCGCACGAGCGGCGTGCCGCCCTCACACAGCGTGACCACGGGTGTGTCCGCGGAGACCGGCAGCCGGTCCCGATACTCCTCGATCACGCCGCGCCACTGCGGGCGCATGCCGCCGCTCACTCCTCTCCTTCCACGCGCAGCACGCTCTGGACGCTCCGCACGACGTCCAGCTCGCGCAGCTCCTGCACCGTCTTCTGGAAGGCGCCCTCCTGGGCTCGGTGCGTGATGAACGCGAGCGTGGCCCGGTCGCCGAAGCCCTCCTGCCAGACTCGCTCGATCGAGACGCCGTTGCGGCCGAACCGGTCGGCGATCTCGGCGAGCACCCCGGGACGGTCCTCCACGTGCAGGTTCAGGTAGTACTGGTCGCGGGTGTCTCCCATCGGCCGGATCCGCCGCTCGAGCTTGCAGGTGCAGCCCACGCCCCGGCCCCCGGTGGCAAGGTTGCGCGCCACGCTCACCAGGTCGCCAGCCACCGCCGTCGCCGTGGGATCGCCGCCCGCGCCGCGTCCGTAGAACATCAGCTGCCCGACCTTCGCGCCCTCGACGAACACCGCGTTGAACGCGTCGCGGACGGCCGCCAGCGGGTGTGCCGCCGGGATCATCGCGGGATGCACGCGCACGGTGATCGCCTCGTCCTCCAGCTCGGCGATGGCCAGGAGCTTCACGACGTAGCCCATCCGCTCGGCATCGTGGATGTCCTGCGGGGTGACCTCGGCGATGCCCTCGCGGTAGACGTCGCCGGCCACCACGCGCGCGTTGAACGCGATCGAGGCGAGGATCGCTATCTTCGCGGCGGCGTCGAAGCCCTCGACGTCGGCGGTGGGGTCGGCCTCCGCGTAACCGAGACGCTGCGCCTCGGCGAGCGCCTGATCGAACGACCATCCGTGCTCGGACATCTGCGTCAGCACGAAGTTCGTGGTGCCGTTCACGATGCCCAGGATCCGCCCGATCCGCTCCCCGGCCAGGGATTCCTTCAGAGGGCGGATCAACGGGATGCCCCCCGCCACCGCCGCCTCGAAGTACAGGTCGGCGCCGGCGGCTTCCTGCGCGTCGAACAGCTCACGCCCGTGGTTCGCGAGCAGCTCCTTGTTCGCTGTGACGACCGGCTTGCCGTTGCCGAGGGCGCGAAGGATCAGGGCCCGAGCCGGCTCCACGCCGCCGAGCAGCTCGCACACGATGTCGATGCCGGGGTCGTCGACGATCGAGGCGGCGTCGGTCGTGAACGCGTCGGGGTCGAGCGGCAGGTGCCGGTCGCGCCCGGCGTCGCGCACCGCCACGCGCGCCACCTCGAGCCGGCAGCCGGCCCTCATCGCGATGTCGTCGCCGTGCTCGAAGAGCAGCCGGACGAGTGCCGCGCCCACGTTCCCGCAGCCCAGGATCCCCACGCGCAGCGTCCGCTCCATCACCGTTCCCCTCCGAGCCATGTGGCCATCAGTATCTCGTCCTCGTAACCGTAGGACTTGCGCGAGTGACCTGCCAGGCGGCCCTCCTGCACGAACCCGAACCTGCGGTAGAGCGCGATCGCCGCGGTGTTGCCGGGGTACACCGAGAGCACGACCTTCTCCACGCCGGAGCTCCGCGCCCATCGGAGCGCCTCCGACATCAGCGCCGTGCCCACGCCTTTCCCGCGGAGGTCGGCGGCGACGGCGATGCCGAGGGTCGCGACGTGCCGCGTGATCGGGTGATCGTCCCGCTGGATGAACACGTGGCCCACCACGCGCTCGCCGTCGGCGGCCACGATCTGGGCCTCGCGACCGGTCCAGGCGCGCCGGAACCGCGCGCGGTACACCCGCGGCGGGTGCCGGACCGACTCGCTCCGCACGTGCCCACCCTCCTCGACGATGGCCCTCCAGAACTCCAGGAACGAGCGCGCGTCCCGCGGACGCGCAGGCCTGATCGAGATGCCCGGGGGAACCGATGCATCGGGCTCGCGCCTGTGCTCCGAGGTCTCCAGCCGCTCGAGGTCCCCGGCGTCCTCGCGCCGCAGCCACCGTCGGGTCTCGCCCACGCGCACGGCGAGGACCGCCGGCCTGCCTACGCGGTTGTAGTTGCTCGCCATCGAGTACGTGTACGCCCCAGTCGCCGCGAACGCGAGCACGTCCCCGCGCGCGAGATCCGCCGGCAGGAGTACGCCCTCGGCAAGGACGTCGCCCGATTCGCAATGCCTGCCCACGATCGTGGCGGGCTCGACAGCCGCGCCGCGTCGTGAGCTGGCGAGCGCGACCTCGTAACGCGCGTCGTACAGGACCGGCCTGGGGTTGTCGGACATCCCCCCGTCGACGGCCACGAGCCGGCGACCCGCGGCGGTCTTCACGGTACCCACGCTGTAGAGGGTGACCGCGGCCGGGCCGATCAACGATCGGCCCGGCTCGGCCGCGACGGTCGGCACCGCGAGGCCTCGCCGTGCGCACGCGTCTCCGACGCGCTCGCGCACGGCGAGGCCGAGCTCCGCGATGGGCACGGGCCGCTCGTCCGTGTACGTGATGCCGAACCCGCCGCCCAGGTCCAGGAGCTCCGCGACGAGGCCTGCCTCGTCGCGGAGCCGCGCGAGCAGGCCCACGAGCACCTCGGCCTCCCGCAAGAAGACCTCGGCATCGAGCAGCTGCGAGCCGACGTGCGCGTGGATCCCCGCGAACCGGAGACCCTCGGCCTCGGCGGCCGCTCGGGCCACGCCGACCGCTTCCAGCAGCGGCACGCCGAACTTCGACGCCTCGTGGCCGGTCGCGATCGCCTCGTGGGTGTCGGCAAGGATCTCGGGGACAACGCGCACGAGGACGTCGCGCACCGTCCCGGCGGCGCGAGCGCGCTCGGACAGCCTCGCTACCTCCTCGGAGTTGTCGAGCACGACCAGGCCCAGCCCCTCGCGGACCGCTAGCTCCAGCTCCTCGGCCGACTTGTCGTTACCGTGCAGGGAGACGCGCTCCCCCGGCGCGCCCGCACGCAGGCAGGCCTCGACCTCCCCGCCGGTCGAGGCGAGCAGGTCCAGGCCCTCCTCCATCGCGATGCGGATCGCCGCGTAGGCGGGGAAGGCCTTCACCGCGAAGAAGGCGCGCGGCCAGGCCGCCGCGGCCGCGCGGCACCGGCTCCGGAAGTCGTCCTCGTCGACGACGAGAAGCGGCGTGCCGTGGCGGGCCGCGAGATCGGCCGCCGAGACGCCCGCGATCTCGAGCCCGCGCGCCCCGAACACGGCCCCGGTGGGCCATGGATCGGCTACGCCGGCGTCGGACCGCGCCGACCGGTCGAGCTCGGCCTCAGCCATCGGTCCTTCCCATCGACTCCGGCGCGGAGACTCCGAGCAGCCCAAGGAGGTTCGCGATGACCTGCTTGGTGGCGAACGACAGCCAGAGGCGCGCCTGCGTGAGCTCCGCGTCCTCCGAGACCACCCGGCAGTCGGTGTAGAACCGATGGAACCGTGCGGCGATCTCCTGCACGGCGTGCGCCAGCCGGTGCGGCGCTCGCAGGTCGGCCGCCGCGCGGATCACCTCCGGCACCTCGGCCAGCGACTTGAGCAGGTCCAGCTCCGCCTCGGTCGTAAGAAGCGACAGGTCGGCCTCGTCGATGGGCGCGAGCGCCACGCCGCGCTCGGCGGCCTTGCGAAGGATCGAGGCGATCCGCGCGTGCCCGTACTGCACGTAGTACACCGGGTTCTCGAGCGACTGCTGCTTCACGACCTCGATGTCGAAGTTCATCGTCTGGTCGTTCGAGTGAAGGAGCAGCGTGAAGCGCGCGGCGTCGGTCCCGACCTCGTCGATGAGCTCGTCGAGCGACACGAACGTGCCGGACCGCTTGCTCATCGGCACGGGCTCCCCGTTCCTCAGGAATGCGACCCACTGGTAGATCACCATCTCGACGGCGTCGGGCGAGAAGCCCAGAGCCCGGGCCGCTCCCTTCACCCGCGCGACGTTGCCGTGGTGGTCCGCGCCCCACACGTACACGAGGTGGTCGAACCCGCGGGAGAGCTTGTCGATCAGGTAGGCGCAGTCCGCCCCGAAGTAGGTGTGCTCTCCGTTGGAGCGCACGATGACCCGGTCCTTGTCGTCCCCGAAGTCAGTGGAGCGGAACCAGAGCGCGTCGTCCGCCTCGTACGCGCACCCCGCCTGCCGCAGGCGCTCCGCCGCCAGCGCGATCTCGCCCTTCGCGGCGAGCGAGGCCTCCGAGAAATAGGCGTCGAAGGTGACGCCGAATCGCGCGAGGGTGTCCCCGATCCACACGAGCACCCGGGAGGCGCCCTCCTCGCGGAGGCGCGCGAACCGCTCGCCGGGCGGCAGGTCGGCGAGCGCGGGCCCCTCCTTCAAGAGGACTTCGCGTGCGAGGTCCTCTATGTACGCCCCGTGGTAGCCGTCCTCGGGGACCTCGGCCTCGCGCCCGAGGAGCTGGAGGTATCGCGCCTCCACCGAGGCCCCGAACCGGTCCATCTGCCCGCCGGCGTCGTTGAAGTAGTACTCGCGCTCGACCTCCCAGCCCGTGAACGCGAAGAGCCGGGCGAGCGCGTCCCCGAGCGCCGCGTTGCGCGCGTGCCCGATGTGCAGCGGTCCCGTCGGGTTCGCGCTCACGAACTCCACCTGCACGCGCTTTCCGGCCGGCGTCGCGCGCCCGTACCCCTCGCCCTGCCGGACGACCTCGCGAAGGACGTCGTGGAGCCATTCGTTCGTGACGGAGAAGTTCACGAACCCGGGGCCGGCGACCTCCGCCTTGAGGACGAAGTCGGCATCGGGGAGCGCCGCCACGAGCGCCGCGGCGATCTCGCGAGGGTTCCCGCCGGAGCGCGAGGCGAGCACCATGGCCACGTTGGTGGCGAAGTCCCCGTGCTCCTTCTGCTTCGGGATCGACAGCGCCGGCTCGGGAAGGGGCGGCTCGAGGCCGAGCGAGGGCCCGACCGCCTCCACGGCGGCGCGGATCAGCGCGAGGAGGCGCTCCTCGATCACGGTCGCTCGCCCGCCAGATGCCTGCGGACGAGCTCGACGAGATCGGTGGGGTCGAACGGCTTCGACACGTAGTCCGCGATCCCGAGCGCCTCGCCCCGGGTCCGGTCTTCGTCCCGAACGCGCGCGGACAGGAACACGACGGGGATCCCGGCGAGCGAGGGGTTCGCCCGCAGCCGCTCGCAGACCTCCCAGCCGTCGAGCCCGGGCATCATCACGTCGAGCACGACCGCATCGGGAGGGTTGGCCGCCGCCTTCTCGAGAGCCTCCTCCCCCCGCGAGGCGGAGTCGACCTCGAACCCGTCGATGCGGAAGTTCACCTCGAGGAGGCGCAGGATCACAGGGTCGTCGTCGACCAGGAGGATCCGTGGGTGCGATGCGTCCGACACCCTAAGGAGCATAGCGAGCGGCGCGCGCCGCCCGGGGACCGTTCGGGCTCGTTGTTAGACTCCCGAAACGGGCCCCCGTAGCTCAGGGGATAGAGCGCCGGCCTCCGGAGCCGGGTGCGCAGGTTCGAATCCTGCCGGGGGCACCGGTCCGCGGTTCCTAGTCGAGGAAGTCGCGGACGATCCGACGGTATGCGTCGTGAGCTTCGATGCTCGGAACGTGGCCGATGTCGGAGATGACCTCCACGCCTGCACCGGGAAGGACGGCGGCGATGGAGCGCGCCTGAGCGGGACCGCAGATGAAATCCAGCTCGCCCGCAACCAGCAGCGTCGGGCACACGATCTTCGGCAACAACGGGCGAAGGTCGATCGTCTGGTACAGCCCGCCCTCCCACACCTTGACGGCGGCGAGGTCGGCCTTGAGGTGGCCCTTCATCTTCTGGAGCCCGGCGGCAACCTCGGGGCGCTCCGGGTGGGCAGTGTAGAAGGGCAGGATCGTCGCCATCATCCACTCGACCTCGGTCGGATCGTCGGTCGCAAGAACCCGCTCCGTCCACGAGTCGAAGACGGGCTTGGCCTCGTCGAACCAGGGTGCTCCGACATGCCGGTCGATGGCGGCCGTCTGCTCCGCAGCGGCCTCGCCCCCCTCCACGGCGTCGACCTCCGTTCCCATTCCGAACGCGGCCACGGCGATGCACCGCTCTACCGCGCCCGGAAACAGGGCCGCGTACGTGAGCGCCGTCGTCGCCCCGAACGAGTGCCCGAGCACGATGACCCGCTCGATGCCGAGGGCCCGCCTAACCTTGTCGTAGAAGCGAGCGTGCCCTTCCGGTGAGTAGTCCTTTGGATCGGCCGGCGGCGTCGAGCCTCCCGAACCGTGGGGGTCGATCAGGTAGCTGCGCAGGACGTCGGCGAACAGCTCGGCGTCGGAGCGCATGTACGAGGCCGCGAAGCCCGGCCCACCCGGGAACATCAGTGCCGGCCTCCCCTCGCCGACGACCTCGTAGGTCGCCGCGCGCCCGCCGGGCAATCCGATCGTTTGCATCGGCCCTCCACGCCGCCCGGAGTCGGATGGACCCTACTCCACCAACTCCCGCAACAAGTCTCGCAGGCTGATCAAGCAGCCGGACCGGAGGCCCGGGCGAACAGGAGAAGACCCAAGACTCCGGTCCGCGTCGGCGAGGAGGGATCGATCCCCGCGATCGCGGGAGGGCGCGGATCTCGGGTCGTGCTCGCAGCCTGCCGCGTCAGGCGTCGTATATCCAGCGGTAGCCCATGCCGCGCTCGGTCGCCACGTACCTGGGTTCGGCCACGTCGTCGCCGAGCTTCTGCCGCAGCTGCCGCACGTAGATCCGCAGGTAGTGGCTCTGGTCCATCGTGTAGCCCTGACCCCACACCCGCCGGAGCATCCACTGGTGCGTGAGCAGCTTGCCTGGATTCGTCACGAACGCCTCGAGCAGGGCCCACTCGGTCGGCGTGAGGTGGAGCGGCGAGCCTCCGCGCCGCACCTGGGTGCGGTCCAGGTCCACCTCCAGCTCGCCGAAGCAGAGCACCGGCGAGGACGGCGCCGAGGGTCGGACCCGGCGCAGCGTCGCCCGGATCCTGGCGAGCAGCTCGTCGATCGCGAACGGCTTGTTCACGTAGTCGTCGGCGCCGGCGTCGAGCGCTCGCACCTTGTCGTCGCGGGAGTCGCGCACCGAGAGCACGATCACCGGCACCTCGGACCAGCCGCGCAGCCGCCGTATCACCTCGATCCCGTCGATGTCCGGCAAGCCGAGGTCGAGTATCAGGCAGTCGGGCGCCCAGGTCGCAGAGAGGTCGAGCGCCTCGCCGCCTACGCGCGCCCACTCGACCTCGTAGCCGTTCGCCCCGAGGCTGGTGCGAAGCGCCCGCGCGATCTGCGGCTCGTCCTCGACGACCAGGATCCTGGTCACAGGATCTCCTCCGCCCACCCGGCTTCGCGTTCCTGCTGGGGGCGCTCCGGCGGCTCCCCCACCGGCAGCTCGATCACCACGGCGGTCCCTCCTCCCGGCACCCCCTCGACCCTGATGTGCCCGTCGTGCGCCTGCACGACCGCGCGCGCGATCGCGAGGCCGAGACCGCTGCCGGTGCCCACGCTCCGCCGACCCCGGTAGAAGGGCTCGAACACGGCCTCGCGCTCGTCCTCGGGTATCCCTGGGCCCCGATCGGCCACGCGCACCTGGATACCCTCATGCCAGGGCGAGGCGGCCACCAGGATCTCGCCTCCCGGCGGCGAGTGCCGGGCGGCGTTCTCGATGATGTTCGTGAGGGCCTGGTCCATCTTGACGGAGTCCACCCAGACGGCTGGCAGCCGCTCGCGGATCATCGCCCGGACCTTGAACGGGGCCAGGATGCCCCGCAGACGGGCTAGAACGGTCTCGACGACGTCTTCGAATGGCGTGAGCTCCTTCTCGATCGCTACGTCTCCGGCGCGCGCACGCGCGAGGTTCAAGATGTTGTCCAGCAGCCGGTTCAGCCGGTCCGTCTCCTCGAGGACGGTCGAGAGCAGCTCGTTCCTCTCCTCCTCGTTGTACCCCACGTGTTGATCCATCAGTCCGGTGATGCCGGCCTTGATCGAAGCCAGCGGCGTGCGGAGGTCGTGGGTGACCGACGAGAACAAGGCGGCGCGGATCTCGCTGATCTCGGCGCCGGTGCGGGCCTGGCGCGCCTCCGTGTCGAAGCGGCGGCGCTCGATCGCGAGGCCGAGCTGTCCGGCGAGCGCCTGAAGCAGCCGCTCGTCGGCCTCCGAGAACAGGCGCTCCCCGGGCCGGCGCTCCGCCCGCAGGGTCCCGAGCTGGACGTTCCCGGCCACGATGGGCACCACGATGGAGGGAGGGCGCGGCCCGCCAACCGCCGGAGGCCTCGGGAACGCGGCCGACGAAGACGCCGAGAGCGCGGGCACCTCCGGGACGTCCACGGTGCAGGTCTCCAGGTCGATCAGCGTCACCAGCGTGCTCGCGACGTCGTGCACCACCTGCCCGCTGAGCTCGGTCGAGAGGAGCCGCGTCGAGAAGCGGTTCACCAGGCGAAGAGCCTCCTCCCGGCGCTCGACCCGGGCTCGCTCCTCAAGCGCCCTGGCTAGCAGGGCTCCCACGATCGTGGCCACGCCCAGGAAGACGAGCAGGGCCACGAGGTCTTGGGGCTTGCCCACGCGGAGCGTGTGCACCGGTGGCGTGAAGAAGTAGTTCAGCCCCACGAACGAGACGGCGGCGGCGGCGACGCCGCTCCACATGCCGCCGATCGCGGCCGTAGCGACGACGGCGAGCAGGTAGAGCGACGGAGGCCCGAACGGCCCGAGGTTCAGGCCCGTCCCGATCGCCGTCGCGAGCAGGGGGAGCAGCAGGGCGGCCGTGGGCCCTCGGGCCCGCCCCCAACCGGTTCCAGTCGTGACTCGGAGCATCGCGCCTCAAGCTTGCACCGTGGAGCCCTCGCCGTCGACGTCGGGGCCATCGGAATCTTTACGGAGCCGGGCCGCGCCCATACTCAGGCCATACGTGCCGCCGCCGACACTCGAGGTATGGAACAGACACGCGAGCGGCCCAGGCCCACCTCCGAAACCGCAGGCGGAAAGCCGTCTCACGCGCCGAGGGAGGCGATCCCGAAGGGCGGGGGGTACGCCTGGAAACGCGTGCTGCTGGGACCCGCGCTCCCGACGAGCGACCTCGCGCACGAGCGCCTGGGCAAGGTCACGGCGCTCGCGATCTTCTCCTCCGACGCCCTGTCCTCGGTCGCGTACGCCACCGAGGAGATGCTGCGCACGCTCTTCGCCGCCGGTGTCATCGCCGCCGCCGCGTTCGCGCTGCTCATGCCGCTGTCCTTCGTGATCGTGGGGGTGCTCGCGATCCTGATGTTCAGCTACCGGCAGACCATCAGGGCGTACCCCTCGGCCGGTGGCGCCTACATCGTGACGAAGGACAACTTCGGGCTGATCCCCGCCCAGGTGGCCGGCGTGGCGCTGCTCACCGACTACGTGCTGACCGTGGCGGTGTCGGTGTCGTCGGGGGTCGCCGCCATCATCGCTGCCGCGCCCTCGCTGGCCGAGCTGCGAGTCCCGATGGCGCTCTTCTTCATCACGGTGATCGCGCTGGGGAACCTCCGAGGCGTGAAGGAGTCGGGGAGGATCTTCGCCGCGCCCACGTACCTGTTCATCGCCGGCGTCTTCACGCTGCTGGCGATCGGGGTGGGCCGGCTGCTCACCGGCTCGCTGCATCCGATCGCCTCGCCCGCCTACGTGTCGCAGTGGGCTCGGACGCACGCGACGGCCGGAGTGGGGGCCCTGGCCGTGGTGCCGATCTTCCTCGTCCTTCACGCCCTCGCCTCGGGATCGGCCGCGATGACCGGGGTCGAGGCGATCTCGAACGGCGTGCCGGCCTTCAAGCCGCCGGAGTGGCGGAACGCGCGAGCGACCCTGATGTGGATGGGCGCGATCCTGGGCACGATGTTCCTGGGCATCTCGTTCCTGGCGCACCGACTCCAGGTGGTGCCCGACCCGAGCGAGAAGTCGACGGTCATCGCCGACATCGCCAGGGCGCTGTTCGGATCGTCCGGCGCCGGGCACGTCCTCTTCTACGGCTTCCAGGTCGCCACCACGTTGATCCTCGTGCTCGCGGCTAACACGGCGTTCGCCGACTTCCCTCGCCTGGCGAACTTCCACGCCGGCGACAACTTCCTGCCGCGCCAGTTCACGACGCGCGGCCACCGGCTGGTCTTCTCGAACGGCATCATCGCCCTAGGTGCCGTCGCCGCGGCGATGGTGATCGCGTTCGACGCCGACGTGACGCGCCTGATCCCGTTCTACGCGATCGGCGTGTTCACCTCGTTCACGCTCTCGCAGGCAGGCATGGCTCGCAGGCACCTGCGGCTCAAGGAGCCGGGCTGGAAGCACGGGTTCGCGATCAACGCCGCGGGCGCCGTGGCCACGGGCGTGGTGGACAGCGTCATCGCGGTCACGAAGTTCACGCACGGCGCATGGGCCGTGGTCGTGATGGTTCCGGTGCTCGTCTTCCTGCTGACACGGATGAACCGGCAGTACGAGCAGGAAGCAAAGGAGCTCGACCACGACCTCCAGCGTTTCTCGGCGAAGGACCTCCGGAGGCCGCTCACCGTGGTGCTCGTCGACGACGTGGATCACAAGACGATCCACGCTCTTCAGTACGCGAAGACGATCCGCGCCGAGGACGTCATCGCGGTCCACATCGAGCGCGACCGGACGTGGACGACCCAGCTCCAGCAGAAATGGTCCGACGCCAGGCTCGGGGACGGCTTCCCCCTCAGCACGCTCCGGGGCGAGGGCGACGAGCCGACCCGTCTCGCCGGGTTCGCCGGCAGCCTGCCCGTCGACCGGGAGGTCAACCTGATAATCCCCGTTCCCGTCGACCACTCGCTCCGCGAACGGCTCTCGGGACGGCGGATCGAGACCCGGATCGCGAGGGCCCTGCTGCCATACGAGCAGGTCCGAGTGACGCTCGTGCGCGACCACGAGGACGGCGTCCACCCCCTCGTGGTGGACGAGGAAGGACGGCCGCAGGTTCGGTTCCTCCCGCGGGGGCAACACGAGGTCGTGATCCCCGTGGACAAGATCGACCGGGCGTTCCTTCGAGCGGTGCGGTACGCCCTGACGCTCGGCGCGACGGAGGTGCGCGCGGTGCACGCCGGCGTGGATCCGCACCGCGCCGAGGAGCTCGTGGCGACGTGGATGGGAAGCGGCCTCCCGATCCCGCTGGACGTGGTGCAGTGCTGGGATCGCGACGTCCCCCGTGCCGTCGAACGGTTCACGCTGGAGCTCTCTCGTCCCGGCGTCGAGGTCACGGTCGTGCTACCGCGCCGCGACTACCCGAAGCTCCGCCAGCGGCTGCTGCACGACCGGACCAGCCGGGCGATCTCGCGCAACCTCGGCCGTTACCCGCACGTCGACGTGGCGGCCGTGCCGTACTACGTGGATCCGGTCCCCGAGCGTCCACCGGTAGCGGTCGCAGCAGGCACGCCCGGCGCTCGCTGACCGATCGGCCGCCGCCGGCGGTACGCTTCGGCGGCGATGGAACACCCCGACCGCAGCCTCACCGAGGACGACCTCGACCCCGATCCCATCGAGCAGTTCCGCCGCTGGTTCTCCGAGGCTCAGGCGGCCGGGGTGCCCATGCCCGACGCCATGGCCCTGGCCACGGCCGACGCCGACGGGCGCCCCTCCGCCCGACATGTGCTGCTGCGCGGCTTCGACGAGCGGGGGTTCGTCTTTCACACGAACTACGAGAGCCGCAAGGCGCGCCAGCTCGCCGAGAACCCTCACGCAGCGATCACGATCGCGTGGAAGGAGCTCGACCGTCAGGTGTGCGCCAGGGGTACGGTCGAGCGGACCTCGCGGGAGGAGTCCGAAGCTTACTTCCGCTCACGGCCGCGGGAGGCGCGGATCGGCGCCTGGGCGTCCCGGCAGAGCCACGTGCTCCCCTCCCGGCAGGAGCTGGACGACCGGTACGCGGAGCTCGATGCCCGGTACCCGGGCGAGGACGTGCCGCTGCCTCCCTTCTGGGGCGGGTTCAGGATCGCGCCCCACGCGGTGGAGTTCTGGCAGGGCCGGATGTTCCGCCTGCACGATCGGTTCCTCTACGAGCGCGCGCCGACCGCGCCGAACGGGTGGCGGCTCGAGCGCCTCTTCCCCTAGTCGTACCTTTCGCCGGCACCTCTAGCTCGATGGCGATCCCGGGCGGGGCTAGGATGCTGTCGTGAACAACCTCGCCTACCGGATCGCGGCGCCCGGGCCCGGCGTGAGAGGGCCGTCCGGCCCCCTCGCCGGGCCCCGCACGGACGGACGATCCGTAACGTGAGCGCGCAGGCACGGACCACGGCCACGGCCGTCACCCTCGACGGGAACGAGGCGGTCGCGCGGATCGCCCACCTCCTCTCCGAGGTCATCGCGATCTATCCGATCACGCCCTCCTCGCCGATGGGAGAGTTCGCCGACCAGTGGTCCGCGCGGGGGCGGACGAACCTTTGGGGCGTCGTTCCCCAGGTAGTGGAGATGCAGAGCGAGGGCGGCGCGGCGGGCGCCCTGCACGGCGCCCTTCAGGCCGGAGCGCTGGCGACCACATTCACGGCGTCGCAGGGCCTGCTGCTGATGCTGCCGAACATGTTCAAGATCGCGGGCGAGCTCTCGCCGTTCGTGATGCACGTCGCGGCGCGCACGGTCGCGACGCACGCGCTCTCGATCTTCGGGGATCACTCCGACGTGATGGCGGCGCGGACGACCGGGTTCGCCATGCTCTGCTCGTCCTCCGTGCAGGAGACCCAGGACCTCGCGCTGGTGGCCCACGCGGTCACGCTCGAGTCGCGCGTGCCGTTCCTGCACTTCTTCGACGGGTTCCGCACCTCGCACGAGGTGGACAAGATCGAGCTCGTCGGCGAGGACGTCGTCAGGGCGATGATCTCCGACGACCTCGTGCGCGCGCACCGCGAACGGGCGCTCTCGCCCGACCGGCCGATGCTCCGCGGCTCCGCTCAGAACCCCGACGTGTTCTTCCAGGCGCGGGAGGCGGCCAACCCGTTCCACGCGGCTGTCCCGGACATGGTGCAGGGCGCGATGGACCGGTTCGCGGAGCTGGGCGGGCGCGCGTACCGCCTCTTCGACTACGTAGGGCACCCGGAGGCCGAGCGCGTGGCGGTGCTGATGGGCTCGGGGTGCGGCGCCGTCGAGGAGACCGTGGACGCGCTCCTTGCGCGCGGCGAGCGGGTGGGGCTGGTGAAGGTCCGGCTCTTCCGCCCGTTCTCCGCCCATGCCCTCGTCGGCGCGCTGCCGGGAACCGTGCGAGCGGTCGCCATCCTGGACCGCACGAAGGAGCCGGGCGCGCCCGGCGAGCCTCTCTACCAGGACGTCGTGACGGCTCTTTCCGAGGAGGTCATGGCGGGACGAGCGGCCTTCCAGATGCCCGTCGTGATCGGCGGACGCTACGGCCTGTCCTCGAAGGAGTTCACGCCGGCCATGGCGGCGGCCGTCTTCGCTGAGCTCGCGAAGGTCGAGCCGAAGAACCACTTCACGGTCGGCATCGTGGACGACGTCACGGGAACCAGCCTGGACGTGGACCATTCCTTCTCAACCGAGCGCGACGACGTCGTCCGGGCGGTCTTCTACGGCCTCGGCGCCGACGGGACGGTCAGCGCGAACAAGAACTCGATCAAGATCATCGGCGAACGCACGCCCCTGGCCGCGCAGGGCTACTTCGTCTACGACTCCAAGAAGGCGGGATCGGTCACGGTCTCGCACCTGCGCTTCGGACCGGGTCCGATCCGCTCGACCTACCTGATCGAGCGCGCGAGCTTCGTCGCCTGCCACCAGTTCGGGTTCCTCGAGCGGACGGACGTCCTCTCGACCGCCGCGCCCGGCGCCACGTTCCTGCTGAACAGCCCCTTCGGCCCGCAGGAGGTGTGGGAGAACCTGCCGCTCGAGGTCCAGTCGCAGATCCTCGACCGCGAGCTCCGGTTCTTCGTGGTGGACGCGGACCGGGTGGCAAGAGAGGCCGGGCTCGGCTCTCGGGTGAACACGGTCCTTCAGACCTGCTTCTTCGCGCTCGCGGACGTTCTGCCGGTGGATGAGGCCGTCCAGGCGATCAAGGACGCGATCGTGGCCACGTACGGCAAGCGCGGCGAGACGATCCTCACCAGGAACTTCGCCGCGGTGGACGCCGCCCTGGACTCGCTGCACGAGGTGCGGGTGCCGGCCGCGGTCACGGGCGACGTTCACCGGCTGCCGCCGGTGCCCGACCTGGCCCCGGACTTCGTCCGGCGCGTGACCGCCGCGATGATCGAGGGACGCGGTGACCTCCTCCCGGTGTCGGCCCTGCCGATCGACGGCACGTTCCCCACAGGCACCGCTCGCTTCGAGCGGCGCTCGATCGCGCACGAGATCCCGATCTGGGATCCCTCGATCTGCATCGACTGCGCCAAGTGCGCTCTCGTGTGCCCCCACGCGGCGATCCGCATGAAGATCTTCGACCCCTCGGCGCTGGAGGCCTCCCCCGAGGGATTCCCGCACAAGGAGTGGAAGTCCCGGGACCTCCCGGACATGGAGATGACGATCCAGGTCGCGCCCGACGACTGCACCGGCTGCGGCATCTGCGTGGACGTCTGCCCGGCGCACTCGAAGACGGAGCTTAAGCATCGAGCCATCGACATGGAGCCGAAGCTGCCGCACCTGGAGGCCGAGCGCGCGCGGTGGGACTTCTTCCTGAAGATCCCGGAGCTGGGCCGAGCGGCCGTGCGCCACGACACCGTGAAGGGATCGCAGGCGCTCGAGCCCCTCTTCGAGTTCTCGGGGGCCTGCGCGGGCTGCGGCGAGACCCCGTACCTCAAGCTCCTCACCCAGCTCTTCGGGGACCGGATCCTGGTGGCGAACGCCACCGGCTGCTCCTCGATCTACGGCGGCAACCTGCCCACCACGCCGTGGAGCGCGAACGCCGACGGCCGCGGCCCGGCCTGGTCGAACTCGCTCTTCGAGGACAACGCCGAGTTCGGGCTGGGCATGCGCCTGGCGCTCGACCACCAGCGCGAGCTCGCCCTCACGCTCCTGGCCGAGCTCGCCTCCGACCTGGACCCCGACCTCGTGGCCGGGCTCGTGCAGGGCGCGGAGGAGGGGGACGAGGACGCGATCGTGCGCCAGCGCGAGAGGGTCGCCGCCCTCGAGCGGCGCCTGGAGGGCGACGGGCGGGAGGCGGCGGCCAACCTCCTGGCCGTGGCCGCCGCGCTCGTGCCCAAGAGCATCTGGATCGTGGGCGGCGATGGATGGGCGTACGACATAGGTTTCGGCGGGCTGGATCACGTCCTTGCTTCGGGGCGCGACGTGAACGTCCTGGTGCTCGACACCGAGGTGTACTCGAACACCGGCGGTCAGGCCTCGAAGGCCACCCCGCGCGGCGCCGTCGCCAAGTTCGCGGCCGCGGGCAAGTCTGTCGGGAAGAAGGACCTCGGGATGATCGCGACCGCGTACGGCAGCGTCTACGTCGCGCAGGTGGCGATCGGCGCCGACAACGTCCAGACCGTGAAGGCGTTCGCCGAGGCCGAGTCGCACCACGGCCCATCGCTGATCATCGCGTACAGCCACTGCATCGCGCACGGCATCGACATGTCGACGGCGATGAGCCACCAGAAGGAGGGCGTCGACAGCGGCTACTGGCCGCTCTACCGCTACGACCCGAGGCTGCCGGCCGACGGCCAGCACCCCCTCCGGCTGGACTCGAAGGCGCCCACCCTTCCTCTGAAGGCGTTCACCGGGAAGGAGGCGCGCTTCGCGATGCTCGCTCGCTCGGACCCGGAGCGGTCCGACGAGCTCATGGCGCAGGCCCAGCACGAGGTCGACGACCGGCGGCGCCTGTACGAGCAGCTGGCCGGGATCGAACGCCACGCCGAGCCCGAGGAGGAGGGGAACGGGCCATGAATCTCGGAACGCGCTACCTGGGGTTGGATCTGCGCAGCCCGATCGTGCCGTCCGCCTCGCCGATCGGCCAGCGGACCGAGACGCTCCAGCGCGCGCAGGACGCGGGCGCCGGAGCCGTGGTGCTCCCCTCCCTCTTCGAGGAGCAGATCGAGCACGACGAGCCCCAGATCCACGGCGTGCTCGAGGCCGGCACCGCCTCGACGTCCGAGGCCCTCACGTACCTGCCGGAGTTCGAGGACTACGACGTGGGCACCGACGCGTACCTGCGGCACGTCGAGGCCACCAAGCGGGAGCTGGAGATCCCGGTGGTCGCGGGCCTACCCCGACGAGACCGGCGACGCGGTCGAGCAGCGCTACGTCGACCTGGTGGAGGCCGTGCGCGCGGAGATCTCGATCCCGCTCGCGGTGAAGATCGGCCCGTTCTTCAGCTCGGTGGGCGACATGGCGCAGCGGCTGGTGGCCGCGGGTGCGGACGGCCTCGTGCTGTTCAACCGGTTCATGCAGCCCGACATCGACCTCGAGCATCTCAGCATCGACCCCACGCTCACGCTCTCGACCTCCACCGAGCTCAGCCTGCCGCTGCGGTGGATCGGAATCCTCCGCGACCGCATCCGCGCCTCCCTCGCCGCCACGACCGGCGTGCACACGTGCGAGGACGCGCTGAAGGCCGTCCTGGTGGGCGCCGACGTCGTGATGATGGCCTCCGCGCTCCTGCACGAAGGGCCGGAGCACGTCGGAGTCGTGCTCCGTGAGATGGAAGCCTGGATGGCGGAGCACGGATACGAGTCGGTCGAGCAGATGAAGGGCTCGATGAGCCTGGCCAACGTGCCGAACCCCGTCGCGTTCGCTCGCGCGAACTACGCGAAGCTGGTCACTTCGTTCGTCAGCCCCTACGACTGGCGGATGGCCGAGCCGCCGGGGACTATCCGGGCGTAGGACCGGCCACGGCCCGCCCGGCGCGGTATCGTGCTCGGCCATGGAGACCTCCGACCTTCGCGACCGGATCGCGTCGCAGATGCCCCAGACCGTCGCGGACCTCGAGCGCCTCGTCCGGATCCCGTCGATGGGCTACCCGGGCTACGAGCCCGCGAACGTGCGGGCCTCGGCCGAGGCCACCCGCGACATCCTTGCCGCGGCGGGCGCCCAGAACGCACGGCTGCTGGAGCTGAACGGCGGACATCCCGCCGTGTTCGGCCAGATCGACGGCCCTCCGGGCTCCCCCACCGTGCTCCTGTACGCGCACCACGACGTGCAGCCGGAGGGACCGCTCGACCAGTGGGACACGCCCCCGTTCGAGCCCACCGTTCGCGAAGGCCGTCTGTACGGGCGCGGCTCGGCCGACGACAAGTCCGGAGTGGCGATCCACGCGGCCGCGATCCGCGCGCTTCAGGGCCGGTCGCCGGTTACGGTCAAGGTTCTGGTCGAGGGCGAGGAGGAGTGCTCCACCGAGCACCTGCCCGAGCTCGTGCGAGGGAACGCCGACCTGCTCCGCTCCAACGTCGCCGTGATCGCCGACTCGGGAAACTACCGGACGGGCGTGCCCACGATAACCACCTCGATCCGCGGCGTGACCGACTGCGTGGTGGAGGTACGCGTCCTCCAGCAGGCCCAGCACTCGGGCTCGTACGGCGGCCCGATCCCCGATGCGCTCACCGCTTTGGCGCGCATCATCGCGACGCTCCACGACGACAGGGGCGACGTCGCGATCGCGGGCCTCAAGAGGTCCGCGTGGGAAGGGTTCGACTACCCCGAGGAGGACCTCCGAGCCGAAGCCGGCACGGTGCCCGGACTGGAGATGATCGGGACCGGGTCGATCTCGGACCGTGTGTGGGCCGGGCCGGCCGTCGCCGTGCTCGGGATCGACGCCCCCACGATCCACGGATCGTCGAACCAGATAGTTCCGGTCGCCCGAGCGCGGGTCTCCCTCCGGGTGGCCCCGGACGACGACCCGGTCGAGGCGGGCCGCCTGCTCCGCGACCACCTGATCGCGAGCGCGCCGTGGGGAGTCCGGGTGAGCGTGGAGGGGGGCGGCGGCTTCGAAGCCGGGTTCGGTTACGTCGTGGACACCGACAACCCGTGCTACCGGGCCGCCAGGGCGGCGCTCGACGAGGCCTACGGCGTGGACACGATCGACCTCGGCTCGGGAGGCTCCATCCCGCTCGTGCCCATGCTCGCCGAGACCTTCCCCGGCATCGCGGTCCTCGTGTGGGGCGCGATGGACGAGCGGTCGAACATCCACTCCGTGAACGAGAGCGTGGACCTGGGGGAGATCGAGCGGATGGCCCTGGCCGAAGCCCTGTTCCTGCGGAACCTGGCGACGGCCTGAGCGCCGGGGATGCTACGTTGGACCCATGAGCACGGAACCCGACGCCGCTGCGGAGGTCGTCCAGGCCGAGCCCGTCCGCCAGGAAGAGGACCGCGGCTCCACCTCCGAGACGATCACCGAGCCCGCCAAGCTGCTGCGCATCGCCAGCATGGTGCGTGAGCTCCTGGACGAGACCCGGCAGGCCTCGATCGACGAACCGGGGCGCAGGCGGCTGCGCGACATCTACGACCGGTCGGTCGCCGAGCTCCGCGAGGTGCTGTCCGAGGACCTACAGCAGGAGCTCGCCGAGCTCGTCCCGCCGCTCGACCACGTGCCGACCGAGTCCGAGATCCGCGTCGCGCAAGCCCAGCTGGTCGGCTGGCTCGAGGGGCTGTTCCACGGGATCCAGGCCGCGATGTTCGCCCAGCAGGCCGCGGCGAGGGCGCAGTTCGAGGAGCTGCGCCGCAGGGGGCTGCCCGGCGGGCAACCGCCGGCTCAGGACGGGCGCGCGCCCGGTCAGTACCTCTAGGGGGCGGCGCCGCCCCTCGGCGTCCCGATCGCGGTGACGCCCTCACCCTCCGCGCCGCCGGCGAGCCGCTGCGCGATCCAGACCGGCACGATCGAGGCGATCAGCACCAGCATCGCGACGACGTTCACGATCGGGCGGTCCACCGGCAGCCGGATGTGGTTGAAGATCCACAGCGGCAGCGTCTGCGTGGTGCCGGCGAGGTAGAGAGTCTGCAAAGGGTCGGCGCCGAGGTCGAGAGAGGCCTCCACGAGGGAGCCGGGCGTGCGGCGCATCCGCGCCAGCACGTTGTTGTACACGACCACGACGCAGAACGTGGCGTGCCCCAGCACGATCGCGACGATCCCGAAGGACAGCGGCAGTCCGGCCGCATGTGCCTGGTCGACCGCGGAGGACAGCGCGAGCGCCGTCACGATCCCCGGGAGCGAGATCGGCAGCACCAGCACGAAAGAGACCGACTCCCGTCCGAAGAACCGGTAGCGATGAACGGCCGTCGCGGCGAGCGTACCCAGCACAAGGGCAACCGCCGTCGCGACGACGGCCGCCTTGAGCGAGTTGAGGAGCGCCGTCATGAGATCCGGATCGCGGAAGGCCACGGCGAACCACTTCGTCGTGAACAGCGACGGGGGCCACGAGAACCCGATGCTCTTGCTGAAGGCGTAGAGCACGACCAGCAGGAGGGGGACGTACAGGAACGCCATCGCGAGGGCGGCTCCCGCCTGGATCACGACGCGCGCCAGCCGGCCCTCGGTCATAGCGCCTCGAACGCGCCCATCGCCCGCGCGATGAGCAGGTAGATCGCCATGATCACCATCGGGATGAACGCGATCGCGGCGGCGAGCGGCTGGTTGTGCGCGATGCCGGCGAGCGCGTCGATCAGGTTCCCCAGGAAGATCGTCTTGCCGACCAGCCCCGGGGTGAGGTAGTCGCCGAGCGAGAGCGAGAAGGAGAAGATCGACCCCGCGACGACCCCGGGCAGGACCAGCGGCAGTGTGACGCGCCGGAACGTCATCCATGAGCGCGCACCGAGGTCGCTGGAGGCCTCCAGGTACGAGGGCGGCACCCGCTCGAACGCCGCGTAGACAGGCAGCACCACGAACGGGAGCCAGAGGTAGGAGAGGGCGAGCCAGACCGACCAGACCGACGTCCCGAGCTGGATGTGCAGGCCGAGCACCCGGAAGAGCGCGTCGGCCGGCCCGTCGCCGGCCACGATCGTCTTCCACGCGAAGACCTTCACCAGGTAGTTCGCCCACAGGGGCATCACGATCAGGAGCAGCAGCAGCGGGCGCAGCCGAGCGGAGGCGATGCGAGCCGCGTAGTACGCGAGGGGGAATGCGAGCGCGATGTCGAAGATCGTCACCCCGGCCGCCAGGATCAGCGTGCGCCTCGTGACGATCCGGTAGAGGGGGCCCGTCACGATGTCGCGGTAGTTCTGGAGGCCCGCGACGTGCTCGACCTGGCCGGACAGCTCGTTGAGGCGCCAGAGCGAGCTCGCCAGCAGCACGCCGCATCTGGGTCGAGGGCCGGGCGGCGTTCCGCCGCCCGGCCCTCGCACGGTCCCTACGCGCCGCCGGTCACCTCGAGCCACTTCTCGGTCCACGTCGCGTAGTCGATGCACGTGGATCCGCGGTTGTCACCGCAGTCCGAGAGCGGAGTCTTCCACAGGGCGACGTTCGACAGGAACGCGTCGTCGCCGCAGTGGTAGTTCGCTGCGTCCTTCCCGAGGTCCTTGTCCAGCTGCGCGCACGATGCCGTGTTCGACGGCGTGGCGCCGTAGTACTCCGCGACCTGCGTCTGCACGGCGGGACGCAGGCTGTACTCCATCCACTTGAGCATGCAGACGGGATGCGGAGCGTTGGCCGACATCATCCACGTGTCCGCCCAGCCCGTGACACCTTCGGACGGGATCACGGAGGCGACCGGCACCGTGCCGTCCGCCACCAGGATCGACTGGTTCACCGGCCAGGCCGTGCCGACGACCATGTCGCCGTTCTCGAACCCGTCGATCTCGTCGGTGTAGATGGCCCAGTACTTGTTGATCAGCGGGTTCTGCTGCTTGAGCAGGCTGATCGCCGCGTCGAACTGGTTCTGCGTGAGCTCGTACGGATCGGTGATGTTCAGGTCGGGCTGGTGGGCCTTCAGGTACAAGGCGGCGTCTGCGATGTAGATCGGGCTGTCGTACGCCGTCACCTTGCCGGCGTAGGGGGAGCTCGGGTCGAAGACGACGTTCCAGCTCGTGGGGGCGGTCTTCACCACGTTCGTGTTGTACATGAGGATGTTCGGACCCCACATGTACGGCACGCCGTAGTGCACGCCGTCCACCGTGTTGTGCGGTGGCGCCTGGAGGGTCTGCATCACGTCCGCGTACTCGGGGAACGACGTCGTGTCGATAGGGGCGACGTCGCCGCCGGCGATCAGGCGGTTCGTGGCGTCGCCGGACGCCGACACGCCGTCGTACAGCGTTCCGCCCTGCTGGCGCATCAGGTTCACCATCTGGTCGGACGTGTTGCCGTACTTCAGCGAGACCTTGCACCCGCTCTCCTGCTCGAACGGGCGAACCCAGGCCTTCTGCGTGTACCCGGGCCAGGCGATCAGGTTCAGCGCACCCTCGCCCTGGGCGCTCGGGTCGAAGCTCGCCAGCGTCGGACCGGACGACGTGCTCCCGTTTCCGGCGGTGGTCCCGCCGTTCTTGGCGCACGCCGCGGCAACCAGGGCCAGCACTGCAAAGAGCGCGAGCCACCTCGTCGGTTTCCTCATCGAACCCCCTCCTCCGGGTCCGCGGACCCGCCGATAGCGCCGGTGGCCTCTTCGACCGGCCGGTTGTTCCTAGCCTTCCACACCAGGCGAACCGCCTTGCCTCGAACCTGGAGCGCCTCCATCGAGGACGTGTCCAGGTTCTGCTGCACGATCACCAGCTCGCCCCCCACATCCAGATGCACCACGTACCTCGTGGACGCACCCAGGTATACGACCTCCTGGACCTTCCCGGTTGCCGTGCACTCGTCCCCCACCGCCTGATGGTCCAGATCCGCCATCGCGATCTTCTCCGGACGGATCGTGAACGCGTGCGCGTCGCCCGTGAGGGCCCTGGCGGCCTCGCCGGACAAGACGTTGGATGCTCCCACGAATCCGGCCACGAAGCCCGTGGCCGGCCGCTCGTAGACCTCGGCCGGAGACCCCACCTGCTCGATCCGGCCGCGACTGAAGACGGCGAGCCGGTCGCTCATCGTGAGGGCCTCCTCCTGGTCGTGCGTGACGTAGATGAAGGTCAGCCCGACCTGCTGCTGGATCTCCTTCAGCTCGATCTGCATCGCCTGCCGCAGCTTGAGGTCCAGCGCGCCGAGAGGCTCGTCGAGCAGCAGCACCTTCGGCCGGTTCACGAGAGCGCGGGCAAGCGCCACGCGCTGGCGCTGGCCGCCCGAGAGCTGCGCCGGCTTGCGTCCGCCGAACCCCGTGAGCTGCACCATCTCGAGCGCGTCCGCAACACGGTCTCGCCGATCGTCCTTCGGCACCTTCTTCACCTTCAGCCCGTACTCGACGTTGTCCTCCACCGTCATGTGTGGGAACAGGGCGTAGTCCTGGAATACCGTGTTCACGTCGCGCTCGTAGGGCGGCTGCTTGGACACGTCGCGGCCTCCCAGCAGGATCCGTCCGGACGAGGGCGCCTCGAACCCGGCGATCATGCGCAGGCAAGTGGTCTTGCCCGAGCCGGACGGTCCGAGCATCGAGAAGAACTCGCCCTCCAGGACCTCCAGGTCGATCCCGTCCACGGCGACGACTTCGCCGAAACGCTTCTCGACCTTCTCCAGGAGGACTGCCACGCCGGGCTGCTCCGCGCTCATCCTGTCGACCGGCTGCCCCATCCCCCTCCGTCCCTGGTCCGAACCCGGCCAAGTCTGAACGCCGGTGACCGTCACGACAACCGGAGGCTCCGGGGCGGCGCCCAGTGCCCGCTACGCCGAGCCGACGAACGCGGGCACGTCGGTCCCGCGATCGCGGAGGGCCCGCGAGAGTCCGGCCGTGAGGTCCCCGATCAGCCCGGGCCCCTGATACACCAGCGCGGTGTAGACCTGAACCGTGGTGGCGCCGGCCTCGAGGCACGCAAGGGCCTCGGCCGCGGTGGACACGCCTCCGCAGGCGTTGATCGCGAGCGCGCCTCCCGTGGCCGCCCGCACCTCGGCCACGATCGCGGGGGTGCGGGCGAACAGTTCCCTCCCGGACAGGCCGCCTTCCCCGACCCGCAGCCTCGGCTCGCGCACCGGGCGTGTGTTCGAGCAGGTGAGCCCGCTCGCGCCGGCCTCCTGGGCCACGCGGGCGAGCGCGAGCACGACCTCGCGCTCCACGTCCGTCGTGAAGGGCGGCAGCTTCACGAAGATGGGCTTGTCCGTCCGGGCGCGGAACCCCTTCACGAGCTCGGTCAGGTGCCCCTCGCCGTCGCGGTCGCGGCCCCAAGAGACGTTCGGGCAGCTCGCGTTCAGCTCGATCGCGTCGGCGAAGGGCGCCAGGAGCCCGAGGGCCACGAACGCGTCCTGGGGGTCCTGGTCCGCAAGGCTGACGAAGCGCGGCGCCGTGGCCGGTCTCTCGGCGAGGTTGCGAACCGCCGCCTCGGCGCCCGGGTTCGGAAGACCCATCGAGTTCGCCATCGACCGTCGCTCCGGGTACCGGGCGATGCGCGGCTTGGGATTCCCGTACCTGGAGTGCCTCGTGATGGTGCCGCCAACGAGGTACCCGAACCCCAGCCTGCCGAGCGCGTCCAGGTGCGCGCAGCGCTTGTCGAAGCCGGCGGCAAGACCGATCGGGTTGCGGAGCGCGATCCCGGCGATCGAGACGCCGAGGCGCGGATCGAGGGCGGCACCGCCCAGGCGCTCCCACGGAAGCGGCAGCCCCAGCAGGGTGCCGGCCAGGCGATGGGCCGCTTCGGGGGGGAGGGAGAGGAAGATCCTGCGGCCCGGGTACCGACCCATCGACCTTATGCTACCCGGCGTGAACGACGATCTCGTGCGCCGGATGGTCGAGGCCTCGGAGCTGCACGGCGACTTCGTGCTCTCGAGCGGCAGGCGCTCGACCGTCTACTTCGACAAGTTCCGGTTCCTCACCGATCCGTCGCTGCTGCGAGACGTGGCGCACGCGGTGGCCGGGCTGATCCCCGCCGGCGCCGATCACCTGGCCGCCCCCGAGGGCGCCGCCACGCTGCTCGCTGCGGCGGTATCCCTCGAGACGGGCCTGCCCACGGCAGTCGTGCGCAAGGAGCCGAAGTCGTACGGCACGAAGACCCAGGTCGAGGGTCACGCGCCGCCCGGAGCCAACGCGGTCCTGATCGAGGACGTGAGCACGACCGGGAACCAGGTCCTGCGCGCGGCGAAGGTGCTGGAGGCCGGGGGGGTGCGGATCGTGCGGATCGTGCTGGCGCTGGATCGTGGGGGCGCCGAGGGCCTCCGGGAGGCGGGGTACGACGTGGCGGCCGTGGCGGTGCTGAAGCCGGAGGGCTAGGCGCGCACGCAGCCGGAGGGCTAGGCGCGCTCGCAGCGCCAGATCTGAAGGCGCCAGAGCCACCGGCTGCCGCGCTTGTGCAGGCTGAGTAGACCGTCCTTCATCATCCTGGCGACCGCGAGCGACTTGCCCACGATGTCGGGGAGCGGGAACTCACGCTCGATCACCGACACCATGTTGTCGCCGAAGACCCGGCGCGCCGCCTCGATTATCGACTTCTCGTCCTGGATCGTGCCGGTCGGCAGGTACAGGCGCCCGCCCGGGGCCAGGGTGTCACCGATCGACTCGAGCATCTTGCGCGGGAGCTCGGCGCCGGTGGGCCCACCGGCCCGCCCGTCGGGGAACCACCCGGTGACCTCGGCGATCGCGTCGGGAATCCCGGAGACGTCGCCGATCAGCACGCTTGCCTGGAGGTCGCGGACCGGCTCGAGCAGGTCCCCCTGGCGGAACTCGACCCGGTCGGCGAGGCCGAGGCGAACGGCGTTCTCCCTGGCGGCCTGGACGGCCTCCCCGGACAGGTCACAGCCGACCACGCGCTTGGCGCCCAGCCTGGCCGCCACGAACGAGAGCACTCCGCTGCCGCAGCCGACGTCGATCACCGTGTCTTCGGGCGTGATCTCGAGCGCCTCGGCCAGGGTGCGGCTCGTGTGGGTCGGGCTGAAGACCCCGGGGTTCAGGCGGATCGTGAACGGGCCCGTCCGGCCCCTCCACTCGATCTCGTTCACGATCTGGCTCATCTACGGCTCCTATGGTCCGTCCATCCTGCGGCCACAGTCAACCGCCGGCGGCTGCGACCGCGCTGGTCACAGGCTACACGGCGAGCGGCTCTACCGTCGCGGCCTTGCCCGGCAGGAGCTGTCCCCCCTCGATCCTTCGGGCATCGGACTCGAGGCGCGCGGCGAGCGCGCCGGTGTCGATCCCCCTCGTGCCTGCCGGGTAGCGCTCCACGCGGCTCGCCGCGCGCCGCAGCAGCGTCACGGCGCCGTGCGCGTTGCCCCGCAGCAGGTGTACGTACCCCGCGCCCATCTGCGAGAGCCCCTTGAACAGCTCCGCCTCGCCGGTGCGCCGCGCCTGCTTCCACGCGGTCTCCCAGGCCTCGTGCGCCGGGAACCAGCGGCCGGCGCGTGCGTGCGCGAGCGCGAGCTCGTGATTGCGTGCCAGTGGGAGCTCGTCGAAGCCCTCCAGGTGCATCCTGTTCTCGGCGTCCCAGGGCAGCGGGCGGCCGAGCTCGTCGCGGGGACGCTCGCGCTTGTTCCGCCGCTCGCTCGGCAGCCCGGTCTTCCCGGTGGCCTCTTCGGGCATGGAGGGCATGGAGGGCACGCCGGCCATGCTAGTGCTTGCGGAGCTGGCGGACCCGCCTGACCCTGCGCCTGCCCCTCAGCACCTTCGCGTCGGAGGGGATCACGCTGATCGTCCCGTCGGGCTCCAGGTAGGCGACGCGCACCTCCTGCACGTCGGCGATGCCGTGCTCGCGGATCGCGGTCTCGACCTCCTCGGGCACGAGCCCCTCGCGCCGCAGGTTCGGCACCACGAACGCGCCGTCCTTCACGAGGAGCGTGGGCGTGCCCTCGACCCATCGCTCGGCGAAGGGGTTCCGGGCCAGGAACCGCGTCAGGCCGAAGTTCACGACGAGCAGCGTGACCGCGGCCACGACGCCGCCTCCGAGGGAGACGTCGGGCCCCACCATGGCGTTCTGCACGGCGTTCGCGATCAGCAGGATCACCACGAGATCGGCGACGTTCATCTGGCCCAGCTGCCGCTTGCCCATGACCCGCAGGCCGACGAGCACGGCCGCGTACACCGCGAGGGTTCGGACCACGATCTGCCACGCGGGGGTCGCCAGGTGGAACACGTCAGTCCCTCGTTCCCCGGTCCTCTTCCTCGGAGGGCCCCTCGGCTGGCTCCTCGGCTGGCTCCTCGGAGGGTCCCGGACCCTCGGGCGGCCTCGGACCCTCGCCCGGACGGAATGCGCCCCGCAGGCGCGCCACCATGCGCCGTCGATTGGCGGCACGCGCGGCCGCCCCCGCCTCCGCCTCAGCCTCGGCCGCGAGCTCGGCCTGAAGGTGCTCCTGTACCAGCGAGTCCCCCTCCGAGCGCCCTCGGAGCCAGACGTCGTACAGGATCACCTTGATCGTGGCGGCCCCCGGCAGAGCGAGGAGGGCACCGGCGAACCCGAACAGGCTCCCGCCCACGAGCGTCGAGATGATCACCGCGGCCGGCGAGAGGTTCACCGCGTTCTGCATCACCTTCGGGACGAGGAAGTAGTTCTCGAACTGCTGATAGACCAGGAAGTACGAGAGCACGAGCACGCCGGTGAGCGGTGACTGGAAGAAGCCGACGGCCACCGCCGGCGCCGCGCCCAGGTACGAGCCGACCGCCGGGATCAGGTCCGCGATGCCGGCCCACATCGCCAGCGGTATCGCGAAGGGCACGCCGAGGACCGAGAAGGCGAGCAGCGCGAGGACCCCGCAGATCAGCGAGGTCACGAGGTTGCCGGCCACGTACCCGCCGATCTTCGCGATCGACTGGTCCATCACGCGCTCGGCGCGGTCGCGTCGCTCGGGCGAGAACAGGACGGCAGAGCCCTTGCGCATGCTGGGCAGCGCGAGCATGAAATAGATCATCAAGATCGCGACGGTCACCACGTTGAAGAGCGCGCTGCCGACCTTTCCGGCAACGCCCAGGATCGTGCCGAACGAGCTCGCGATCCTCTGCGGCAGGTTCGCCACGAAGTCCTTCACGGTCCGGGCGACGTCGTGGTCCCGGAAGTACCTTCCGACCCAGTCGCCCCGGGCCTCGAGTCGCTGCGCGTATGTCGGGATGTCGTTGGCGAGCTGGGTCACCTGGTGCACGAGCGGGGGGACGACGACCCACGCGAAGAGCACGACGAACAGCACGAACCCCGCGAAGATCGCAACGACGGCGTAGCCACGGCGCATGCCGAGGCGCTGGAGCCTCCGGACCGCCGGGTCGAGCCCGATCGCGAGCACCGCGGCGATGACAACGAGGATGACGATGTTGAGGACCGATTGGGCCAGGCCCAGCACGTAGAGGGTGAGCGCGACGACGATCGTCACCTTCGCCCAGTAGCTCATGGGGGGCCACGGCCGGCCGGCCCGAACGTCGGGGTCCATCGACGGCAGTCTCACGGCTGGCGCAGGGCATTTCCAGCACCCGGCTCCGGGCGCGGACCGCAGCCGGGAGGCGAGAGCGCGGCTTCGGCCTGCTACGCCTCCCCCTCGGAGGCATCACTCGCGGCCGTCACCAGCTCCTCGAGGGACTCGCGCAACGCCTCGTAGCGACGATCCCCCAGGAGCCGGCGGGTGCGAGCCTCGATGGCCTGCACGGCGCGGCGGGCCTCGGCGGCGCATCGCCGGCCGCGCGCCGTCAGCTTCACCACCTTGGCGCGCGCGTCCTCGGGATCGGCGACCCGGCGCACGTACCCGCGCTGCTCGAGGTCGTCCACGACGAGCATCATCCCCTGCTTCGTCATGCGCGCGCGCCGCGCGAGCTCGGTGAGCCGAGTGCCGGAGCGCCGATCGATGTGTACGAAGACCGCGGCGTGGCCCGCGCGGAAGTCGGGGAACCCGCGCTCGTCGAGAGAAGAGACCAGATCGGCCGCGATCGCTCGATGCCCCTCGAGCAGGAGCCGTCCCAGGTCGGGTTCCGCCATGAGGGCATCGTCGCAGGAGCGACCGTCGAAGGTCAATCAGGCTGACCGTCGGGTACCTTCAGGACCGTGGCGATCGAGGTCCGCGAGGCGCACCCCGGGGAGCATGCGGAGGCCGGCAGGGCGACGGCCGCCGCGTACCGCGAGTTCGTGCGCCCGGAGGATCCCTCCGTGTGGGAGGAGTACCTGGCCCGGATCGCCGACGTCGCGGGCCGCGCCGCTCGCACGACGATCCTCGTTGCAGTGGAGGACGGACGTGTGCTCGGCAGCGCGACGCTGGAGCTCGCGGAGCGGACGGAGCCCGGCGATCCGCTACCGGCGCACGAGGCCCACGTCCGGATGCTCGGAGTCGATCCCTCGGCCCGCGGGCGCGGCATCGGGCCGATGCTGACGCGGGAATGCCTCCGCCGTGCCGCCGAGGCAGGCAAGACGATCCTCACCCTCAACACGACGCCGCGGATGCGCGCCGCCCAGCGCATGTACGAGTCGCTCGGCTTCGATCGCGGGAAGGACGAGGTCTTTCCCGACGGCTTCGTCCTGCTGTCGTACTCGAAGCACCTTGGGTAGGCGGATCTCAGTTCGCCGTCGGATCCACCGGCATCGACAACAGGAAACGGAACCCGGGGCCCTTGCGGCGAAGCACCAGGCTCCAGAGCGTCTCGGGATCCGGTGCGAACACGTCCTCGGACAGCGCCGGCTCCAAGATCCAGGAGGCCTCCTCTATCTCGGCCTCGAGCTGTCCGGGACCCCACCCCGCGTAGCCCGCGTACACCCGCGCGCGCCGGATCGGGCCGACCTCCTCGGGATCGACCTCGCCGGCGAGGAACCCGATCGAGCCGAACGCGAGCGTCTCGGCGCGCTCGGGCTCCTCGAACTCCGCGAGCACGACCGCGGCCTCCGGCTGCACCGGACCGCCAAGGAACAGCCGCTCGCCGTCCGGAACCAGCTCGGCGAGCGGCGGCACGGCTTCCTCGACGGTTACCTCGGCCACGCGGTTCAGCACCACGCCGACGGCGCCCTCGTCGTCGTGGTGGCCGATCAGGACGATCGTTCGACGGAAGTTGGGGTCCCAGAGCTCGGGGCCCGCGATCAGCAGCTTCCCGCGAAGGCTCTCCACCGCACCATCTTGCCGCAGCGCGGCCGGAGCGGCCGGCTACTCGCCGGCCGAGGGGACGACCTCTCCCGAGGCGAGGATCACACCGTCCTCAGTGACGGCCTCCACCAGACCGCCGCGGAACTGCTGCTCGTACAGGCGCGCGTAGAGGCCGCTCTCCTCCAGCAGATCGCGGTGCGTGCCGCGCTCCACGACCTTGCCCCGGTCCACGACGAAGATCACGTCGGCCTTGAGGAT
>JACQDK010000010.1 GCA_016201135.1 Actinomycetota bacterium
TGGCCGAGGCCGCCAGCGTCACGGTGGGTCCGGCCGAGGACGACGAGGTGCCGGGCGACTACGCCATCACCATCGAGGAGCTCAACCTCTCGGTCCGCTCCTACAACTGCCTGAAGCGCGAGGGCATCAACGCGGTGGGCGACCTGGTGCAGAAGTCCGAGTCGGAGCTGATGGACATCCGGAACTTCGGCCAGAAGTCCATCGACGAGGTGAAGGCCAAGCTCGAGGAGCTGGGCCTGTCGCTCCGGGAGGAGTAGGACGTGCCGAAGCCCAAGAAGGGACCGCGCCTGGGGTCCAACCCGGCCCACCAGAGGCTCTTGCTATCGGGGCTCGCGTCACAGCTCTTCGTTCACGAGGCGATCAACACGACCGAGGCCAAGGCCAAGGCCCTCAGGCCGTACGCGGAGAAGCTGATCACGTACGCCAAGCGCGGCGATCTCGCGGCGCGCCGCGAGGTGCTGAAGGACATCACGGACCGGGACGTAGTTGCGCGCCTGTTCACCGAGATCGGCCCTCGGTTCGCGGAGCGCCAGGGCGGGTACACGCGGATCATGAAGCTGGGGCAGCGAGCCGGCGACGGCGCGCCGATGGCGCGCATCGAGCTGGTCGAGCGCGGCGAGGGGTGACCGGTAGGCGCGCGCGGACGCGCCGGCCGTGAACGACCGCGTCGTAAGGCTCTTGCTGGCCTACGACGGCAGCGGCTTCCGTGGGTGGGCGCGCCAGCGCGACCCGTCGGTCCGTACGATCGAGGGCTCGGTGGTGGCCGCCCTGGAGCCTGTCGTCCGGCACCCCGTTCGGCTCTCAGTCGCGGGGCGCACCGACGCGGGCGTGCACGCGCGGGGGCAGGTCGCCTCGTTCGTGACCGCGTCGCAGGTTGCGCCGGAACGCTTGCAGGCGGCCGTCAATGGCGTGCTCGGGCCCGAGGTCGTGGTGCGGGAGGCCTCGTACGCGACCGACGGATTCGACGCCCGCTTCACCGCGACCGCCCGTGAGTACCGCTACCGGATCGACGTGGGGCCGTGGCCGGATCCCTTCTCGGCGCGCTTCGTCTGGCACCGCCCCGGCGAGCTGTCCCTGCCGCGGATGCGCGCGGCGGCGCGACTTTTCGAGGGCGAGCACGACTTCACGTCGTTCTGCCGCCACCCCGGGGACGACCGTTCGACGGTTCGGCGGCTCGAGCGGGTCACCGTGGCGCGGATCGGCGACCGGGTGGAGCTCGGCTTCCGGGCGAACGCGTTCCTTCACCAGATGGTGCGGGCGCTCGTGGGGACGCTCGTCGTGGTGGGGGAGGGGAAGCGGGACCCCGGGGACGTGCCGCGGATCCTCGAGGCGCGGAACCGCGCCGGGGCAGCGGACATCGCGCCGCCGCACGGACTCACGCTGGAGCGCGTCGTGTACGGCCGGCGGACACGGTGACCGCCCTTGACCCCGCCGTCAAGCGGTGGATCGAGGAGGCAGTCGGGCCGGGTTCGCACGTGGTGGCGGTGCAGGTCATGCCTCCTTCGTCGACGGCGAAGCACGCGGTCGACGTCCTGGACACCCGCGGCCGCCAGCATCGGCTCGTGCTCCGGCGGTACCACGACCGAGAACGGCTCGGGGCCGATCCCTGGTACGACCCGGCGAACGAGGCCCGCGTCCTCCTCCTGCTCGCGGAGACGCCGGTCGCCGCGCCGCGGCTCTACGCGGCGGACCTCGGCGCGCTCGAATGCGATGTGCCGGCGCTGCTGGAGGAGCGGATCCCCGGCCGGTCACACCGGGCGCCGCAGGACGGCGATCTCGAGGGGTTCCTGCGCGGGCTCGCGCGGCCGCTTCCCGCGATCCACGCCGTGGAGGCTGGCGGGGCGGGGCTGCCCCTCTACGCGCCCTACGCCGATCCGAGCGCGCTTCGGCCTCCGGCGTGGTCGGCGAACCCGTCGCTGTGGGAGCGCCTCGCGGAGGTCGTGGCCGGACCCAGGCCGGCGGATCCGGCCCGGTTCATCCACCGCGACTACCACCAGGGCAACGTGCTGTGGAAGGACGGCCGGCTCTCCGGTGTGGTCGACTGGACGACTGGATGCTGGGGGCCGCCGGGCATCGACCTCGCGCGCCTTCGGCTGAACCTGGCCCGTGAGGTCTCGCCGGAGGCCGCCGAGCGATTCCTTCAGATCTACCCCGAGGAGGGTGGGTCACCTACCGAGCGTCACCCCTACTGGGACCTCCTGGACGCGGCCGACATGGCCGACACCGGACCGCCCGCAGATGCCGACGAGGCCGCATCGTGGCGTCGACTCGAGGAGTACGTGGTTCGTGTGGCTGCCCTCATGTGAGGCGCCGTCCTGCCTCCGGCGCCGCCGGGATCGCCTGGCGCCTCGATGGGCCCCCGGGGGGCGGGACCTTCATCCTTAAGCGCCGGAGGGGTTTCGAGGGAGGATCGAGTCGACGGGATGCCCGTCCCGCTCCTTCAGCGCCAAGGAGGGCTCCGATGGATGAGACTCCGAACCGCCGCGTCGAGCTCGTACCGGTCGCCGATCCCGCGCCGCTCGGACTCGCTGCCTTCGCACTGACCACATTCCTGCTGTCGGCCAAGAACGCCGGGTGGACAGATGGCGGGAGCGCCTGGCTGGGGTTCGCGTTCGCCTACGGCGGGATAGCTCAGCTCCTGGCCGGGATGTGGGAGTTCCGCAACCGGAACGTCTTCGGGGCGACCGCCTTCTCCACGTACGGGGCGTTCTGGATAGGGCTCGGGCTGTACGTGCTCCTCGCGGAGGGCTCGAGCGCCAACCCGCTGAACGACCTGGGGTTCATCCTGCTGGCGTTCGCGATCTTCAACACCTACATGCTGCTGTGGAGCACGCGCACCACCGTGGCGACCTTCCTGGTGTTCCTGACCCTGGAGCTGACCGAGATCGTCCTGTTCGTCGGCTTCTTCCGGGGCTCGGAGGACATCATCAGGGCCGGCGGCGTGGTCGGCGTCGTGACCGCTGCCGTCGCCTGGTACACGTCGGCCGCCGGGGTCGTCAACGGGATGGCCGGAAGGCCGGTCCTGAAGGTGGGCGGACCGCTCTGGAAGGACGAGCCGGCCGCTCCCAGGCTCGGACCCGAGTTCGCGACCGGGATGCAGAGCGCCAAGACGCGGGCGAAGACCTGAATATCGTCGGGTCCGAGCACCATCGCAGGGCTCAGGCGCCGAACCAGCGTGCGCGCCGGCTGGACCCGAACTCGGACTTCTCGGCGGTCATCTCAGCCGAGGGCGCGGTGAACGTGCCGGTCGGATGGCCCGGGATCGAGAAGAAGTCCACGTCGACGCGCGCGACCTCGTGACCGCCGAACTCGATGTAGCACGAGCCGGTCCCGTCGTAGCCGGGGGGCGCGCTCGCCTTGCGGATCCGCGCGATCAAGTGGTCGGCCACCACACGCGCTGCGCCCTCGGCGAACACTCCGGCCTTGGCCGTGCCCACGCTCGTCACGTCGCCCACCGCGTAGACGTCGGGGAAGCGGGTTGCCAGGGTCCCAGGGTCGACGGGGATCCAGCCGTCCTCGGTCAGTCCGGACGCCTCCACTACCGCGGGCGCCCGGTGCACCGGGATGCCCAGGAACAGGTCGAAGGGTAGACGGCGGCCGTCGTCGAGCACGGCCTCGTTCGTGCCGGGGTCCAGCGCCGCGACCTTGCGATCGGGCACGAACTCGATGCCCCGCTCCGCGAACCTCGCCAGGATCGCCTCGGAGGTGGCGGGCGAGGGGGGGACGGGCTTGCCGAAAGGGATCACGACCCGGATCCGAACGTTCTCGCGAACGCCGCGCTCGCGCAGGTAGTCGTCGAGCAGTATCGCCGCCTCGCTTGGCGCCGGCGGGCACTTGAACGGAGCTCCGCACACGCCGACGATCGCCACGCCGGACCGGAAAGACGGGAGCACGTCGCGGAGCGCCTCGGCTCCCGGGACCGAGTAGAACTCGTTGCCGGCTTCGGCCAGGCCGGGGGTCGCGGCGAGGTCGTAGTCGGCGCCCAGGGCGATCACCAGGACGTCGGCCTCGTAGGTGTCGAGGTCGGTGATCACGCGCCGCTCCGCCGGGTCGATCGAGGTGATGGTCTCCTGGCGGAACCGGACGTGGGGCGTCGTGATGTCGGCGTAGGAGATGCGGACGGCCTCGGGCGTTAGCCGGTCGAACATCACGTCGAGCTTCGAGAAGCCGAACACGAAGGCGTCCGCGCGATCGATCAGGGTGACCTCGACCTGGCCACCGAGAGCCTCGGATAGGCGGGTGGACAGTTCGAGGCCGCCGAAGCCGGCGCCGAGTACCAGCACGGATGTGGTCACGGACCCGAGGATAGCCCACCGTCACGCGTACGCCCGTCGCGTCACGTCACGCGGTGATCGACCCGTTGAGGTCCTGGCCGAAGCCTTGCCAGTCACTCCAGGCGACGGTCCACTGGGTGGTGCCGTCCCACCACTTGAAGTAGTGGTCGGTGAGTGCGGAAACGCTGTAGCTGTTCCAGTCGAAGCTGTTGCCGCTCGTCGTCCCGGCGGTGCGGACGACGCCTACCGACTGGCCGCTTGAGAGCGTCATGGTGTTGGCCTCGGCCCGGTTGTTGGTGTTCGTGTACTCCACTCCCGTGCTGCTCGTCCGGCCGTTGCCGGTGAACCGGAGGACATATGGAGCGGAAGCGGGTCCCGAGATCGTGTTTCCCCGAACCAAGGTGTCCGAGGAGTTCAGCACGTTGATGCCTCCGCCGCCGTTGCCGTCGACCTGATTTCCCTCCACCAAGTTTCCGTAGCCGATCTCCACGCGGATGCCCTCTTCGAGGTTGTTGCGGACCACGTTGTTGGCAAACGTGCACCCGTGGTCCTCGATGTCGAGCCACAAACCCTTGCCGTAGTTGTCGTGGACGTAGTTTCCCTCGACGAGCAGTCCGGTCGAGTGAACCCACTTGGTGGCGCCCGAGGAACCCGAGCTGAGTGTCTGGTCGGTGCGGTTGTAGCTGACGTCGTTCGAGAGGAACTGTCCATCAGAGGTGGTCCCCAACACGCCGAACTGGACGTTGTGATGGATGGAGGAGTCTCGGACGACGGGCCCGACACCCAACATCCGCACGCCGACCTGGTTGGCGGTCATCTCCATGTCGTGCAGGACCCAGCCCGAGCCTGTCTTCACTCCCCTCAAGAACCCTCGGACCGTGAGGTAGGCGATCTCCACGTCCGTGGTCGAGGTCTTCCCTGCGATCCCGTCGAAGGTCTGGGTGACGCCGTCGAGGATCGTCTGCCCGATCCCGGCGCCCAGGATCTGGTCGCCGGACTTGGGCTTCAGCGTGGCGGTGAGCTGCCACGTTCCGGCCGCGAGCTGGAACGTGGTGCCGGCCGGGTAGGCATTGATCTGCGCCTGGATGTCGGTGCCCGCCGCGACGAGGACCGCCGCCCGCGCGAGCGTAGCCGGAACCAAGGCTAGCAGGAGGAAGGAAGAAAGGGCGACTGCGGCGCGCCTCACGAAGGTCGAACCGTACTACCGAAGGGGGAGCCCGTGTCAAGGCCGTCGTCGTCCTCGTTGGCTCAAGCGCAGGGGATCCGGGCACGGGATGCTCGGACGTGCGGCCGGCCTGCCGCGGACGCCCGCCGTATCTCAGTTCACACCCTGACGATCGACCCGTTGAGGTCCTGGCCGAAGCCCTGCCAGTCACTCCAGGCGACGGTCCACTGGGCGGTGCCGTCCCACCACTTGAAGTAGCGGTCGGTGAGCGCGGAAACGCGGTAGCTGTTCCAGTCGAAGCTGTTGCCGCTCGTCGTCCCGGCGGTGCGGATGACGCCTACCGACTGGCCGCTCGACAGCCTGATGGTGTTGGACTCGGCCCGGTTGTTGGTGTTCGTGTACTCCACGCCCGTGTCGCTCTTGCGGCCGTTGCCGGCGAACCGGAGGACATACAGAGCGGAAGCGGGTCCCGAGATGGTGTTTCCCCGAACCACGGTGTCCGAGGAGTTCAGCACGTTGATGCCCCCGCCGCCATTGCGGCGGACCCGGTTCCCCACCACCACGTTGCCGAAGCCGATCTCCACGCGGATGCCCTCTTCGAGGTTCTTGCGGACGACGTTGTTGACGAGCTTGCAGCCGTGGTCCTCGATGTCGAGCCACAAGCCCTTGCCGTAGTTGTTGTGGACGTAGTTTCCCCTGACGAGCAGTCCGGTCGAGTGAACCCACTTGGTGGCGCCCGAGTAACCGGAGTCGAGCGTCCGGTCGGTGCGGTTGTAGCTGACCTCATTGGAGAGGAACCGTCCTTTGGAGGTGGTCCCCAACACGCCGAACTGGACGTTGTGATGGATGTAGGAGCCTCGGACGACGGGCCCGACACCGTTCATCCGAACGCCGATCTGATCGGCGGTCATCTGCATGTTGTGCAGGACCCAGCCGGAACCCGTCCTCACTCCCTGCTGGAAGCCGCGGACCGTGAGGTAGGCGATCTCCACGTCCTTGGTCGAGGTCTTCCCCGCGATCCCGTCGAAGGTCCGGCCGACACCGTAGAGGATCGTCCGCCCCATGCCGGCGCCCAGGATCCGGTCGCCGGACTTGGGCTCGAGCGTGGAGGTGAGATGCCACTTGCCGGCGTCCAGCCGGAAGGTGGTGCCCGCCGGATGGGCATCGATCTTCGCCTGGATGTCGGCGCCCGCACGGATGCGGACCGCCGCCCGCGCGTGCGTAGCCGGAACCAGGACGAGCAGGAGGACGGATGAAAGGGCCACTGTGGCGCGCCTCACGAAGGCCGCACCCTACTACCGTGGAGGGAGTCAGTGTCAAGGCGGAGGTGCTCCGGCGGCTTTGACGCTCCAGCGTTCCCGCAGGTAGCATGGGCCGTCGGCCCTCACGGCCGACACTTTCACGCATGAAGACCTACTCTCCGAAGCCCGAGCACATCGACCGCCGCTGGTACGTGATCGACGCGTCCGGCGCGGTCTTGGGGCGCGTGGCGTCGGAGGCCGCGACGATCCTGCGCGGCAAGCACAAGCCGATCTTCGCGCCCCACATGGACACCGGCGACCACGTCGTGATCGTGAACGCCGCGAAGGTCGAGCTCACCGGCGGCAAGGAGACGAAGAAGATCTCCTACCGCCACTCCGGTTACCCGGGCGGCATCAAGGGCACCAACTACGGCAAGCTGATGGCGGACAAGCCTGCGTTCGTCGTCGAGAAGGCGATCCGGGGCATGTTGCCGAAGAACCGGCTGGGTCGAGCGATGATCAAGAAGCTCCACGTGGTGGCCGGGCCCGAGCACCCGCACGCCGCGCAGAAGCCCGTTCCGCTCGCGATCGGGGAGCGCCCGGCCTGGGAGGGCCTGCCGGTGAAGGCGCCCGAGGCAACGCCCGAGCCCGAGGCTCGCGTGAAGAAGGCTCCCGCCGAGAAGAAGGTGGTCGCGGCCAAGAAGCCGGCCGCCGCCAAGAAGAAGACCACCGCGGCGAAGAAGCCGGCCGCTGCCGCCAAGAAGACCGTAGTCTCGAAGGAGCCGGCCGCCGCCGAGAAGACCTCGGCCAAGCCTGCCGCCGAGAAGACCTCGGCCGCCAAGCCCGCGGCCAAGAGGATCGCCGCGGCGAAGAGTCGTCTCACCAAGAAGAAGGGGAAGGAAGCCTAAGTGCCTACGGCCGCGACACCCGCCACCATCTCGACCGGACGACGCAAGGAAGCGGTCGCGCGCGTTCGCCTCGTACCCGGCACCGGCACCTTCTCGGTGAACGGTCGGTCATTCGAGGAGTACTTCACGACCCGGGCTCATCGCATGGTCGTGGGGGCCCCGCTCCGCCTGGTGGGCCGCGAGAAGGACTACGACGTCATCGCGACGATCCGCGGAGGCGGCGTCAGCGGCCAGGCCGGGGCGCTCCGCCTCGGCGTCGCACGGGCGCTGATCGAGCTCGACCCCGAACTGCGGGCCCAGCTGAAGGCCGAGGGCTTCCTCGCCCGCGACGCCCGCGAGAAGGAGCGCCGCAAGTACGGGCTGAAGAAGGCCCGCAAGGCGCCCCAGTACTCGAAGCGCTAGGTCGAGCCTTCCCCTTCCTCCTGGACCTCGGTCACGGCGTAGTCCCCGCGCGCGATCGCCGCGATGACGAGCCGGGCCTGGACCTCGTGGTCGGCCGGCACGTAAAGGTGGACGGGGCCCATCCGGTACGGCCCCTCGCTCTCGCCCTTCACGAGCACGCGGATGCCCTCGTCCTCGAGCCGTGCCTTCGTAAGCTGACCCTCGAAGACCCGGCTGGTGCTGTAGACGAGCACGATCGCCTCCGCCACGCCCAGATACTCCCATACGCCTGATCGAGCTCTTGGTCCCACGGCTCGGAGGCTCCGGTGGGTGAGGTGAGCCCCGCCATGCCCCGAGGTCGTCTACCGGCGGAGGGTCCGGGCAAGGGCATGAGCCTCCTCCTCCAGCCGGTCGTTCAGTGGTTCGAGGGGCGCGCCCTTGGTCCTAGGGGCCAGGGCGCGCCGCAGCAGCGCGTCGGCGAAGGCAGGAGTTGCTGGGAGCACGGGTCCGTGCAGATAGGTACCGACCACGTTCCCCTGCACCGCGCCCTCGGTCCCGTCTGCGCCATTGTTGCCCTGGCCATGGGGGACCGACGCGAGCGGCGTCGCGCTCGATGTGCGAAGGAGAGTTCGGCCTCCGTGATTCTCGAACCCCACACACTCGAATGTATCGCCGTAGAGCGTCGCCTGCGCCCGGACCCGGCCGATGATTCGGCCTTTTCCCGGGCCCGTGGTGATGTCGAGCATGCCCAAGCCCGGCATGCTCCGACCGTCGGCTGCGACGTAGAAGTCACCGAGCAGCTGATAGCCGCCGCAGATGCCGAAGATCACTGCGTCGTGGGCGGTGAGCTCCTCGAGCTCGGGGCGCCGCGCGACGAGGTCGGGCCCGACGATCGCCTGGAGCCGGTCGGAACCTCCGCCGATCAGGACCAAGTTGGCCCGGGCGGGGATCCGCTCGTCGCGTGTGACGCCGACGACTCGCACCGAGAACCCGCGCCACTCCGCCCGCCGAACGAGCGTGATCAGGTTCCCGCGGTCGCCGTAGGTGCGGAGCAGGTCCGGGTACAGGTGAGCGATGATCAGGTCAGGTCCCCCCATGCCGGGACCGATCCCAGTCACGAGCGCACGTCCAGCAGCCTGACGGCACGGTCTCCCAGGAAGGCCCTCCGGATATCCAGCATCGCCGTGTAGGTTGCCATGACCACGGCCTGCTTCCCCGGCGGGCAAGCGTCCGTGGCGGCGCGGATCGCGTCCGCGGGGGCTCGGCTGGCGGGTAACGGGTCCGCCCCCGCGTACTTGAGACGGACGGCGACGTCTGGTGCACGGGTACCGCTGGGTATCAGGGGGACGCCGGCCGTCGCCAGTCGCTCGAAGTCCACATCCCAGATCCACGAGATGTCCCGACCGTCTGCGACGAGGTCGTTCACCGAGACCACGACCGCACCGACCCGTGGATCCTCGGCGATCTCCGGGATCAGCGCAGCGGCCGCCGCGGGGTTCTTCATCAGCGCAAGCCACACGGGTCGCCCGTTCGCCTGTAACTCCTCCGCCCGGCCGAACCGGGGCCGGAAGGACTCCAGCGCGGTGACCGACCTGGTCGGTGATATCCCGAGAACGCCGGCAGCCGCTATCGCCGCAGCCGCGTTGTAGGCGTTGTGGAGACCGCCGGTCGAGAGCGTGAGAGGCACGCCCGCGACATCCAGCACGATCGATCGAAGACCATCGCGGATGAGGACCCGTGCCTCGTAGTCGGGCGTCGCCGAGCGCATCGAGCAACGCGTGCACCGGACGACACCGAGATGCCCGATCGTGCGTTCCTCGTAGTTGAGCGGGGCGCCGCACCGCGGGCACGGTGTCGGCTCTGCACCCGGATCGATCCCGGGGGAGCCGGCTCCGGACGTCGGGGAGACCGAGGGGCGGCGCACGCCGAACCCGATCCGCCTGAACCCTTCGACCGTGTGCCACAGGAGTGGATCGTCGACGTTCGCGATCACGTATCCGTCATCGGGAAGGCGCTCGCAGGCACCCCTGAGCAGCTCGGCCACTCTCTCGACCTCGCCGAATCGATCCAGCTGATCGCGGAACATGTTGGTCAGCACCACGAGCCGTGGGCGGAGAGCCGGCATGAGGGAGACGAGTGCGGCCTCGTCGACCTCGAAGACTCCGACCGTGGCGTTCGACCGAGCGTCGACCAGCGCGGTTGCGATGCCGCGCTTCAGGTTCGCTCCGCTCTCGTTACCCACCGTCGAGAGGCCTTCCTGGCGGAGGATGACCCGGATCATCGACGCCGTGGTGGTCTTGCCGTTCGTGCCCGAGACCGCGACGACCCCGTCCGCCAACCTCGCCGCCCGGCGGGCGATGAACCCCGGGCTCAGTGACTCGACCAGGACGCCCGGCAAGCTCGATCCGCCGCCTGCGCGCATCGTCCGGCTCAGGCGTCCGGCCGCTAGCGCGGCCGCGGCCGCGGCGGCATCTCGGAGCCGCGCCCGGGCGGTAGCCCCACCCGGGGTGGCGACGCCCGCACCTGTCCCATCCTCGTGGTTGAACCCCTCGTGGGGAGGTGGCGAGTGGGCCGCCGGCATGGACACATTATCTACAGCGACGGATTGGAAGACGGTCTCAGACCCGTTGGAGGTCGTCATGAAGCCCCCTCGTGGTCCGGCCGGCACGCAAAGGTGGCACGCAAAGCCGGCACGTAGAGGTGGACGGGGCCCATCAGGTGCGGCCCCTCGCTCTCTCGCCCTTCACGAGCACGCGGATGCCCTCGTCCTGGAGCCGCGCCTTCGTGAGCTGACCCTGGAAGACCCGGCTGGTGCTGGAGACGGGCACGACCGCCTCCGCTACGCCCCGATACTCCCATGCGCCGTCCCAGACATTGACATACGTCGATTAACGGGGCACACTCGGCGCATCGACAAATGTCGATGCCCGGTTGGGCAAGGGAGGTTGCGGGTGTAGATGAAGGCGATCCGAACTGAGCGACCCGCCCTCTGCTGCCCGCCTATCGCGGGGGCGCACCTTTCTGAGCAGGAGGCCTCGACGACCGCCGCGCTGTGCAAGGCGCTGGCCGACCCGAGCCGCGTCCTGATCGTGAACCACCTCGCCTCGGCCGGCGCCCCGGTCTGCGTCTGCGACTTCACGGCGCTGCTCGGGGTGTCGCAGCCGACGGTGAGCTTCCACCTGAAGAAGCTGGTGGACTCCGGCCTGCTCGTTCGAGAGCAGCGCGGGGTCTGGGCCTACTACTCGTTGAACCGTCCGGCGGTGGAGCGGCTGTCCGGCGTGTTCCGGTTCTAAGGAGGAGCGGTGTGAGCGAGCTTAGGGAGACGGTCCGGGAGCACTACGCGGCCATGGCTCGGACCGTCATCGGCGAAGCCGGCAGCGACGGGTGCTGCACGCCGGTCGACGCGGAGGCTGTCGCCCTGTACGACCTGTCGACACGGGGCGAGGTGCCCGAGGAGGCGCTCCTCGCGAGCCTGGGCTGCGGCAACCCGACCGCGGTGGCCGAGCTCCGCGAGGGGGAGACGGTCCTGGACCTGGGCTCCGGCGGCGGGATAGACGTGCTGCTGTCGGCCCGGCGCGTCGGGGCGTCCGGAGAGGCGATAGGCCTCGACATGACCGACGAGATGCTGGAGCTCGCCCGCGCGAACGCCGCGAAGGCCGGCGCCCGGAACGTGCGGTTCCTGAAGGGCTACATGGAGGACATACCCCTGCCGGACGCCGCGGTGGACGTGGTGATCTCCAACTGCGTGATCAACCTGTCCGTGGACAAGCCCCGCGTCTTCGTGGAGATGTTCCGGGTGCTCCGGCCCGGCGGCCGCCTGGGCATCGCCGACATCGTGGCGGCGGACGAGCTCTCGATGGCCGATCGTGCGGAGCGGGGTTCCTACGCCGGCTGCATCGCCGGGGCGCTCTCGTTCGCCGAGTACCGGGAGGGGCTCGAGGCCGCGGGCTTCGAGGGTGTCGACCTCGAGCCCACGCACGAGGCCGCGGAGGGGATCTTCGGGACGATAGTGCGGGCCACCAAGCCCTCCTGATCCGGTGCCGCGCTCCGCGGCCCTCGGGTAGCCTGCAACCGATGGGACGCATGTTCGGGACCGACGGGGTGCGGGGCGTCGCCGGCAGCGAGCTCACCCGGGACCTCACGCTCCGGCTCGGCCGAGCGGCCGTAGTCGTGCTGGGTCGCCACGGGCAGGGGCGCCCGACGTTCGTGGTCGGGCGCGATCCGCGTGAGTCGGGCGAGTGGCTCGAGGATGCCCTCGTCGACGGGATCCTCTCGGCGGGGGGAGACGCGATCATCGCCGGCGTGCAGCCCACACCGGCGATCGCCTTCCTCACCACGGCTCTCGGCGCGGCCTCGGGCGCCGTGATCTCGGCCTCCCACAATCCCTCCGAGTACAACGGTCGGCCGCGGAGGCGCGGCTCGACGGGATGACGGTCGTCCTCGACTGCGCGAACGGCGCCGCCGCCGGGGTGGCCCCCGAGGTGATCCGCCGGCTCGGCGCGACCGTCCACGCGATCAACGACGAGCCCGACGGCAGGAACATCAACGAGGGGTGCGGAGCGCTGCATCCGGAGGTCGTGGCCGCGCAGGTCCTTCGGCTGGGCGCCGACGCGGGCGTGGCCCTCGATGGCGACGCCGATCGTGCGGTCTTCGCCGACTCGAGCGGCGACGTGATCGACGGCGACCAGGTGCTGGCCGCGTGCGCGATCGACCTGAAGGAGCAGGGCCGGCTTCCCGGCGATGCGGTGGTCGCCACTGTCATGTCGAACATCGGCTTCCTGCGCGCGATGGCCGAAGCCGGCATCGAGGTGCGGGCGTCGAAGGTGGGAGACCGGTACGTCCTGGAGGAGATGATCCGCACGGGCGCGATGCTCGGCGGGGAGCAGTCGGGGCACGTGATCTTCCGCGATCAGGCCACGACCGGCGACGGCATCCTCACGACCGTCAGGTTCCTGTCGCTCGCGGCCCGCGCCGGCGTCACGGTTCGGGAGCTCGCGTCGCGCATGCGAAGGTTCCCCCAGGTGATGCGGAACGTGCCGGTGCAGGACCGGGCGGCCCTCGAGGGCGCCGCCGACGTCTGGCAGGCGGTGTCCAAGGCCGAGGAGGAGCTCGGGGACTCGGGCCGCGTGCTGGTGCGCGCCTCGGGCACGGAGCCGCTGGTGAGGGTCATGGTCGAGGCACCATCGGACGACCTGGCGGCCCATCACGCCGACGCGATCGCCGGGGTCGTGGGAAGGGTCCTGGGCTCCCCTTAGAGCTCCCGGTTCTTCGAGGTCGCAGGCCGCACCACTGGTAGGCTTGCGTTCCCTCATGTGCGGAATCGTGGGCTACGTCGGGCCCGACGAGGCCCTCCCCATCGTCATCGAGGGTCTCCGCCGGCTCGAGTATCGCGGGTACGACTCCGCGGGCGTGGCGCTCGTCGTAGGCGACGGCCTGTCGGTGGTGAAGCGCGCCGGCAAGCTCGGCGAGCTCGAGCGTGCGCTGGATGGGGCTCGGCCCTCCGGCGGCTCGGTCGGCATGGGGCACACGCGGTGGGCGACCCACGGCGCTCCCACCGACCTCAACGCCCACCCTCACCTGGATTGCGCGGGTCGGATCGCCGTGATCCACAACGGCATCATCGAGAACTTCCAGGAGCTGCGCGAGCGGCTCGAAAAGGACGGGCACGCGCTCGTCTCGGAGACCGACACCGAGCTCGTTGCGCACCTGCTGGAGGGCCGGGACGGACCGCTCCTCGAGCGCGTGCGCGCCACCGTGCGCGAGCTCGAGGGCGCGTACTCGCTCGTCGTGCTCTCGCTCGACGAGCCCGACGTGCTGATCGGCGTGAAGGTGTCGAGCCCCCTCGTGGTCGGTCTCGGCGACGGCGAGACGATCCTGGCTTCCGACATCCCCGCGCTGCTCGGCCGCACGACGAAGGTCGTCCCGGTCGACTAGGGCCAGATCGTCGAGGTCCGCCGGGAGGGCGCGTCCTTCTCGGACTTCCACGGGAACGCTCTTCACCCCGAGCCGATCACCGTGACGTGGGACCTCGCTCAGGCGCAGAAGGGCGGCTACGACACCTTCATGCGCAAGGAGATCGACGAGCAGCCGGCTGCGATCCGAGACGCGCTCGTGGGGCGGGTCACCGCCGGCGGACGGCTCGTGCTCGACGACCTGAGGATCAGCGACGACGTGCTGCGCGAGGTGACGAAGGTCTTCGTCGTGGCGTGCGGGACCGCGTTCCACTCGGGCATGGTGGCCAAGTACGCGATCGAGCACTGGACTCGCCTGCCCGTTGAGATCGAGATCGCGAGCGAGTTCCGCTACCGCGACCCGGTGCTCGGGCCCGACACGCTCACCATCGCGGTCTCGCAGAGCGGCGAGACGATCGACACGCTCGAGGCGGCGCGCCACGCGAAGCGGCAGGGCTCGCTCGTGCTGGCGGTGACGAACACCTTGGGCTCCTCGCTGGCGCGAGAGGCCGACGGCGCGATCTACATGCACGCGGGGCCGGAGATCGGAGTCGCTGCAACCAAGACGTTCGCGGCGCAGATGATCTCGCAGTACCTGGTGGGTCTGTACCTCGGGCAGGTTCGCGGGTCGATGTTCCCGCAGGAGATCGCGGACTTCCTGGAGCGGATGGACGAGCTGCCGGCGAAGGTCGAGCGCGCCATCGGGCTCGAGCGCGCGTGCCTTGCGCTCGCCGAACGGTTCCACGAGGCGCGCGACTTCCTGTTCATCGGGCGGCACACGGGCTATCCCGCGGCGCTGGAGGGCGCGCTGAAGCTGAAGGAGATCAGCTACATCCACGCCGAGGGCTTCCCCGCGGCGGAGCTGAAGCACGGCCCGATCGCGATGGTGGAGCAGGGCGTGCCGGTCGTGGCCGTCGCCACCCAGTGCCACGTGTACCCGAAGATCCTCTCGAACATCCAGGAGGTGCGGGCGCGCGGCGCGGAGGTGATCGCGGTCGCCACCGAGGGCGACACCGAGATCCGCAAGGTGGCGCAGCACGTCCTGGAGGTGCCGGACACGCCCGAGCTGCTCTCGCCGGTGGTCGTCACGGTGCCGCTCCAGCTGCTCGCCTACCACATCGCCAGGCTCAGGGGCTGCGACGTCGACCAGCCGCGGAACCTCGCCAAGTCGGTCACGGTCGAGTAGCCGCCCGGGGTGCCGGACCGGCACCGGCCTAGAATCTCCCGGTGGACATAGTCGGGCTGGGCGTGGACATCTGCGAGATCGCCCGTATGGAGAGGGCTCTTTCTAGGCACCCCACGATGCGCGCCCGGGTCTTCACCCCCGAGGAGGTCGCCTACTGCGACTCGAAGGCTCGCCCGGCCGAGTCCTACGCGGGGCGATTCGCCGCGCGCGAGGCCGTGATCAAGGCCCTGGGCGGCTACCGTGGAAGGGGCTGGCAGGACATCAGCGTCGCGCGCGCTCCTTCCGGGGTCCCCGCGATCAGGCTCGAGGGCAACGCGAAGCGGCGCGCCGACGCGCTCGGCGTCACGACGGTCCTGATCACGTTCACCCACGAGAAGACGAACGCGGTCGCGTTCGCGATGGCGGTGCGCGGATGAAGCCAGTGCTTTCCCCCGAGCAAGCCGCCGCGCTCGACCGCGAGACGCAGGCGCGCGGGATCCCGGCCGAGCTGCTGATGGAGCGCGCAGGCCGCGCGGTGGCACGGGCCGCGGTGGACCTTTGCGGTGGGGCCTACGGCAGGCGGGCCGTGGTCGTGTGCGGCAAGGGCAACAACGGCGGGGACGGGTTCGTGGCGGCCCGGCACCTGGCGAGCGAGGGCATGCGCGTCACCGTCGTCACGGTCGAGCGGCCGGACGACCTGCGCGAGCCCGCGGCCTCGAACTTCCGGCGCCTGGGCGAGCAGGACGTCCGCCTGCGGCCGTTCTCCGACGCGAGCCTTCGCCGCGAGCTCGCTCGCGCCGACGTCGCGGTCGACGCGATCTTCGGCACCGGGTTCCGCGGGATCCCCGAGGACGACTGGGCCGCGGCGATCGCGGGACTGAACGCCGCTGCGGCCCCGGTCGTCGCCGTGGACATCCCCTCGGGCGTGAACGGAGCCTCGGGGGCAGTGGAGGGCGAGGCGGTTTGGGCTTCGCTCACGGTCACGTTCGGCGCGGCCAAGACGGGGGCGACGCTGCTCCCGGGCGCTGAGCTGGCCGGCGCGGTTCGCGTGGTCGACATCGGGTTCCCGGCCGAGCTGATCGGGGCGACGGCGTGGCTCACGGAGCCCTCGGACGTCGCGGCGGCGCTGCCGATGCGGGCCGCGGACTCCCACAAGCGCGCCTCGGGCGTGCTGCTGGTGGTCGCCGGCTCTCGCGGGATGACCGGGGCGGCGCGGCTGATCGCCTCCGGCGCGGCGCGGATCGGCACCGGCCTGGTGATCGTCGCGGCCCCCGCCGGCGTGCTGCCGGTGGTGCAGGCGGAGCTGACCGAGGCGGTGTTCCTCCCGCTCGCCGAGACCGCGGACGGCACGGTGTCGCCCGAGGCGGTCGAGCCGCTGCTGGAACGGGCAGCCTCCGCGCACGCGATCGCCATCGGGCCGGGCCTCACGACCCAGGAGGAGACCGCGAAGTTCGTCCGCGAGGTCGTGCGCCGCTCGCCGGTGCCGCTCGTCGTCGACGCCGACGGGCTGAACGCGTTCGCGGGGCGGGCGGCCGAGCTCGCCGACCGTTCCGTCGAGGCGATCCTCACGCCCCACGCCGGCGAGTTCGGCCGCCTATCGGGCGTCAAGGCGCGCGATCTGGACGCCGACCGGCTGGGCCACGCGCGAGCGCTCGCCGCGACTACTCGGGCCGTCGTGCTGCTGAAGGGGAGCCGAACCGTGATAGCCGCTCCGGCGGGCGAAGTGCGGATCAACCCCACCGGCTCGCCCGTGCTCGCCACCGCGGGCTCGGGCGACGTGCTCACCGGCATGATCGGGGGGCTCCTGGCGCGCGGGGTCGGGCCGCTCGATGCCGCCGCGGCCGGAGCGTACCTGCACGGGCTCGCCGGCCTCCTGGGGGCGGCGGAGCTCGGAGAGGGAACGGTCGCGGGCGACCTGGTCTCGCGGATCCCCGAGGCCGTGGACCGCGTGAGGTCCGCGCCGTGACGCGCTTCCGCCCCACCCGGGTCGAGGTGGACCTCGAGGCGATCCGGCACAACGTCCGCGCGCTGAAGCCCGAGGCGTCCGAGCTGATGGCCGTCGTGAAGGCGAACGGGTACGGGCACGGCGACGTGGCGGTCGCGCGGGCGGCGCTGGAGGCCGGCGCCACATGGCTCGGTGTGGCGCTGGTGGAGGAGGGCGCCGGCCTGCGCGAGGCCGGGATCGACGCGCCGATCCTCGTCCTGTCCGAGCTTCCTCCGGGCTCGGAGCGGGAGGCGCTCGCCCGGGACCTCACGCCGTCGCTCTACAGCGAGGTGGGGCTCGCGCGCCTGGTCGAGGCCGCCGGTGAGCGAAGGGTGGGCGTGCACGTGAAGGTGGACACGGGCATGCACCGCGTCGGGGTGTTCCCGCCGGAGGAGGCGCCCGCGTTCGCGGAGCGAGTCGCGGGCGCCGGGCTCGTGGTCGAGGGCCTCTGGACCCACTTCGCTCGCTCCGAGGAGGACGAGGCGACAACCAAGGAGCAGCTCTCGCGGTTCCTGGACGTCGGGGACGAGGTGCGGCGGCGAGGGATCTCGCCGCGGTACCTGGACGCGGCCAACAGCGGCGCGACGATCCTTCACCCAGAGGCGCACTTGGACCGCGTCCGTGCCGGCATCGCGATCTACGGGCTCGAGCCGGGGCCGGGGGTCGGCGCGAGCCTGGACCTTCGGCCGGCGCTCGCCTGGCGCTCGGCCGTGACGATGGTGAGGCGTCTTCCCGCCGGCGAGGCCGTCTCGTACGGGCACCGCTACCGGCTGGAGCGGCCGTCGACCCTGGCCACGGTTCCCGTGGGGTACGCGGACGGGTACGTGCGGCTGCTCTCCTCCCGGGCGGACGTGCTGATACGCGGGCGGCGCTGCCGGGTCGCCGGCTCCGTCACGATGGACCAGCTGCTCGCGGACTGCGGCGACCTGGAGGTGGAACCCGGAGACGAGGTGACCTTGATCGGACGTCAGGGGGACGAGGTCGTCTCCGCGGAGGAGCTCGCTCGCCTCAGCGGAACGATCTGCTACGAGGTGGTCACGAGGATCGGCGAGCGGGTCCCCCGGGAGCACACTGGATGAGGGGCGATCGGCATGAGGGAGCAAACTGCATGAAGGAGCGCCAGTGAGCGGCAGGCGGACCGCGATCGTCTCGGCGTCGGTGGCGACGGCCGCCGTCGCCGGCGGAGTGGTCGGCCGGGAGCTGCTCCGCCGCCGCCGGGGTCGGGGCGCGCATCCGCACCTGAGCGATCTTCCGCCGCAGGACCTCGGTCCGGTCGTCTCGTTCGACGGCACGGAGCTCGCGGTCCGCGCCTCAGGGGACCCGGGCGCCCCGACGCTGCTCTTCGTGCACGGGTTCTCGCTCGACATGACGACCTGGCACGAGCAGTGGGTCGATCTCTCCTCGGAGTTCCGCTGCGTCCTGATGGACCAGCGCTCGCACGGGAACAGCGGGCAGGCGGCCGGCGGGGATGTCTCGACCTCGGCGATGGCACACGACGTCGCGGCCGTCCTCGACGCGGTCGCGCCGGACCGGCGGGTCGTGCTGGTCGGCCACAGCATGGGCGCGATGGCGATCCTCGCGCTCGCGGAGTCCAGGCCCGAGCTCTTCGGGCCCCGCATCGCCGGGGTGGTGCTGGTCGGCACCACGTCGGCCGACCTGCTGCGGGGTGCGATGGGCTCGGTCACGGAGCTGCTGCGGCCTCGCCTGGGGACCTTCTTCATCGCGGCTCGCCGCATGGACCGGCTGCGCAAGGCAGTGCTCGCCAGCCCCGGCGACGTCTCCGGGGCGATCGTGCGCCTCACGCAGTTCGGCCCGGACGCGCCCTCCGACCTCGTGAACCACGTGGTCTCGCTCGCCGGTCGAGCCCAGTCACACGTGTGGACCGACGGCCTGGCGGGCCTGATGGAGGTGGACCTGCGTCACGCCGTGCGCCACGTGAGCGTGCCGGCCCTGGTCGTGGTCGGCGAGCACGACCGGGTCACGCCCCCGGCCGCCGCCGTGGAGCTCGCCGGCGAGCTGCCGAAGGGCTCGCTCGTGGTGCTGGAGGGCGCCGGCCACATGGCGATGCTCGAGCGGCCGCGCGAGCTGAACGACCACCTGCGCGCGTTCGCGAACTCCGCCTTCGCCGAGCCGGGCAACAAGGAGCCTGGCAGCAACAACAGCAAGAGGAAGCGGAAGCCGGCGTGATCACGGACGTGCCGGGCATCCGCGTCGGGCACCACACCGACCGCTCGGCGATCACCGGGTGCACGGTGATCCTCTGCCCTTCCGGGACGGTGGGATCGGTGGACGTCCTGGGCGGGGCGCCCGGCACGCGCGAGACCGACGCCCTGCGGCTAGGGACTATCGGGCAGGAGGTGCACGCGATCCTGCTCTCGGGAGGGAGCGCCTTCGGGCTCGCGGCCGCCGGCGGCGTGCAGCGCTGGCTCGAGGAGCGCGGGATCGGGTTCGAGGCCGGGCCGGTCCGCGTGCCCATCGTGCCCGCGGCCGTGCTCTTCGACCTGGGTGTGGGCGATCCGGCCGTGCGTCCGGGTCCCGAGGAGGGCTACGCTGCGTGCGAGGCGGCGGCGGAGGGCCCACCGGCCGAGGGCTCGGTCGGCGCCGGCACCGGCGCGACCGTGGCGAAGCTCCCCGACCCGAGCCTGGGCGTGAAGGGTGGGATCGGCACGGCGAGCGCGCGGGACGGCGAGCTCGTGGTTGGCGCGATCGCCGCCGTCAACTCGCTGGGCTCCGTGTTCGCCGAGGACGGGACCCCCATCGCGTCCAACCGCGGCGATCCCGGCGCCGAGCCGGCGCTCTGGGCCCACGCGAACACGACGCTCGTGTGCGTGGCCACCAACGCCAGGCTCTCGAAGGAGCACGTCTGGAGGGTGGCGCAGGCGGCCCAGCAGGGGGTGACCGTCGCGATCCGTCCCGCGCACACACTGTGGGACGGCGACACCGCCTTCGCGCTCGCGACCGGGGAGGTGGACGCGCACCTGCTCCTGGTGGAGGAGTTGGCGGCGCGGACCACGGCGGAGGCGATACGACGCGGCGTCCGGATGGCCGAGGGGCTCGGCGGGTTCCCGGGCGCCGGGAGCCACCAGGCTTCCCCATCGGAGGAGGCGAGATGAGAACGCTCCAGGAGGTCGCGCGGGAGGCGTCGACCTGCACCAGGTGCCGCCTTCAGGGCGGCAGGACCCAGGTCGTCTTCGGCGTCGGGAACCCGGACGCCGACGTGATGTTCGTCGGGGAGGGGCCCGGCTTCCACGAAGACAAGCAGGGCGAGCCGTTCGTTGGGGCTGCCGGCCAGCTCCTCAACCGCATGCTGGGCGAGATAGGCCTTGCCCGGCAGGACGTGTACATCGGGAACGTCGTGAAGTGCCGCCCTCCCGGCAACCGCGACCCGCTCCCGGACGAGATCGAGGCCTGCACGCCCTGGCTCGTCGAGCAGATCTCCCTGATCCAGCCGGCGATCGTCGTGACGCTCGGGAACTTCGCCACGAGGTTCATCCTGGGCAAGCAGGTCTCGATAAGCCGCGTTCGAGGCCAGACGTTCCCCTGGCGCGGGCGCATCGTGCTGCCGACCTTCCACCCGGCCGCGATCCTGCACGGCGGCGGCGAGTCCTCGCGCCAGTTCCAGCAGCTCCGCGAGGACTTCGCGCTGATCCGCAGCACGCTGGAGGAGCACGAGGCCCGGAGGGAGACGGCCCCCGGCGAGCCGCTCCTGGTCGGCGACGAGGAGCAGCTCGAGCTGTTCTGAGCCATGCGGATCGAGCTGCTGACGCGGACGGCCGCGGAGACGCGGGCCGTGGGGGAGGCCATCGCCGGCTTGCTCGAGCCCGGCGACGTCGTGGCGCTCACCGGTGAGCTGGGGGCCGGCAAGACCACGTTCGTTCAGGGGGTGGCCCGCGGGCTGGAGGTGAAGGAGCAGGTGGTCTCGCCCACGTTCACCCTGGTCCGCGAGTACCGAGGCCGGGTGCACGTCGCCCACGTGGACGTGTACCGGCTCGACCGGCTTCAGGACGTCGTGGATCTGGGCCTGGAGGAGATCGGCGACGGGCAGGCGGTGCTCCTCGTGGAGTGGGGCGACGCGATCGACGTGCTGCTCCCGGCCGGGCGTCTGGAGGTGGAGCTCACGACCACCGATCCGACGGGCGCCTCGGAGGAACGGCGGATCGTGGTGACCGGGGCCGGCCCGGCCTGGCAGGCCCGATGGCCGCGGCTCGTCGAGTCGGTCGAGGCCTGGGGGGCGGGATCGTGATCGTAGTCGGCATCGAGACGTCGACGCCGCAGACGAGCGTCGCGATCGGAACCGAGCGGGAGATCCTCGCGCAGGCGAGCGTGGCCGGCAAGGCTCGGCAGGAGGCGGTCGTCCCGGTTCTCGAGAAGCTCCTGGGCTGGGCGGGCCTGGACTCAGGTCCTTAGGGTGCCGATCGTCGGGCTGGGGAGCCTGGACGTGCTCGCGTACGGCGTTCACGTGACCCGGCGGAGCATCGCGGCCGTGATCGACGGTCGCAGGGGCGAGGTCTTCTACGCCCTGTACCGTCCGGTGCCCGGGGGCATCGTGCGTGTGACGGAGCCCGCCGTCGGTCTGCCGGATCGCCTGGCCGCCGAGCTCGGGGCCTTCTCCGGGGACGTGCTGGCCGTCGGAGACGGTGCCATCCTGTACCACGATGAGATCGCGGAAGTGGGACCCCGTGTCGCGTTCGCCTCGCCGCTCTCGGCCCGTCCCTCGGCCGCGGCGCTGGTGGAGCTCGCCGCGCCGCGGTTCCTGCGCGAGGAGTTTGACCGGCTGTTCGACGTCGTCCCGGTCTACCTGAGGAAGTCGGATGCGGAGATCGCTTGGGACCAGCGGCATCGAGGCGCCCCGTCTTGAGGTGACGCGCATGCGCCGCCGCCACCTGCGCGGCGTGATGGCGATCGAGCGCCAGGTCTACTCGCGGCCCTGGAGCCCGAACCTCTTCGTGGCGGAGATGAGCGACTCGCAGAACCGCTGCTACCTGGTGGCGCGCATCGGCCGGGAGGTGGTGGGGTACGGAGGGCTGATCTGCTACGGCGAGGAGGCCCACGTGACCAACGTGGCCGTTCACCCTCAGCACCATCGCCGGAAGATCGGCACCAGGCTGATGCTCGATCTCGTCCGGGGCGCGATCGAGATGGGAGCGGGCGCGGTCTCGCTCGAGGTGCGCGTCTCGAACTGGGGCGCGCAGCGCCTCTACGGGCGCCTGGGCTTCCATCCGGTGGGCGTCCGGAAGAACTACTACCAGGAGCTCCAGGAGGACGCGCTGATCATGTGGACGGACGACGTGCGCACCCGGGAGTACGCGCAGCGGCTCGAGGGCATCGCAGCGGAGCTCCCGGAGGGCGTGCGGCCCGCGTGATCGTCCTCGGGATCGAGACCTCGTGCGACGAGACCGCCGTCGCGGTGGTGCAGGACGGCTTCACCGTGCGGTCGAACCTGATCGCCGCACAGGTCGACCTGCACGGGCGGTTCGGGGGCGTTGTGCCTGAGGTCGCGGCGCGGGCGCACGTCCAGGCGCTCAACCCGCTGCTCGAGCAGGCCCTGGTGGAGGCCGGGGTCGGGTTCGGCGACATCGATGCCGTGGCGGTGACGGTCGGACCGGGGCTCGTGGGGGCTCTGCTGGTGGGCATGGCGGCCGCGAAGGCGGTCGCGCTCGCGACCGGGGCGGGCTTCGTGGGCGTGAACCACCTCGAGGGCCACATCTGGGCGAACTTCCTGGAGCACGGCCCTCCGGAGCCTCCGTACGTCTGCCTGGTCGTCTCGGGCGGGCACACGATGCTCGTGCACATGCGCGAGCCGCACGGCTACGAGGTGATCGGCCAGACCCTGGACGACGCGGCCGGCGAGGCCTTCGACAAGGTGGGCCGCCTCCTCGGGCTGGGGTTCCCCGGCGGACCGGCGGTCGACCGGCTCGCCCTCGAGGGCGACCCCAAGGCGATCCGGTTCCCACGCGCGATGGAGGACTCGGGCGACTTCGACTTCTCGATGAGCGGGCTGAAGACGGCGGTGCTCCGGCACGTGAAGGCCGAGCGGGCGGCCGGTCGCGAGATCGACCCGGCGGACCTGGCCGCAAGCTTCCAGGAGGCGATCGTCGACGTGCAGGTGGGCAAGACGCTCGCGGCCACCCGGGAGCTGGGCGTCGGCACCGTCCTTCTGGGCGGCGGGGTCGTGGCGAACACGCGCCTTCGCGAACGCATGGCGAGCGAGGGGGAGGCCGCGGGCCTGCGCGTGCTCTCGCCGCCGCTCTCGCTCTGCACCGACAACGCCGCGATGATCGCCTGCGCCGGAACCTCGAGGTTCCTTCGGGGGGAGCGCACCTCGCTCGACATCGCCGCGACGCCCGATCTAAGGTTGGGCCCGTGACGACCGTCCTGGTGACCGGGGGCGCCGGGTTCATCGGCTCGCACCTTGCCGACCGGCTCCTGGCCGAGCACTACCGCGTGATAAGCGTGGACGACCTGTCGACCGGGCGCATCGCGAACCTCTCTGAGGCCCGCGGCTACGGCAAGGAGTTCACGTTCTTCAACATGGATGTGCGATCGGAGGGCATCATGCCGCTCTTCGAGCGGCACCGGCCCGAGGTCGTGTTCCACCTCGCGGCCCAGGCCGGGGTGCGCCCGTCGCTGGAGGATCCGGCGACCGACGCCAGCGTGAACATCATGGGTCTTCTGAACGTCCTCGAGTGCTCGGCGAAGACCGGCGTCGGGAAGGTCATCTACGCGGCCTCGGGCGGGACGATCTACGGCGAGCCGAAGCGCCTGCCGGCCAAGGAGTCGAGCGCGCAGGCCTCGCACCCGCTCAGCCCCTACGGCATCTCGAAGAAGGTCGCCGTGGACTACCTCGGCTTCTACCAGCGGTACAGGGGGCTGGACTTCACGGCCCTGGCCCTGGGCAACGTGTACGGGCCGCGCCAGGACCCTCGCGGCGAGGCCGGCGTCGTGGGGATATTCGCCGCGAAGATGCTGGCGGGCGAGGCCCCCATGATCTTCGGCGACGGGAACCAGACGCGCGACTACGTGTTCATCGACGACGCAGTGCACGCGTTCGTGCAGGCCGTGTCGCGCGGCTCGGGGCGGCTCGTGAACATCGGGACGGGGCTCGAGACGAGCGTCAACCACCTTTACCGGATGATCGCCGACATCATCGGCTTCACCGGCGAGCCCTCGTACGGGCCGCTCCCTGCCGGCGAGCTCCGGCGCATCGCGCTGGACATCTCCGCCGCGCCGTCTGCGATCGCGTGGAAGCCCTGGACCCACCTGGAGGACGGCCTGGGCGAGACCGTGGCCTTCCTGAAGGGGATCTGATGGTGCGGGGCTGGCTCGCCGAGCTCGCCCCGCGCCTGGAGGTCGACGTCGCCGCGTTCGTGAGCGACCATCCGGCCCCCGGGGTCGCGGCCGGCGTCGCGGCCGACGGCGAGCTGGCCTGGTGGTTCGGTCACGGGTTCGCGGACATCGAGACGGGGACCCGGCCCGACGAGCACACGCCGTTCCGCGTGGCATCGATCACGAAGACGTTCACCGCCACCGCGATGGCTCAGCTGCGCGATGCCGGGGCGCTCTCGTTCGACGACCCGCTCGTCGAACACCTGCCCGAGCTCGCGAAGGCCGCCGACCCGTTCGGCCCGATCGAGGACGTGACGATCCGCCTGGTCCTGATGCACCGATCGGGGCTCACGGCCGAGCCGCCGCTCCAGGACTGGGCGGCCGGGCACTTCCCCTCGGTGCAGGAGACCCTCGCTGCGGCGGACCTGCTGGAGGTCGTGGTTCCTCCGGGATCGGCGGTGAAGTACTCGAACCTGGGGTTCCAGCTCCTCGGCGAAGTCGTGGCGCGGGCGGCCGGCGTGCCGTTCCGGGCATGTGTGACCGAGAGGATCCTGGCGCCGCTCGGGATGCGCGAGAGCGGGTTCGAGACGCCCGAGGGAGCGGCGACCGGCTACGACCGCTCTCCTTTTGCCGACGCGCCGGAGACCTCCGACGGCCGCGCGAAGCCCACCGACGCCGAGGGGGGTCTGTGGTCCACCGTGGCCGACATGGCGCGGTGGCTCTGCTTCCAGGTGGAGGGAGACCCGGGCGTGCTCGCGACCGGGACGCTGCGAGAGCTGCACCGGCCGGCCGTCGTGACGGACGACGCGTGGACCAGCGCGCAGGGGCTCGGCTGGTATCACGACCGGCGCGGCGAGCGCGTCTACGTCGGGCACTCGGGCGGCACGCCGGGGTTCTCCGGGCGGCTCGCGTTCGCGCGGCCCGACGGGGTGGGCGTGGTCGTGCTCGCGAACGGCTCGGCGCCGGCTACCGACCTCGCCCTCGGGCTTGCGGACCGCGTGGTCGACGCGCGGCGCGCCCACCGGGCGACGGAGCCTCCGACACTGCCCGAGCCCGTGCCGGAGGGGGTTCGGGACTACCTGGGCCGATACGTGTGGCCCGGCTTCGACGAGGCCCTCCGGGTGGAGTGGCGCGCGGGCGCCCTCACCCTCGTGTGGACGGGCGGCGCCCCTCCGCACCCAACGCTGGAGGCGACGGAGGCGCCCGACGCGTTCGTGATCCGCGGGGGCCGCGAGACCGGAGAGCGATGCCGGTTCGTGCGCGACGAGCGGGGGAGCGTCACGCGAGCCGACGTGGCCGGCCACCCTCTGGCTCGGCTCCACGTCCTGGGTGGGCCCGGGGACTGAGCTCGGAGGACTGGTTGCGGCTGCTATACACTGAGGGTATAGTTGCCCCATGTCACTCGGTCACGCGTTGCTCGGACTGCTGGAGGACCGACCCCGCCACGGGTACGAGCTGAAGCATCTCTACGACGAGCGCTTCGGCGTGTCTCAGTCGGTCAAGTTCGGCCAGGTCTACACGACGCTCGCGCGCCTGCTTCGTGACGGGCTCGTGGACATCTCGGCCGTCGAGTCGGGTGGGGGGCCAGACCGCAAGCTCTACATGATCACGCCGGAAGGGGTAGCGGATCTGGAGCACTGGCTCATCGACCCCCAGCCTCCGTCCACGTTCGGCAGAAGCGTGTTGTTCGCCAAGGTCGTGATCGCGCTGATGTCGGGGCGCCCGGCCGACGAAGTGCTCGACCTCCAACGCGCCGCCCACCTGGTTCGCATGCGAGAGCTCACCGAGCGCAAGCTTGCAGGCGACGCGATCGACGCGTTGGCGTGCGACTTCGAGCTGTTCCACCTGGAGGCGGACCTTCGCTGGATCGAGCTCGCGGGCGCGCGTGTCGAGCGGCTCCGGTCTCCGCGGACGAGGGATGTGCCCGAGTGAGCGGGACACCGACGATCGAGGGAGCCGGCGGGCCTCTGGTCCACGCCGAGGGTCTCACCAAGCGGTTCGGCGCCACGGTCGCCCTCGATGGCCTGACTCTCGGCGTCGCCGGCGGGGAGATCCTGGCCCTGCTCGGCCCCAGCGGTTCGGGGAAGTCCACGCTGCTGCTCTGTCTCGCCGGCATCCTGCGTCCGGACTCGGGAACCGTCCGCTACCGGGGCCAGGCGTTGTCTGACATGGCCGATGCCGTCCTGACCTGCCTCCGCCGGGAGGAGTTCGGGTTCGTCTTCCAGTTCGGTCAGCTCGTGCCGGACCTCACGGCCGTGGAGAACGTGTCGCTCCCGCTTCAACTGAGCGGGCAGAAGCGGGGGCTCGCTGAGGAGCGCGCCCTCGCGCTGCTCACGAAGCTGGAGGTCGAGGATCGGGCGGGCAAGCGGGTCGGAGAGATGTCGGGGGGCCAGGCGCAGCGCGTGGCGGTAGCGCGCGCGCTGATCGCCGAGCCCAAGGTGATATTCGCCGACGAGCCCACCGGATCGCTCGACTCGCTGAACGGCGAGGTCGTGATGGGCCTTCTGCTCGCTGCGGCCCGCGAGCGGGGGACCACGGTGGTCCTCGTGACCCACGAGCCGCGGATCGCGGCCTACGCCGACCGAGAGGTCGTGGTTCGCGACGGCAGGATCTCCCAGCACGCGGTGGTGCCGTGAACCTCCTGAGGTTCCTGGGCTTGGGCGGACGCGTCGCCCTCTCCGGTGGCCGAGGCTCGCTCGCCCGGGTGGCGCTCATGGCGGCCGGGATCGGGCTCGGGGTCGCGTTGCTCCTCGGCTCGCTTGCGTTCGACCACGCGATCCAGGCGGGCGCGGTCCGCGAGGCCGCTCGCTACCCGGGTGCCCAACTGGCCCCCGACGAGCCTCAACCGATGAACTCCACCCTGATGTGGGAATGGAGGACCACCTTCGAGGGTCACGACGTGTGGCTGATCGCGCTTCACGGGCGGGGCCGGGCTCCGGTCCCACCGGGCATCACCGGTGTCCCGTCCACAGGGCAGGTGTTCGTCTCTCCGGGGCTCGCGACGCTGCTCGACTCACCCTCCGGGTCCCTCCTTGCCCCCCGGCTCGGTGGATCGGTGGCCGGACCGATCGAGCCCGACGGCTTGGTCACCCCCTCCGAGATCTTCGGCTACGTCGGAGTCCGGCCGGGGCTCAAAGGGCTCTCTCTGGTGGACGGGCAGCTCTACACGGGGGGCTCGAAGCAATCGTTCTCCATGCTCACGCCGGGTTCGCTGATCGTGCTCGGCCTGGCGATCCTCGCCTTCTTGTTCCCTGTCGCGCTCTTCGTCATCACCGCGACCAGGCTCTCGACGGCGACCCGTGAGGCGCGACTTGCGGCGATCCGCCTTGCCGGGGCCACCAACGTGCAGGTTCGCGGCATGATCGCGATCGAAGCGGCGATGGTCGCCGTCCTCGGCGCGATCATCGGATGCTTGCTGTTCCTTCTGGGGCGAACCATGTCCCTCAAGATTTCTGCGGTCGCCGCGGGATGGTTCCCTTCCGAGTTGTGGCCTCAGCCGGTGGCGGCGGCGGCCGTGTTGCTGATCGTTCCCGCGCTCGTGCTGCTGGTCGCCCTCGTCGGTTCGCGGAGGATGATCGTGAGCCCCCTCGGACTCGTGAGGCGCACGAGGCGGCGCCGGCGCGGGGCAGCGTGGGTCTGCGTGGGACTCGCCGGGGCGCTCGCCCTGGGGTTCGCCGCGCTCGGGCACGCCTGGGTGATGCGCCAGCGCAGTCCGATCCCGGGAGTGATCATCGTCGGCGCCGGGCTGCTGTTCCTGGCCGGCTTGGTCGGGGAAGCGGGTTGGGTGAGCTGGCTCGTCGCCAGGGTCGTGGGGAGCAGGACACGGAGCGTCTCCGCGCAGCTGGGAGCTCGGCGCATGGAAGCCGATCCAGGTTCGGCGAACAGGGTGGTCGCCGGCATCGCGGTGCTCGTCACTCTCGTCGGCCTCGGGCAGGCGGTTGCACTCGCGGATGCCAGGGACAGGTCGGGGATGACGTACGTCGCGCCCTGGGTCCGCGATCTGCCCGCAACCATTGTGATCGCAGAGGTCTTCGACTACCCGGTGGTGGACCCAGCTTCCCTGCTGAACCTGATCGCCGTGCCGGGCGTCCTGTCGGTTCGGCTCACGAGGCAGGAACCGAGCGGCGGCGTGACCCTCAAGCCCTCGTCGGCCATCGTCGCGACCGACGGCGAGCCGGCCACGCTCGAGCGGATCCGCAACGCCGTCGGGTGGCGCGGCGACGCCCAGCCCGTCAGCTTCTGGCGATCGAGGGCGTCCGCGGGCGCGACGGAGCGAACCGTCGCCCACGTGGCGCAGGCGATCTCTCTGGTGATCCTGCTGGTGACGGCTGCAAGCCTCCTGGTTTCCACGGTCGACGGCATGATGGAGCGACGGCGTCCCCTCGCGGTGCTGAGCGCCATCGGTGCGAGGCGGAGCACGCTTCGTCGCTCGATCCTCGTTCAGGTGGCGATCCCGCTGGCGGTCGCACTCGGGCTAGGTGCGAGCGGCGCGATCTTCCTGACGGTCACCGTCTTCCATGTGATAGGCGAACGCGGGCTGTTGCCGCTCAGGCCGCTCGCCGAGCTCACCGTGGCGGTCGGCGTGGTCGTCCTCGCCGTCACGGGCTTGGCGATGCCGTGGGCAGGTTGGACCCGACGTGCCGATCTCCTGCATGCGGAGTGAAAGTGCTCCGACGATGGTGCGTCGCCCGCTCCCTGAGCAACAGGAGCGGCTGGGGCTTCGGGCAGCGCGCGCCCAACAAAGAAGGCCGTTTTCGCTGCCCTGGCCTGAGCGACGTTCCCTACTCGGCGCCGTCGTCCGCAACTGCCATCGGCAACTGCCGCGCCCCCGTTGCCATGGGGTGAACGAGGGCCCCCTTCACCTGAGTCGCCGATGGCGCCGCCATCACCTGCGCCTCTACCCGCGGCCGAGCGAACCGGCGCTTCAGCCGAAGCGCCGGACGCTCCACCAGGAACCAAGACGCGACGACGGCCACGGCCGTCAGCGCGTACACGGCGCCCGCGCGGACCGCGAGCGGCAGAGAGAACCGCCCGACCCAAACGGTGATCGGCCAGTGGTACAGGTAGATCCCATAGGACACTCGTCCGATCGCCGCCACCGGTTTCCATCCGAGCGGCGCGGCGACGCGACCGCCCGGACGGACGACCACGTGGGCGATCAGCGCCGCCGTCGCGATGGCCACCCCGGTGGTCAGCCCGTAGTCGCTCCACGTGTAGGGCGAAGCGACAGCCGACAGGAAGACCAGGATGCCGGCCAGGCCCGCCAGGGCGCC
>JACQDK010000047.1 GCA_016201135.1 Actinomycetota bacterium
ATCGTCGTCCGCAGGCGTACGGGGTCGACGAAGACCGTGTCGGCGTGCCCGGCCCACTCGATCCCCGGATGCCCAGGATCTCTTCGCTGCTGCTCGGCGAGATCGAGCACCAGCTTCGCCAGGTCGACCCGCTCTGGGAAGAACTCGAGCCCTCCCCCGAGGATCCGGGCAGCGTCGACGAGCTGCCGCAGGATCGTGTCCATGCGGTCCGCGTCGTGCACGATCCCCCCTAGCATCAGCGCCCGCTGCTCCTCGGTCACCGAGTCCCATCTCTTCTCCAGCGCGAAGCCGAACCCCTTCATCGCGGTGAGCGGCGAGCGAAGGTCGTGTGCCGCCGCCGCGACCATCGCTTCGAGCGTGCTCGAAGGGGCCACCCGCTTCCGCGCCCATTCGAACAGGCAGACGCTGGCGGCCGCGGCGAGATTGAGGGACTCCGCCTTACCGGAGTGCGGGACGCGGACGGTGGCGTCGGCGAGCGCCCTCACCTTCTCGGGCAGGCCGTGGGCCTCGTTCCCGAAGACGAAGGCCAGAGGCTCCGAGAGATCGGTCGCGTACAGGTCCTCGGCGCCCCGGGCATCCATAGCGAGCACCCGGAAGCCCCGGCGTCGACACAGCGAGATCGCGTCCGCGGTCCCTGCCCCCCGAACGACCGGCAGGTGGAACACCGATCCGGCCGAGGCCCGGACGGTCTTCGGGTTGAACACATCGACCGAGGTCTCCGAGAACACGACCCCGGCCACCCCGGCGGCGTCGGCGGAGCGAAGGACGGTGCCGGCGTTCCCAGGGTCGCGCACCTCGTGCAGGATGGCGACGCATCCCGCGCGGGGAAGCTCCTGGAGGTCCACGTCCACGAACCTCGCCACCCCCACGAGACCCTGCGGCGTCACGGTCGAGGTGATCTTTCCCATCACGTCCTCGCTCACGTGCGCCACCTCCACGCCCTCCTGGTGCGCGCGGACGGCGAGAGGATGGAGGAGGTCGGTGGCGTAGAGGACCTCCAATCGACCGCCCTCGGCCAGGGCCTCCGAGACCCCCTGCGCCCCCTCGACCAGGAAGCGCCGATCCTGCTCGCGGTACGCGCGTCGCTTCAGCCGCGCTGCGGCCGCCACCTTCGGGTTCTTGAGGGACGTGAGCACCGGACCCCCGTTCGTCCGGCCGAGTCTACGGTGCGCCGGCGGCGGGGGCCGGGAGCATCGCCGGGCTACGCGCCGAGCGCCTCGCGGGCGGTGTCGACCAGGCCCTTGAACGCGCCCGGGTCGTGAACGGCGAGATCGGCCAGGATCTTCCGGTCGACCTCGACTCCGGCGGCCTTGAGTCCGCTGATGAACCGCGAGTAGCTGATGTCGTGCGGCCGGCACGCGGCGTTGATCCGGGTGATCCACAGCCGCCGGAACTGGCCCTTGCGGTCCCGCCGGTCGCGGTACGCGTACTGGCCGGAGTGCATGACCTGCTCTTTGGCGGCGCGGTAGCGCTTCCGGCGCGTGCCGGTGTATCCCTTCGCCGCCTCGAGGATCTCGCGGCGTTTCTTCTTCGCGTGGACGGATCGTTTCACTCGGGCCATCGGGTCACTTCCCCAGCAGTCGGCGGATCTTCTTGCGCTCCGCCGACACCTCGGACATGCCCTCGACGCGGCGGCGGCGGCTGCCGGTCTTCTTGGTGAGCATGTGGTTCCCGGTGGCCTTGCGGTGCAGCACCTTCCCGTTGCGGGTGATGCGGAACCGCTTGGCGGCCGCGCGATGGGTCTTCATCTTCGGCATATCGTCATCCCTCGGTGGGCTCGACGGAGGTGGAGGCGGAAGCGGGCTCGGCTACCGCGACCGGCTCGGCTACTGGAGCAGGACGCGGCGCCTCGGACCTCTTCTCCCCGTGCTTCTTGTTCGGCGCGATCACCATGATCATGTTCCGGCCTTCCTGCTTCGGCATCGCGTCCACGGTCGCGAGCTCCTTCAGATCCTCGACGAGCCGGTCGAGGATCCTGCGACCCAGATCGGTGTGGGCCATCTCGCGTCCGCGGAACATGATCGTGACCTTTACACGCGACCCCGCCCGCAGGAACCGTTCGACGTGGCCCTTCTTCGTGGCGTAGTCGTGCGGATCGATCTTCGGGCGGAACTTGATCTCCTTGACCTCGACACGGACCTGCTTGCGTCGGGCTTCCTTCTGGCGGATGTCGCGCTCGTACTTGTACTTGCCGTAGTCCATGATCCGCGCGACCGGCGGATCGGCGTTCGGCGCGACCTCCACGAGATCGAGGTCCAGGTCCCGGGCCATCCGGATCGCATCCTGCGTGGAGACGATGCCGACCTGCCCCCCGTCCGCGCCCACGAGGCGCACCTGGGGTGCCCGGATCCTGTCGTTTATCCGCGGGTCAGTCGATACCCCGCATCACCTCCATCGAACGAAAAGCACCGGTCACGGCCGGTGCTAGCGTGGAACACGACTCAAACACTCAGCCAAGTATAGGGGGCCGCGCCGACGGGTGTCGACGCCGGTCGGACACTCACCAGTCGGGCTCCAGCGGCCGACCGTACAGGTCCTCCAGGCGCTGGGTGTCGTCCTCGGTCGTGTAGCCGTACGCGATCTCGAGGATACGGCCCCTGACCTGGCCCACGTTGGAGATCCGGTGGGTCTCCTCGGCCGGGATCATGAACTCCTCCCCCGGCTCCGCCTGAACCGTGCGGTTCCCGATCTCGATGCGCAGCCCCCGATCGAGCACCACCCACATCTCGTCCCGCATCCGGTGGAAGTGCACGCTCGTCTCCTGCGCGGGCTCGACCGTGATCACGCGCACCGACGCCGGCTGGTTCAGGGCGTACGTCGCCACCTGGCCCCAGGGCTTGTCGACTATCACTGCCGTCCCCCCTTCGCGATCTTGTCCAGCAACGAGGCCATCTCGAGGGCGGCCAGAGCTGCGTCGCGGCCCTTGTTCCCATGGGCGCCGCCGGCCCGTTCGAGTGCTTGGCGCAGGTCCTCGGTGGCCAGGACCTCGAACACGACCGGAACCCCGCTGTCGCGAGCCGCCTCCCGGATCCCGCGCGCCGCTTCGTTGGCCACCAGCTCGAAGTGCGCGGTATCTCCCCGCACGACGGCGCCCAGGCAGATCACGGCGTCGTATGAGAGGGACTCTGCCATGCGGCGTGCCACCAGCGGGATCTCGAAGGCGCCAGGCACCCAAGCGAGATCCACGTCCTCCTCGTCCAGCCCGGCGGCGCGCAGGGTCTCGAGGCACGCGGCCACGAGCTTGCCGGTCACGACCTCGTTGAACCGCGAGGCGACGACGGCGATCCGGCGGCCGCGACCGTCCGGCTCGCCCTCGAAGGTCGTCACCGCGTGCCTCCGGCCTCAGGAAGGGCGTCGAGCAGGTGGCCGAGCTTCTCCCTCTTCGTTCGGAGGTAGCCGATGTTCTCCGGCGTCGGGTCGGTCTCGAGCGGTATCCGCTCGACGATCGACAGCCCGTAGCCCTCCAGCCCGGCCCTCTTCGAGGGGTTGTTCGTGAGCAGTCGCATCGTCTTCACGCCGATGTCCACCAGGATCTGGGCCCCGATACCGTAATCGCGCTGATCGGCGGCGAAGCCGAGCTCGAGGTTCGCTTCGACGGTGTCCCTGCCCAGATCCTGCAGCTCGTACGCGCGCAGCTTGTGCGAGAGCCCGATGGCGCGCCCCTCGTGGCCGCGGACGTACAGCACGACACCGCGAGCCTCCTTCCCGATCAACTCCATCGCGCGCCCCAGTTGCTCGCCGCAGTCGCAGCGCAGCGACCCGAACACGTCACCTGTGAGGCACTCCGAGTGCACCCGCGTGAGGATCCCCTCGCCGTCGCCGATGTCCCCGAGGACAAGCGCGACATGGGTGCGAGAGTCGACGACGCTCTCGTACGCGTAGGAGCGCCACTCCCCCTGCGGGGTGGGGATCGTCGCCTCGGCGAGGCGGGTCACGAGCACCTCGCTCCGGCGCCGGTACTGGATCAGGTCGGCGATCGAGATCAGCTTGAGGTCGTGCCTCCTCGCCACCTCGACGAGCTCGGGAAGGCGAGCCATCTAGCCGTCATCTCGCATGACCTCACAGATCACGCCGGCAGGGAATAGACCTCCGGCCGAGGCGAGGTCGACGGCGGCCTCGGTGTGGCCCGCGCGCTTCAGTACCCCGCCTTCCTGAGCCCGGAGCGGGAAGACGTGTCCGGGCTTCTGGAAGTCCTGCGGGCGGGAGCCGGGGTCGGTGACGGCCTTCACGGTGGCGGCGCGATCATGCGCGCTCGTGCCCGTCGTCGTGCCGGGACGGTAGTCGATCGAGACGGTGAACGCGGCCTCATGACCCCCGGGCATCTCGGAGACCATCTGAGGGATGCCGAGCTCGTCGAGCCGGCGGCCGTCGACCGGAAGGCACACGATGCCGCGACCGTAGGTGACCATGAAGTTGATCGCCTCCGGGGTCACCTTCTCGGCGGCCATGATGAAGTCGCCCTCGTTCTCCCGGTCGGCGTCGTCGACGACCAGGATGATGCTCCCCTGGCGGATCTCCTCGATCGCCTCGGGGATCGTCGCGAAGACCGACCGGTCGAGGCCGTCGACCTGCTGCTGCTCGCTCATCCCTGCACCCGTCCTTCCGTCTCGCCGGACAAGAGGCGTTCCACGTACTTAGCGATCACGTCAACCTCTAGGTTCACCGGGTCGCCGGGCGCCGCCGTTCCGAGCGTGGTGGCGGCCAGCGTGTGCGGGATCAACGCGATCGCGACCTCGGCGCCGTCCAGGGCGGCCGCCGTGAGGCTGACGCCGTCCACGGCTATCGACCCCTTCTCCACGACGTAGCGCAGGAGCTCCGCCGGCACCCGCACCTTCAGAAGCGCGCCGCCGGCGCCATCGGGCTCCCGAGCCACCACCTCGCCCACGTCGTCGACGTGTCCCTGCACGAGGTGGCCCCCCAGGCGCGCGCCGAGCGTGACGGGCCGTTCTAGGTTCACGCTCGCGCCCGGCGAGAGCCTCCCGAGCGAGGTCCGGGCCAGCGTTTCCCCCGACAGATCGAACGCGAGCGCGTCACCGCCGTTCGCCACGACCGTGAGGCACGTGCCGTTGACGGCCACCGAAGCGCCGACGTCCGCGTCGCGGGCCAGCGTGCGGCACGCGACCACGAGACGCCCGCCCTCGATCGCGGCGACCTCGCCCAGCTCCTCAACGATCCCGGTGAACATCGGCCTCCACCCTCAGGTCGTCTCCGATCCGGTCCACCGAGGCGATCTCCAGGCGGAGCGCATCCGAGATCGGGGCGAAGCCCTCGCCCTCGATCAGGCCCCGCGCCGAGGCGCCACCCGCCAGGAGCGGCGCCAGGTAGAACACCACCCGGTCCACGACGGCCTCGCGCACGGCGCTCCACGCGAGCGTCGGCCCTCCCTCGATCACGAGCCCCTGCACGTCGCGCTTACCGAGCTCCTCGACGAGCCCCGGCAACCAGACGCCGCCCGACGCGTCGCGATCCAGCACGGCGACGTCCGCCCCGGCGGACCTCCACTCCCCCAGCCGGGCGTCGGGAGCAAGGTCGGTGGTGGCCACCAGGGTCGGCGCCGAGCCGTCGAAGAGGTTGCCGCGCGCTGGAACTCGACCGGCGGTGTCGAGGAGCACCCGCAGCGGCGGCCGGGCCGCCGCGAACTCGGGGGCCCGAAGGGTGAGGGATGGGTCGTCGGCAACCGCGGTGCCGGAGCCGACCGCTATCGCGTCGGCCCAGGCGCGCAGGCGCTGCACGTCCGCCCGCGCCGCATCGCCTGTGATCCACCTCGAGGAACCGTCGCGCGCCGCCGCCCTCCCGTCCAGCGTCCCGGCCATCTTCAGGACGACGAAGGGGCGTCCCGTCCTCACGTGGGCCAGGAAGGCGACGTTCTGCCTTTCGGCTTCGGACTCGAGGACGCCCTCGGCGACCTCGATCCCGGCCGCTCGGAGCTCCCCAACGCCGGGCGAGTCCTGTCCGAGGTTGGGGTCGAGCGCGCCGACGACCACGCGCGCCACGCGCGCCTCGACGAGTGCTCTCGTGCACGGAGGCGTTCGGCCGAACCGGTTGCAGGGCTCGAGGGTGGTGTACACGGTGGCTCCAGCCGCGCGCCCCCGGGCTTCGCGGAGCGCGGCCGCCTCGGCGTGCGCCGTCCCTGGCCCCTCGTGCCAGCCCTCGCCCACGACGTCGTCGCCGGCCACGACGACCGCACCTACCAAGGGATTGGGAGACACTCGTCCCCAGCCACGTTCGGCCAGGTCCAACGCCCGCCGCATGTACGCCTCGTCGCTCCGCACGCTCCGCCCCCTCATGTCCGGGGCGGCGGGCGAAGGCGGACGGCATGCGCGCACGGCGCCGCCGACACGCCCGTTCCCTCCCTTCCCGACTCTCACGGTCGGTCCCGGAATCGCACCGGGTCCACCCCCGACTGGACGCCGGGGGGTCGCGGACTGTCACCGCCGGTGGGGACTTGCACCCCGCCCCGGAAACAGGCTTCCTCGGGCCCAAGTATAGGCTCGCCGGGCGGGGGGGACCAGAGGTGGCCGCGAGCGACGCCTCCTGTCGGTCCGCGGCGTCCGCCGGGCGCTCAGAGCACGGCGTCGAGGAACCTGCGGGTCTCCGGGAACCTCGTCTCTTCGAACATCTGCTGGGGGGTCCCCTCCTCCAGGATGACCCCCTCGTGGAAGAACATCATCCGATGGGCCACCTCGCGGGCGAAGCCCATCTCGTGGGTGACCACGATCATCGTCATCCGCATCTCGGTGGCGAGGGACTTCATCACGGCCAGCACCTCGCCGATCAGCTCCGGGTCCAGGGCGGAGGTCGGTTCGTCGAAGAGCATCACCTTCGGCTCCATGGCAAGCGCCCGCGCGATCGCCACCCGCTGCTGCTGGCCGCCGGACAGCCGGATCGGGTACTCCTCCGCCTTGTCGGCCAGGCCCACCTTCGCGAGTATCTCGAGGCCCATGGCCCGGGCGTCGGCCGCCGGGAACCCCTTCACGGTCACCGGACCCTCGATCACGTTGTGGAGCGCGGTCATGTGGGGAAAGAGGTTGAACTGTTGGAAGACCATCCCCGTGCGGATCCGAAGCTGGCGGACCTGCTCGCGCTTGTGGTGGGTATGGTGCCCCCCTTCCAGCCGGATGCCGTCGACCTCGATGGTGCCCGAGGTGGGATCTTCCAGGAAGTTGATGCAGCGAAGCACCGTGCTCTTGCCGGCGCCCGACCGGCCGAACATCACGACGACCTCGCCCTCGTGGATCTCCATGTTCACGCCGCGGACGACCTCGAGGTTCCCGAAGTACTTGTGGAGGTTCTCGACTTTGACGACGGCGCGCTCGCTACCCATCGGGGCTCTCCTCGGGCGCGTCGGACTCAGGGATCTCGACCATCATCGCGCCGCCGCCGGGCCCTCCCCCCGGTGATCCAGAGATCAACCGGCGCCGCCGATCCTGCTTCGCCTGTCCGGCGGTCTGTCGCACGTACCCCTTGCTCACCCTCGCCTCGAGCTTCCGCTGGAAGACGGTGAAGGTGGCGGTCAGGATCCAGTACCACATCGCGGCGATCAGCAGCGCCTCCAGGTTGCGGAAGTCCGCGCGCCCCACCAGCGTGCCGCGACGGAACAGGTCCGACCAGGCGATCGGCGCAGCCAGGAAGGCCACGAGCGCCGTGTCCTTCATCATGGCGATGAACTCGTTGCCCGTGGGCGGGATGATGACGCGGATCGCCTGCGGCAGAACGACCCGGCGCATGCGTTGCCCGTACGTCATGCCCAGCGCCTCGGCCGCCTCGGCCTGGCCGTGCGGCACTGACTGGATGCCCGCACGGAAGATCTCGGTCATGTACGCGCCGTAGTTCAGTGACAGCCCGACGATCCCTGCCACGACCGGGGACATGACCAGGATCCCCCGCCAGGGCTGATCGAGCTGGATCCCGATCTGCGCGAGTCCCAGGTAGATGAGGAAGAGCTGCACGATCAGCGGCGTCCCCCGGAAGAAGGAGACGTAGAAGCCACTGACCCCGTAGGAGATCGGGTTCTTCGAGAGCCGAGCCAACGAGCCGAGGAGGGCCAGGATGAAGGCCAGCACGATCGCGCAGGCGGCGATGAAGACGGTGACCCATAGCCCCCGGCTGATGAACCAGAAGTTGTGCCGGATCCACGGCGTGTCGAGCCCGAGCGCGGCCAGCCCCGCGCCGAAGATGCCGAATATCGTGACCCAGACCAGCGCGAGCTTCGCCCTGAACGGGATCCGCTGACTCAGGAGCTCGTAGCGCTCGAAGAGCCCGGCCCGCCGGCCACCTCCGACGTCGGGGGGCCGAGAGGCCCCGGCCCCCGTTCGTTCGGTCTTCATCGTCCTCGGCGAGACGACCCTAGGCCTGCGGGTTCGTCGTCAGGTCCTCGCCGTACCACTTCATCGAGAGCTGTGTGAGCGTCCCGTCGTCGTGCATCTGCTGGATGATCTCGCTCACCTTGTCGATCAGGCTGGTCGGGTCCAGCGAGGCGTTCTTGTCGGCGGCCGCCCCCAGCGGCTCGTAGAACACGGGATCGCCCAGAAGCTGGATCGGCTTTCCCTTGTCGATCGCGCCCTGGAGCGTCGGCACCGCCGACATCACGGCGTCCAGGCGTCCGAGGACGAGGTCCTGGATGGCCGTCGAGTCGGTGTCGTACCCCACGAACTTGATGTTCTCCGGTACCAGGTACTGGAACGTGTAGCCGGGGATGTGCAGCTTGCGCTCGAGGTAGAACTCGTAGGTGCAGGCGCTGCACGCCCCGATCGTCTTGCCGGAGAGCTGGTCGAACGAGGTGATGCTGCTTCCCTGCTGCACCGCGAGACCGGCCGGCGTGTAGTAGTAGGGCGTCGAGAAGTCCAGGACCTGGGCCCGCTCCGCGGTGATGGTCATGGACCCGACCGACAGGTCCCACCGGTCGTTCCAGCCGCCCGCCGTGATCAGGTCCCACGACGGCGTCTTCCAGTCGACCGTCACGCCCATCCGCTTGGCGATCTCGGTGGCGACGTCGATGTCGAACCCCTCCCACGTCTGCGTGGCCTGGTCGTAGGAGGACTGCGGCGGGTATGCCGGGTCGGTGGAGACGCGGATCACGCCGTCGGCCATGATCTTCGCCAGCAGGTCCTGCGGTGCGGCAGGCGACGTCGCGCTGCCGCCGGTCGTGCCCCCGCCCGCCGGCGTTTCCTTCTTCGCGCAGGCCGTCGCCACCAGGGTGAGTGCCGCGACGACCGCGACCATGCTGAAAAGGCCCCGTCTGCGCATGAGTCCTCCTTCGTCCTCCGGTCCACCCGGTCCGCCGGGCGCACCCCCCTGGCGTCTGACTACCCCTCGCGTCCGACTATAGGTTGCCCCAGGGGGCGCGGCAACGGACCCGGTCGCTTCGCCACCACCTGGCAGCAGGATCCAGCGGCCGCTGCCCTTGCCCCGGGAGGTCGCTCCGTCGCACCAGCCTCAACCGCGACCGGCAGGGGGTCGGCCAGCCCGGCGGTGTCGATCGGGATGCTTGCGGCGGACTGGCCTACGGCTGGCGGCGGTCCACCGCGTAGCCCGAGCCGCTCTGGCGCTTGGCGAACTGCTTCATCTCGGTGGCCACGGCCACCGCCTCCCCGTAGTGGGCGAACCCGCGACGGGCCGTCGAGGCGATGCCGACCGAGACGGCTACGAGCGGTATGTCCTGCAGGACCCCCTTGCGGTCCTCCATCCGGACGAACCCCCGCTTCAGCTCGTCTTCGTCGTAGAAACCGATCAGGTGCTCGTCGAAGCGTTCGCAGATCCGCTTCGCTGTGTCCTCCGTGACCTCGGGCGGAACAACCGCTACGAAGTCGTCGCCGCCGACGTGACCGATGAAGGCGGCCGCTCCGGCGAACTCGACGACCGCGTCCTGGATGATGCGCGCTGTCGCTTGGATCAGCCGATCCCCGCGGACGAACCCCTTCTGGTCGTTGTAGGTCTTGAAGTTGTCCAGGTCGCAGTAGAGCACCGCGAACGGCAGGTCGTCGCGCACCTGCCGCTCGATCTCCTCCTGGATCCGGATGTTGCCGGGGAGGCCGGTGAGAGGCGAGAGGTTCCGCATCTCCTTAGCGCGCCGAAGCGTGCCCTTCACCCGCGCGAGCAGCTCGATCGGGTCGAACGGCTTGATGATGTAGTCGTCGGCTCCCGACTGCAGGCCGGCCACCTTGTCCGCGGAGAGGGCCTTGGCGGTGAGCATGATGATCGAGGCGTTCGCCGTCTGCGGATTCTTCCGCAGGCGCTGAGCGACCTCGAACCCGTCGATCCGCGGCATCATCACGTCCAGCAACACGAGGTCCGGGCGGATCTCGGCGGCCTTCGTGATGGCCTCCTCGCCGTCGCCCGCGACCGCCACCTCGTACCCGGCGGAGCGCAGGTTCACCTCCACGAACCGCGCGATGTCGGGATCGTCGTCGACGACGAGGATCGTCTCGGGCACCTAGGCCGCCTCTCCCCGAGCGACGTCCCGAAGGCGCCGCGCCGCCTCGGCAGGATCGGGCTGCCCGAAGATGCCCGAGGCCGCGATCAGGACCGTCGCTCCCGCGTCCACGGCGCGGCGGGCGTTCTCGATCTTGACCCCGCCGTCGATCTCGAGCTCGACGGGGACGCCCTGGCGTTCGATCTCGGCGCGCAGGTTCGCCAGACGGGGATACACGTCGGGGTTGAGCTGCTGGAAAGACCAGCCGGGGCGGATGCTCATCAGCATCACGTCGTCGATCTCGCCCAGGAACGGGAACGCAGCCTCGACCGGCGTCTCAAGATTGAGGGTCAGCCCCACGCCGAGGCCGGCGCCCCGGGCTTTGGCGATCGCAGGCGCGGGCTCGGGCACGGCCTCCAGATGGAACGACACCATGTCGAGGCCGGCCTCCTTCAACTCGTCGAAGAAGCCCTCGGGCGCCTCGACCATCAGATGCCCGTGCAGCATCCGCTCGGTGACCGGGCGGAGGGACTTCACGATCACCGCGCCCAGCGCGATCGGGGGCACGAAGTGCCCGTCCATGATGTCCACGTGGATGACCTCGGCATACGGCTCGATCAGCTTTACCTGCTCCCCCAGGCGCGAGAAGTCGGCCGAGAGGATCGACGCGGAGAGCCTGCCCACCAGCCGATTCTACCGGCGGGCCTAGCCCTCCAGGCGGAACGCGGCCGCGAACATCGCGTCGCATCCGTGGCGGTGAGGCCACAGACGGTGACGCTCGGCGTCGCCGTCGGGGCCGGGGGTGATGACCGGCGCGAGGTCCCTTCTCTGTCGCAGGACCGAGTCGAGGACGGCATCGGTCTCCGCCGCCGGGAAGGTGCAGACGGAGTAGACGAGCCGCCCGCCGGGAGCGAGCAGGTCGGCGGCGGCCGCCGTGATCTCCACCTGTAGGCGGGCGAGGCCGGCCAGCTCGTCCTTCCGCGTCCGCCACAGCAACTCAGGCCGGCGCCGGGCCGAGCCGATCCCCGAGCACGGCGCGTCGACGAGCACCTTGTCGAACGGCCCCCGGAGCGCGGTGCGCCGGGCGTCTTGCGCAAGGACGAGCGGATGCACCCCGAGCCGTCGAGCGGTCTTCACCACGAGCCCGGCGCGCCGCGGGTTCGGCTCGGCCGCCGCCACGAGCCCGTCCGCGCCGACCAGGCACGCGGCGTGAGCGGCCTTGCCTCCCGGTCCCGCGCACACGTCCGCGACCCGCTCCCCAGGTTGAGGATCCAGCAGCGCGACGACGAACGCGGAGGCCTGGTCCTGCACGGCGAACCATCCCTCCCGGAACCCCGGCAGCTCCGACGGATCGCCGGCCCGATCGATCAGCAGGCAGTCGGGATGGACGGTCCCTCGCTTCGCCTCGTGCCCCGCTTCGCGCAGCGCGGCCTCCACGCGGTCCACACCGGTGATGCAGGTGTTCACCCGCAGGCACAGGAGGGCGCGCTCCGAGAGCGCCTCTGCTGCCGCCCCGGTCTCGTCGCCGAGCTCTCGGCGGAGGTCGCGCACGGCCCACGGCGCAAGGCCCGTGCGGATAGCGACGTCCTCGTCGGAGTCGCCCTCCGGCCATGCCGGCGGATCGGCGGAGAGCTTGCGCAGGACCGCGTTGACGAAGCCGCGTTCCTGCGGGCCCGCGATCCGGACCGTCTCGCCCACCGCGGCGTGCGGGGGCGTGCGCGTGAAGAGGATCTGATACGCGCCGAGGCGAAGGAGCGCCCGGGCACGAGACGTCATGCGGCGCACGGACCTGTCGGCGTGTCGCTGGATCGCCCAGTCGAGCGACCCGGCGCGCCGGATCGTGCCGTAGGCGAGCTCGGTCGCGAACGCGCGATCCTGCGGAGACAGGTTCGCGCGGCGGAGCGCGCCGGGAAGGGCAAGGTTCGAGTAGCCGCCCTGCTCGGTTACGCGGAACACGACGTCGAACGCGACGGAACGCGCGGATGAGGGCTTCATCCCAGGTGCTCCCCCGCCGCAGGGCGGGTCCCGCGCGCCCAGGCCGCGGCCTCCATGCGCCTGCGCCCGGCCGGAGCCACCTCCAGCAGGCGGTAGACGCCTGCGCGGGTGCCGATCGCCACGGCCGTCCCGTCGATCCCTAGGATCGCCCCCGCGTCGCCCTCGCCTGCGCCCGGCTCGCCTCGGAGCACCTTCATGATCTCGCCGCGCCAGCGCGTCGAGGCGCCGGGCTCGGGCGACAAGGCTCGCACGCGCCTGCCCACCGCCCCGGCGTCGTCCGACCAGTCGATCCAGCGATCCTCGGCGGTGAGCTTGGGCGCGTACGTCACTCCCTCGAGCGGCTGCGGCGCGGGAACGATCTCGCCGGCGGCGAGCCCTTCGACGCTCTCGACGAGGAGCCTCCCGCCAAGCTCCGCGAGCTTCGTCCCGAGCGAGCCCGCGTCGTCCTCGGGCGCCACCGGGACCTCGGACCGCAGCAGGATCGGTCCGGTGTCGAGCCCCTCGTCCATCAACATCGTGGTCACGCCGGCAACCTGATCGCCCGCCAGGATGGTCCAGCGCGCGGGGCTCGCGCCGCGCCAGCGCGGGAGCAGCGAGAAGTGCACGTTCACGCATCCGAGGCGGGGCATCGAGAGCAGATCCGCCGGAAGGATCTCACCGTAGGCGACCACGGCGAGGAGGTCTGCGCCGGCCCCGCGGATCCGCGCGAGCCCCTCGCCCGAGCGCACCGTCTCGACCTCCGCCAGCGGGAGCCCCAAAGCGCGCGCAGCAACGGCGACGGACGTCGGCGTTAGCTTCGAGCCCCGCCCCGCCGGACGCGGCACCCTCGTGACCACGAGAGCGAGCTCCAACTCCGAGCGGTTCAGGGCATCGAGGGAGGCGACCGACCAGGGATCGTTGCCGAGGAAGACGACGCGCATGCGCGCGAGCATAGCCGCGCCCTCCCTGATCTATTCCGGGGCGTGCCTCCGCTTGCGCGGCTCGACCAGGCCCAGCTCGATCTGCCGGAGCTCGGCGAGCACCGCGCGGCGCCCCTCCTCGTCGAGCCGGTCGATGTAGAGCATCCCGTCCAGGTGATCGGTCTCGTGCTGGAAGATCCGCGCGAGCAGACCCTCGGCCTCGACCTCGTACGTACGGCCGTTCGCGTCCTTCCCACGGCAGCGGACCCTCTCGAACCTCGACGTGGGGTGGTAGGGCCCCGGGATCGACAGGCACCCCTCGTCGATCGTCAGCTCGCCCTCGCCGTCGGAGAGCTCCGGGTTGGCCATGAACATGGGGCCGGTCTCGCCGTCGTCGAAGACGAACACGCGGAGCGAGAGGCCGACCTGCGGGCCGGCCAGGCCGACGCCCTCGGCTTCGTACATCGTCTCCACCATGTCCCCGGCCAGCTTGCCCAGGGACCGGTCGAAGCTCTCGACGGGTTTCGCGGGGGTCTTCAGCACCGGGTCGCCGAGGATCCGGATCGGCATGATCACGTGCGTTCTTCCTCCAGGACTACAGGTGCGGCTCGGCCTCGACGCGCTGCACCACGCCGCGGGCCGCGAGCTCGCGCATCACGCGTCCGAACTCGGTCACCCGCCCGGGCTCGAGCGCGAGCAACCCCGCCGCGGCGCGCCGGCGGGCCTCGTCGGCGTGGAACCTGTCGGGGTTACCCCGCACCAACGCCTGCACCGCGGGATCGGCCGCCCGGCTCGCCTGCACTATCACCCGGCCATGCGGTCGGGCCCAGCCGGCCGCCTCGAACCATGTGGCGAGGGAACGCTCGCGGGCGGCCAGGCCGGGCCGGCGCTCCGCCAGGTCGGCGTCGAGGATGGCCACCAGGTCGAGCCCGCCGGGCCCCAGGTCGCGGACGTCTTCGGGACCGCCCACGAGGATCTCCTCATGGCCCGGCAGCCGTCCCGCCTGCGACCGGCCCAGCCGGCGCACCGGCACGGTCGCCGCCGCGCGCGCCCACTCCTGCACGCGCTCCTGCCCGCCGCGGCGGATCCCGAAGTCCGAGGCACCGCAGTGCCGGCACCGTCCCTGCGCCTCGCACACCACGCAGCCGACGGTCCCTTCCTCCGACCGAAGCAGCCCGCCGCAGGCGGCGCACGCTGCCGGCTCGCCGCAGGCGCGGCACACCTGAGCCACGCCGTACCCGGGGCGCGCCGCCAAAAGGAAGCCCCTGCGGGCCTCCCGCACCGCCCGGACGAGGCGGGGGGCGCGTCCCTCCGGCCCAGGCTTGACCACCTCGACCGGCGGCCATCTCCGCGAGGCCGGCGCGACCTCCGCGAGCCCCGACCCGGCGGCCTCCGACGAGGGGCACAGCGCCGAGAGCACCGTAACCGCGTCTTCGATCCGGGCCCTCGCAAGGGCCACGTCCCGCACGTGGTAGTAGGGAGCGCGATCCTCGCGATGGGCGGCGTGCGACTCGCGCGAGACGATGACCAGCCCGAGGTCGGGCACCGGTGAGAACACGGCGGGGCGCGTCCCGACGACGACGTCGTACCTCCCGGCTGCCACGTCCAACCACTTGCGGAACCGCGCCCGCTTGTCTCCCCCCACGAGCAGTCCCGCGCGCCGGCCGAACGCCTCCACGATCGCAGTCGCCGTGGCCGGAACGGGTTCTGCCCCCGGGACCAGCACGAGCGCCCGGCGGCCGGCGCCCAGGCACGCCTGGACCAGATCGAGGGCCGCGCCGAGCTCGTCCTCCGGCGCGGGTCTGAGCACGAACGATCCGGCGGCGCCCGCGCCGAGAACCTCCAGCAGCTCCGGGCCTCCCCGGTACGTCCGGACCAGGCCGGCGGCGTCGCGGAGCGGGCCGCTGCTCGGCTCGGGCGGCGGAGCGACGCCGCCGGCTCCGTTCGGGTTCGGGGCGCCTTCCTCCGAAGCCACCCGAGGCGGGACCGAGCGGGCGATCACGGCGGCCAGGGGCGAGACGTACCTGGCGCTCACCCACCGGAGCAGCTCCAGCGAGGCCGGCGTGACGAAGCGCACCGGCGACACGCGCTTCTTGACCGGGAGCATCCGCGCCGGCACGTCGCCGGTGGGCCCGAGCACCCATCCTCGGACGAGCCGCCCGTGGAATGGCGCCTGCACGAGGGATCCCACCCCGGCGCCCAGCTCCGCGGAGAGGTCGTACGTGAAGGACCGGTCCAGCGAGAGGACGGGGCGGTCGACGCAGATCTCGACGGGGCCCGAGAGCGTTCTACTCGACGGCGCGGCGGAGGTCGTCGACCCTATCGGTCGCCTCCCAGGGGAACTCCTTGCGCCCGAAGTGGCCGTAGGCGGCCGTCTCGCGGTAGAGCGGGCGCAGGAGGTCCAGGTCGCGGATGATCGCAGCCGGGCGGAAGTCGAAGACGTCCCAGATCGCCGCGAGCAGCTTGGCGGGATCGACCTGCTCGGTTCCGAAGGTCTCGAGGGCCATCGACACCGGATGCGCGGTACCGATCGCGTACGCGACCTGGAGCTGGCAGCGGTGCGCGAGACCCGACGCGACGATGTTCTTCGCGACGTAGCGCGCCATGTACGCCGCCGAGCGATCGACCTTCGTCGGGTCCTTGCCGCTGAAGGCTCCACCCCCGTGAGGCGCATATCCGCCGTACGTGTCCACGATGATCTTGCGGCCGGTGAGGCCCGTGTCGGCCTTCGGCCCCCCGATCTCGAACCGACCGGTGGGGTTGACGAGCACGCGCACGCCCTCGGTCTCGAGCTCGGGGAACTCGCGGAGCACGGGGTCGATCACCTCGGCCTCGACGTCAGGCTTGAGCAGGGTGTCGACGTCGACCTCCTCGCGGTGCTGCGCGCTGATGAGGACCGTGTCGACGCGCACCGGCCGGCCGCCGGCGTACTCGATCGAGACCTGGCTCTTCCCGTCGGGCCTCAGGTACGGAACGACGCCCGCCTTGCGGACGTCGGCGAGACGCTTCGACAGCCGGTGGGCCATCGCGATCGGCATCGGCATGAGCTCCTCGGTCTCGCGGCAGGCGAAGCCGAACATCATGCCCTGGTCGCCGGCGCCGAGGGTGTCGAGGCGGTCGCCCGAGTGCCCTTCGCGGTGCTCGAGCGCGTCGTCCACTCCTCGCGCGATGTCGGGGGACTGCTCCTGTATCGCGGTCATCACGCCGCACGTGTCACCGTCGAGCCCGAACTTCGCGTCGGTGTATCCGATCTCGGTGATCGTCCGGCGCACGACCGAGGGGATGTCGACCCAGCTCTCGGTCGTTATCTCGCCGGCCACGATCACGAGGCCGGTCGTGACGAGCGTCTCGCACGCCACACGGCTGTTCGGGTCCTCGGCGAGCATCGCGTCCAGAACCGCGTCGGAGATCTGGTCCGCGAGCTTGTCCGGGTGCCCCTCGGTGACGGACTCGGAGGAGAAGAGGTAGCCCTCGCTCATGACCGGCCGAGGATAGCACCCGTGCCCTCGCCGGCACCCCTCAAGGCGCCGGCGACAGCTCGAACGCGTACCAACCCTTCGGGGCCGGCACCGGCCGAGCCCCGGCGATCTCCGGCTCCGGCGTCTTGGCCACCACGAACGTCGCCCACCCGCGGGCGACCCGTGATGCCAGCCACGCCCCGGAATCGGGCGCCAGCAGGTCCTGCGCCTCGCACCCGGCGGCGAACCCGATCTCGGGGTACGCCTCGGTGCTCGCGACGGCGCAGGGACGTCCGGCCGCGGCGCTGCGCACCGCGACCCCCACCTCGCGCGCCACCTCCCGACCGCTCGCGGCCTGGCGCTCGACCCGAAGGGCCGTACCTGCCTGCCAGACGGCCCACGCTACGATCGCGCCGGCGGCCACCGCGAGGGCCGGCCGCCCCCCCAGCCGGATCAGCTCCACCAGCCCGGCGGCCGCCGGGATCGCCAGCAGCGCCCCCGCGGGAAGCAGGAACCTGGGCGCCGTCTCCGTCACCAGCAGCAGGTACTCCCCGCCCAGGACCCCGCCCACCGCCGCCGCGAGCAGGACGGGCCGCCGCCGGCTGCCCCGGGCCGTCGCGAGGCCCGTCACCGCGAGCGCCGCGGCCAGGACCGACCAGACGACGACCGACCTGGAGACCGCAGCGCCCGTGGCGGGACCCAGGAGGGGTCCGTCCCCGAGCGACAGGTACTGCCTCACGCGCTCGAGCACCCCTGCCGATCCGACGTGGGAGAGCGCAGACGCCGCCCGCAGCGCCGCCAGCGGCCCGCCGAACCGCAGGGACATCTCGATCACCCACGGGAGCCACCCGATCGCAACGCCCGCGGTGATCGCGACGAGCCACCGGCGCGGCGCGCGCGCGACGAGGAGCGCCACGAGTACCGGCGCGGCGAGCAGGGCGGCGTCGGGCGGCCGGAAGGTCGCCGCGACGGCGACCAGCGCGCCGGCCAAGCCGACGTCGCGCGCGCGCCGGCTCCCCCGCAGCCCCGGCAGCGCCCAGCCCGACGCCGCCACCGCCGCGAGGGCCACCCACAGGTTCGGCATGACCTCCGAGCCGTAGAGGAGCCCCGGCCAGGATCCCGCGAAGAAGAAGGCTGCGAGTGGCGCCGGCCACCCCACCGCCTAGGTCCAGGGCCAAAACGCGGCGACGAGCGCCAGCGCGGACGCGACGGCGAGCCAGACCCGCACCTGGAAGATCGATCCACCCGCCGCCACGACCGGAGCCGCGAGCGCCACGATGCCGCGCGATCGCGACGCTGCGAACGGCAGGGCGGGGGGGCGCACCTGCGACAGGTAGATGGCCTCGTCCCACGAGGGAGGGCGGTGCGGGGAGCACACGAGCAGCTGCGCCGCGAGCCAACCGACCCCGACCAGGACGAGAGCCAGGCGCACGCGGCGGGCGCCGTTCCCCGCGGCGGCCGGCGCCCCCGCGGGCCGATCCTCGCCGGGGCGGGAGCTCGCGGCCACGTCAACCGAAGCGCTTGGCGAGCCGGTCGCAGATCGCGGCCGCGAGCTCCCGCTTCGCCCATGTGCGGAGGGGCTCGTCGTCGCCGTCGCGCGTGAGGATCATCGCGTCGTTGGTCTCGAACCCGAACCCGGTGCCCTCCCGGCCGACTTCGTTCACGACGACCAGATCGAGGTTCTTCGCCAAGAGCTTCCTTCGCCCGGAGGCCTCCAGCTCGGAGGTCTCGGCCGCGAAACCCACCAGCACCCGGTCCCCCTTGCTCTCCCCGAGCTCCTTGAGGATGTCCGGCGTGGGCACCAGGCGCACCTCCGGAGGACCGGCCTCCTTCTTCAGCTTGCCCTCCGCGACGCGCTCCGGACGGAAGTCCGCGACGGCGGCAGCCATGACGACGGCGTCCGCATCCTTCGCGGCCGAAACGACCGCGTCCCGCATCTGCTCGGCGGTCTCGACGCGCATGACGTGCAGCCCTGCGGGTGGGGTCACGGCCCCGGGCCCCAGCACGAGCGTGACGTCGGCTCCGCGTGCATGTGCCTCGGCGGCGACCGCCACACCCATCCGGCCCGACGACCGGTTCCCGATGAAACGGACCGGATCGAGCGGCTCGTGGGTCGGGCCGGCGGTCACCACGATGCGGCGCCCGGCAAGCTCCGTGGAACGTGCCGCCACGGCCTCGACCGCGGCGAGGATCTCCTCGGGCTCGGACATCCGCCCCATGCCCTCGTCCCCGGCGGCAAGGGGCCCGGCGACCGGACCGACGATCGTCACGCCGCGCGCCTCGAGCGCCTCGACGCTCGCGCACGTGGCGGGGTGGTCCCACATGCCCGTGTGCATCGCAGGCGCGACGACGACCGGACACCGCGACTCCAGGAGCGTGGAGGTGAGCAGATCGTCGGCGATCCCCTGGGCGAGCTTCGACAAGACGTTGGCCGTGGCCGGCGCGACGACGGCGAGGTCCACCTCGTGCGCGAGCCTGACGTGCAACACGGTGCCGGGCTCGTCCCACACCGTCGTGTGCACGGGGTTGCCGGTGAGCGCGGCGAACGTGTCGGGACCGACGAACCTCGTGGCCGCGTCCGTCATCACGACCCGGACGTCTGCGCCGGCGGCGACCATCAGGCGTGCGAGATGAGCGACCTTGTACGCGGCGATGCCCCCCGTGACGCCCAGGAGCACCCGCTTCCCCTTCAGGAGGGAGGTTCCGCTCGTACTCATGCCACGGCCCTCCACTGATCCCGGTGGAGGCCCTCCTGCCCGAGCGGGCTACTCGCCGACGGGCTCCTCGATGCGCTCGGCATTGATCTTGCCCTCCGCGATCTCCTCGAGCGCGATCGACAGCGGCTTGTTCGTCAGGCCGCCGGACTCCACGAGAGGCGGAACGAACTCGCCGCGGCCCTCGCCGAGCTGGTTGTAGTACGAGTTGATCTCCCGCGCGCGCTTGGCCGCGAGGATCACCAGCGAGTACTTCGAGTCCACGGACGCGAGCAGGTCGTCGATCTTGGGTTCGATCATACGGAAGGGTCCTCCAGGTCGGAGCGCGATGAAGCGATGATAGCAGCGACCAGGGACGCCGCTCGTTCCAGCTCGTCGTTCACGACCACGTGGTCGAAGAGGTCCCGCTGGGACATCTCCCACTCGGCCTTAGCCAGACGCTCGGTGATCCGCTCCTCCGTCTCGGTCCCCCGGCCGCGGAGCCTCCGCGCGAGCTCGTCGAGCGACGGAGGCTCGAGCAGCACGAGGACCGCGTCGGGCTCGCGCTGCTTCACCTGCCCGGCGCCCTGAACGTCGATCTCGAGCAGGACGTCGTTCCCCTTGGCGCGCTCCTCGTCGACGAAGGCTTTCGGCGTTCCGTAGCAGTGGTCGAAGACCTCGGCCCACTCCAGGAGCTCGCCCCGCTCGGCCATCTCGCTGAAGCGATCCCCCGACACGAACGAATAGTCGCGATCCGCCGTCTCGTTCGCGCGCGGCGGGCGGGTGGTGACCGATACGGAGAGCACGAGCCCTTGCGGGTCGGAGGCGAGGAGGCGTTGCACCACGCTCCCCTTGCCCACCCCCGAGGGGCCCGCGATAACGAAGAGCTTGCCGCGACGAGCCAGCGCGCCGCTACTTCTTCGCGAACTTGGAGAGGAGCTGCTCGCGCTGCTTGGCCCCGAGGCCCCGTACCCGCCGGCTCGCCGAGATGTCGAGCTCCTCCATGAGCTTCTGCGCGCGAACCTTGCCCACGCCCGGGAGCGACTCGAGCACGGTCGAGACCTTCATCTTCCCGACCATGTCGTCACCCTTCCTCGACAGCACGTCGGTCAGCGTGCGGGTGCCGGCCTTCAGCTCCCCCTTGATCTCCGCGCGCTTCTTCCGCGCCTCCGCCGCCTTCGCCAGTGCTTGCTGCCGCTGTTCGGGGGTGAGGGTCGGTAGGGCCATCACGCGCTCCTTTGCTCGTGGGGTGCAGGACGGCCGGAGTATACGCACGCCCGCCGACCAGGGACAACGCGGCCCTTCACCGCCCCGCGGCACGGTCGGAACCGGCTTCAGCGGAGCTCTAGCAGGATGGAGCGCGCCGCCGCGGCGGGATCGGCCACCGAGGTGATCGGCCGGCCCACCACCAGGTAGTCAGCTCCTTTGTCTTGCGCCGCAGCGGGTGTCAGGACCCGCGTCTGGTCGTCGCCGTTGGATCCCGCTGGGCGGATCCCGGGGACCACCAGGCAGAAGTCCTCGCCGCACGCCTCGCGAACGTCACGGACGTCCCGGCCGGACACCACCACGCCATCGAGCCCCGCCGCCCTGGCCTCGAACGCGAGTGAGGCCGGGCTCGCGAGATCCTCGCCCGCATGGCTCGAAAGCACGGTCACCGCCAGGACCATGGGCCTCGGGGCGCCCGCCTCCTCGGCGCCCCTCGTGGCCCCGCGCAGCGCGGCGCGCATCATCTCCACGCCGCCGAGCGCATGAACGTTCAACATCCGCGGCCCCAGGCGCGCGATGTTCGCGGCCGCGCGCTCAACCGTGTTCGGGATGTCGTGGAGCTTCGAATCCACGAACACGGGCGCATGCCGCGCGACCTTGCGGACCGCGTCGGGGCCGATGGCCCAGCAGAGCTCGAGCCCGACCTTGAGCATCCCGACGTGCGGGGCGAGCGCCGACGCAAGCTCCTCCGCACGGCCCAGCTCCGACACGTCGAGCGCAACGATCAACGGGTTCTCGGGGCGGGGGATCACCAGGATCCCTCCGGGTCCGGAGCCGCAGGCAGGCGGAGGCGGCCGCGCAGGTCCGCAGGGGAGGCGAGCCCCTTCTCCTTGAGGTAGGCGAGCACCCCCGTCGCCACGTTCACGGGGGCCCCGGGGTCCACAACCGTCGCCGTCCCGACCTGAACGGCCCAGGCCCCGGCCAGCATCATCTCCACGGCGTCCTCCCCGGTGCGCACGCCCCCGCAGCCCAGGATCGGCACGTCGGGCATGGCGCTCGCCACGTCGAAGACCGCCCGGAGTGCGACCGGCCGGATCGCGGGCCCCGAGAGCCATCCGGAGACCGATCCGAGCGACGGCCTCAGCCTCGAGGCGGTCACGCCCAGAGCCGGGAGGGCGTCTATCAAGGTGAGCCCGGTCGCGCCGGCGCGGACGCAGCCGCGCGCGACCTCGACGACGTCGGCCAGCAGGGGCAGCTTCGCGAAGACCGGGATCATCGACATGCGAGCCACCGCGCCGACGATCTCGGCCGCGCGGTCCGGGCGCGACGCGAGCACCTCGCGGCCGAGCTCCTCGTCGCGCCCGGAGATCTGCGTCTCGATCGCGACCACGCCCGGTCGCGCCTGGAGCAGGCTGGTGAGGCGCACGTACTCTTCCATCGTGCCGCCCGCGATCGACACGATCACGGGCGCGCCCGTGTGCACCAGCCGGGGCAGCTCCTCCTTCACGAAGACCTCGATGCCGGGGTTCTGTAGGCCGGTCGACCACACGATGCCCGACGCCGACTCCGCGATCCGCGGGGTCGGCGTCCCCTTGCGAGGAGCCAGCGTCACGCTGCGCGACACGATCGCGCCCAGCTTGTGAGGGTCGACGAGCCCCGCCAGCTCTCTGCCCGTGCCCGCGCAGCCCGAGGCGATCATCACGGGCGTCGGGAGCAGCACGCCGCCGACGTCCACGGCTAGGCTGCGCTTCACCCCGGCCACGAGCGCACCACCGGGAGCCCCTCGGGGGGCGTCGGGATCATCGTGGGCACGTCCGACATCCAGCGGTCCCACAGGACCCGCGCGGGGTTGAAGACCGGCCCGTCGACGCATGCACGCAGGTTGTCGTAGCCGCTCCCGTCCTTGCGGGCAACCGGCACCACGCAGGAGTGGCACAGGCCTACGCCGCAGGCCATCCGCTCCTCGACGACGACCTGCGCGGGTATCCGTCGCTCGCGGCAGAACGCCGCCACCTTCTCGAGCATCGGCGCCGGTCCCGCCGCGTATATCACCTCGGAGCCGCAGCGGGCAGCCATCTCGGGCAGCGCGTCGAGCACTGTTCCCCGATCGCCGAGCGTGCCGTCCTCGGTCATGATCGCGTTCGTCTGCGAGAGCCTCTTCCCCTCGATCGGCTTGAACACGCGTTCCATCGTCCCGGCTCCCAGGACCATGTCGACGCGCTTCTCGCGGACCAGGAGCTCCTGCGCCAGGAAGTACAGGGAAGCCGCGCCGTGTCCCTCCGCGACGAGCAGGCAGTTCGTCAGGCGCTTCGGGTACGCGAACCCCTTCCCGAGCGGTCCGGTCACGTCCAGGAATCCATGCGCCCGCGCGTTCGCCAGCCACGTCGTGCCCTTGCCCCCGGGCTCGAAGCAGAACTCGAGCGTGCCGGCCCACCCACCCCGCCGTGAGGCCTGGTGGATCGAGAAGTGCCGCGGCAGGAGGTAGTCGCGGTCCTCGGGCATTTGGACCGCGACGAACTGGCCCGGGCGGGCGCGTTCGGCCACCTCGGGAGCGACGAGCGTCAGCGAGTGGTAGGCGCCGACCCTCCTGGCCGACAGGATCTCGGCGCGGGTTCGCCTCACTGGACCAGGCCTCCGAGCGCCGACGCCGACGCGCGCTCGAGCGTGAGCCGCGCCTGAACGGGCGCAGCCGCCGCGGCCGCGTGGTGCTCCTGAAGGGACCGCGGCTCGGTCGGCCCTCGCCGGATCGACTCGATGCCGTGCACCGCAGCGAGCACCCCGGGCAGGGTCGTGATGCACTGGACCCCGGCCGCGGCGGCTGCGATCCGGATCTCGTACCCGTCGCTTCGGGGGGCGCGACCGAAGGGCGTGTTGATGACCAGGTCGATGCGGCCGCCGCGGATCGCGTCCACCACGTTCGGCGACCCCTCGCTCACCTTCGCGACGCGCTCGACCTCGATGCCGGCTCGCTCGAGCACGCCGGCGGTGCCACCGGTCGCGAGCAGCCGGAACCCCAGGTCGGCGAGGCGCCGCGCCGGCAGCACGATCGAGCGCTTGTCGCGGTTGGCCACCGAGACGAAGACCGTACCGGAAGTGGGAAGCCCCGCGCCGCTCGCCACGAGCGCCTTCGCCAGCGCAACGCCGGGATCCCGGTCGATACCCATGACCTCGCCGGTCGACTTCATCTCGGGCCCGAGCACCGTGTCCGCGCCGGGGAACCTTCCGAAGGGCAGCACGGCCGCCTTCACGCTCGTGTACGGCAGATGACGGTAGTGCCTCGGATCCTCGGGCACGAGCCCGTCGGCGCGCAGCCCCGCGAGCGTCCCCCCCACCGCGACGAGCGCGGCGACCTTCGCGAGCGGCACGCCGGTCACCTTCGACACGAAGGGTACGGTACGGGAGGCGCGAGGGTTCGCCTCGAGCACCCAGATCCGCTCGTCCTTCACCGCGAGCTGAAGGTTCAGGAGGCCCCGGACGCCGAGCCGCCGCGCGAGCTCGCCCGTGATCTCCTCGACCCGGTCGAGCTCCTCGTCGGAGACCGTCGGCGGAGGGATCGCGCACGAGGAGTCGCCCGAATGCACCCCGGCCTCCTCGATGTGCTCCATCACCGCGCCGATGAGGACGTCTGCCCCGTCGCACACCGCGTCGACGTCGAGCTCGATCGCGCCCTCCAGGAACCTGTCGATCAGCACGGGGTGCTCGGGCGAGGCCTCGGCGGCCTGCGTGACGAAGGCCTCGAGGTCGTCCTCCACGTACACGATCTCCATCGCGCGCCCGCCAAGCACGTAGCTCGGCCGAACCACGACGGGGTACCCGATGCGAGCTGCGACGGCCCGGGCCTCCTCGAGGTTGCGCGCCTCCCCGTGGGGCGGCGCCGGGATGCCGAGCTCCCGAAGGAGCTGCGCGAACTTGCCCCGGTCCTCCGCGAGATCGATCGCCTCCGGGGAAGTTCCGAGGATCGCGAACCCCTCCTCCCGGAGCGTGCGCGCCAGCTTGAGCGGCGTCTGCCCGCCGAACTGCGCGATCACGCCGACCGGCCGCTCCGCGGCGCACACGGCCAGGACGTCCTCGGCGGTGAGCGGCTCGAAGTAGAGACGGCTCGACGTGTCGTAGTCGGTGGAGACGGTCTCCGGGTTCGAGTTCACCATCACCGACTCGTAGCCCGCCTGCTCGAGCGCGAAGCTCGCGTGCACGCAGGCGTAGTCGAACTCGATCCCCTGACCGATCCGGTTCGGGCCCGCCCCCAGGATCACGACGCGCGGCCGCCCGGCCGGGCGCACCTCGGTCTCCTCCTCGTACGTCGAGTAGTGATAGGGCGTGAGCGCCGGAAACTCGCCGGCGCAGGTGTCCACGGTCTTGAAGACCGGCTGGACGCCCAGGGCCTCCCGGTGACGGCGCACCGCCGCCTCTGTCCCGCCGGTGAGCGATGCGATCCGCGCGTCGGAGAGCCCGGCCCGCTTCGCCTCCCGCAGCTCGTCCGCGGAGAGCCTCGACATCGGCCGCCCGCACAGGCTCGACGCCTCCTGCGCGACCTCGGCGACCTGCTCCACGAACCAGGGGTCGATCCCCGAGGCCGACGCGACCTCCTCGACGGAGCGCCCGGCGGCGAGGGCGGCCTCCACGAGCAGCAGCCGGCGCTCCCCCGCCGCCCCGAGCCGGTCCAGGACCGCGCCCCCCGCCTCCTCCTCGCCCAGATCGAAGCCTGCCTTCTCGAGGCCGCGCCAGGCCTTGCCGAGCGCCTCCTTGAAGGTCCGTCCGATCGCCATGACCTCGCCGACGGACTTCATCGTCGAGGTGAGCACGGGATCCGCGCCCGGGAACTTCTCGAACGCGAAGCGCGGCACCTTCACGACCACGTAGTCGAGGGTGGGCTCGAAGGCGGCCGGCGTCGCGCCGGTGATGTCGTTCACGATCTCGTCCAGCCGGTACCCGACGGCGAGCAGCGCCGCGATCTTCGCGATCGGGAAGCCCGTGGCCTTCGACGCGAGGGCCGAGGAGCGCGACACGCGGGGGTTCATCTCGATGATGAGCCGCCGGCCTGTGCGTGGGTCGACCGCGAACTGCACGTTCGACCCTCCGGTCTCGATGCCGATCGCGCGCATGCACACCAGGGCGTCGTCGCGCATGTCCTGGTACTCCCGGTCGGTGAGGGTCTGTTGCGGCGCCACGGTTATCGAGTCGCCCGTGTGCACGCCCATCGGGTCCACGTTCTCGATCGAGCACACGATCACGGCGTTGTCGGCGACGTCGCGCATCACCTCGAGCTCGAACTCCTTCCACCCGGCGATCGACTCCTCGACGAGGACCTCGTGTACCGGCGAGAGCTCCAGCGAGCGCCTCGCGAACGCGTCGAGCTCCTCGGGCGAAGCGGCGAAGCCGCTGCCGCCGCCCCCCAGCGTGAACGAGGGCCGGACGATCAGCGGATAGCGGATCTCCTCCCCGAGGGCGAGGGCCTCCTCGAGAGAGCGCGCGGTTCCCGCGCGCGGGACCTCTAGCCCGGCCGCCTGCATCGATGCCCTGAAGCTGCCACGATCCTCCGCGCGGTGGATCGCCTCGAGCGTCGCCCCGATCAGCTCTATCCCGAGCCGGTCGAGGTCCCCGGACTCCGCGAGCGCCACGCTCACGTTGAGCCCCGTCTGACCGCCGAGGGTGGGCAGCAGCACGTCCGGGCGCTCCCGTTCGATCACAGCCAGCACCGACTCCGGGGTGAGCGGCTCGATGTAGGTCCGATCGGCGAGCTCCGGGTCGGTCATGATCGTCGCGGGGTTGGAGTTCACGAGCGCGACCTCGTAGCCCTCGGCGCGCAGCACCTTGCACGCCTGCGTTCCCGAGTAGTCGAACTCGCAGGCTTGGCCGATCACTATCGGGCCGGACCCGATCACCATGATCTTGCGGATGTCGGCGCGCCTGGGCATCAGCCGGCGGCTTCAATCAGCGACCTGAACTCCTCGAACAGGTACCGGCTGTCGTGAGGCCCCGGCGCGGCCTCCGGGTGATACTGCACGGAGAACGCCGGGACGTCGAGGCAGCGCAGGCCTTCGAGCGTGCCGTCGTTCAGGCTCCGGTGCGAGAGCTCGACCCTGCCACGGTCGGTCAGGACCACGTCTCCGTCGTGGCGCCACCCGTCCGGGTCCACGGCGAACCCGTGGTTGTGGCTCGTCATCTCGACGCGCCCGGTGCGCAGATCCTTCACGGGCTGGTTGACCCCGCGATGCCCGAACTTCATCTTGCACGTCCGCCCGCCCAGCGCGAGCCCCAGGAGCTGGTGGCCGAGGCAGATCCCGAAGATCGGGACCCGGCCCAGCAGCTCCTTCACGGCATCGATCCCGTACCGCGTGGCTGCCGGGTCGCCGGGCCCGTTCGACAGGAACACTCCGTCGAAGCCGCCCGCGACGATCGTCGCGGGCGGCTTCGACGCGGGGAACACCGTGGTCTCGCAGCCCTCCGCCGCGAGGCGCCGCAGGATGTTCCGCTTCATCCCGAAGTCGTAGGCGGCCACGCGGAACACGCGCCCGTGTCCTGCGCGTGCCGCGCCGACGAGCGAACCAGCCTCGTATGGGTCGGCCGCGCTCACGCCGAGAGCCAGGTCCGCGCCCTCCATCCCGGGCGACTCGCGCACGCGCGCGACCAGCCTCTCGGCGTCCCGCTCGACGGTCGAGACAGCTGCGCGCATCGACCCCAGCTCCCGCAGGCGCAGGGTGAGCCGGCGCGTGTCGATCCCCTCGATGCCGATGACCCCGGCACCCTCGAGCTCCTCAGCTAGCGTCCGCTCCGCTCGCCAGCTCGAGGCCCGGCGCGACGCCTCGCGCACCGCGAAGCCGGCCACCTGGATCCCCCCGGACTCTGGATCCTCGCCGTTCGTCCCGCAGTTGCCGACGTGGGGAGAGGTCATCACCACGATCTGGCGCGCGTACGAGGGGTCCGTCAGGACCTCCTGGTAGCCCGACATGGCGGTGTTGAAGACGGCCTCCCCGAAGGTCTCCCCCTCGGCCCCGAAACCCGTTCCCCGGAGGACGGTCCCGTCCTCCAGGGCAAGCAGCGCCGCCGGTCCCCTCACCGGGTCGGCTTCCCGTTCGCCACGGTTAGCGCGCCGCGCAGCACCGTGTGCACCACCCGTCCACGGAGGGTGCGGCCGAGGAACGCCGAGTTGCGGCTGCGCGACGCGAACGGGACCTCGACCGTCCACTCGGCGGCCGGGTCGAACACGACGAGGTTAGCCGGCCGCCCGGGCTCGATCGGCCCTCCGTGGCCGGCCGCCCCGAGGATCCGCGCGGGCAGCGGCGACATTGCATCGATCACGCGAGCGAGCGGCACGATCCCCGGCTCGACGAGCTCCGTGAGCACGGCCGCGAGCGCGGTCTCGAGACCGATCGTCCCGGGCGGCGACCCATCGAACTCGGCCTCCTTCTCCTCCACCGCGTGGGGCGCGTGGTCCGTCGCGATCACGTCGATCGTTCCGTCGGCCACGCCGGCCCTCAGCCCGTCGCGATCATCCGCGGTTCGAAGCGGAGGATTCACCTTGAAGTTCGTGTCGTAGGTCACGAGATCGTCGTCGGTGAACGTGAGGTGATGCGGGGTCACCTCGGCGGTCACGCGGATCCCCTCCGCCTTGGCGCGCCGCACGAGCTCCACCGACCGCGCCGACGACAGGTGGCATAGGTGGATCCGTCCGCCAGTGAGTCGCGCCACGGCCAGGTCGCGCGCCACGACGATCTCCTCGGCCTCCGATGGCTGGCCTCGCAAGCCGAGCGAGTAGGAGTGGTAGCCCTCGTGCATCTGGCCACCCTCGGCGAGCGAGGCGTCCTCGCAGTGCTCGGCGAGCACGACGTCCTCGAAGGCCCTCGCATAGGTGAGCGCGTTGCGGAGCACCCGCGCGGAGGGCACGCACCGCCCGTCGTCGCTGAACACGCGGACGCCGGCAGCGACCATCTCGCCGATCTCCGCGAGCGACTCGCCCTCGAGGCCCTTCGTGATCGCCCCGACCGGGAAGACGTCGCACAGACCCGCCTGCGCCCCCAGATCGCGCACCTCGTGCACGACGGCGGCGTTGTCGGTGACCGGGTCTGTGTTCGCCATGGGCGCCACGGCGGTGAACCCGCCGAGCGCCGCGGCCCGCGTCCCCGTCTCGATCGTCTCCTTGTGGTCGAAGCCGGGCTCGCGCAGGTGGGTGTGCAGGTCGACCAGGCCGGGGGCGAGCACCAGCCCGTCACAGTCCATGACCTCGGCGCCCGCCGGATCCAGGCCAGCCCCGACGGCGGTGATGCGACCGCGCTCGACCCGAACGTCCGCGACTTCGTCGCGCCCACTCGCCGGATCGACGACCCGGGCGCCGCGCAGGAGCAGCTTCGGCTCAGGCATCGGCGCTCGCCTCCTCGGAGCCCGAGCCCCCCAGCAGCAGGTACAGCAGGGACATCCGGATCGCGATGCCGTTGGTCACCTGCTCCTCGATCACCGACTGAGGAAGGTCGGCGACGTCGGAGTCGATCTCCACGCCCCGGTTCATCGGGCCCGGGTGCATGATCAGCGCGCCCTCCGGGAGCGCACCGACGCGGCCCCGCGTGAGCCCGAAGAGCCGCGAGTACTCGCGCACGCTCGGGAAGTACTCCAGCCTCTGCCGTTCCCTCTGGACGCGCAGCACGTAGCAGACATCGAGCTTCGGCAGCGCGCCGTCGACGTCGTAGGAGACCTGCACGCCCCAGGACGGAGCGTCGGGAGGGATCAGCGTCGGCGGGCCGATCAGTGTGACGTCGGCGCCCATCTTCACGAGGCCGAAGCTCAGGCTGCGAGCTACCCTGGAGTGCAGCACGTCGCCCACTATCGCGACGCGCAGCCCCTCCAGCCGTCCGAGCTTCTCCCTCATCGTGTACAGGTCGAGCAGCGCCTGCGTCGGGTGCTCGTGGGTGCCGTCGCCGGCGTTCAGCACGCTCGCCTTCACCCACTTCGTCAGCTGGTAGGGCGACCCCGAGGACGAGTGGCGTATCACGACCGCGTCGGCGCCCATCGCCTGGAGCGTGAGCGCGGTGTCCTTCAGCGACTCGCCCTTCGACACCGATGACCCGCCCGTCGAGAAGTTGATCACGTCGGCCGAGAGTCGCTTGGCCGCAAGCTCGAACGATATCCGCGTACGCGTGGAGCTCTCGTAGAAGAGGTTCACGACGGTGCGCCCGCGCAGGGCCGGCACCTTCTTGATCACGCGCGTCCCGACCTCGCGGAAGGACTCCGCGGTGTCGAGGATGCGGACGACGTCTTCGGCGGTCACGTCGTGCATCGACAGCAGGTGCTTGTTCATCCGGCTTCCTCCACGACGACGGCGTCCTCGCCGTCCGACTCCTCCAGCAGCACGCGAACGTCATCGGCGCGGCCGGTCGGCGCGTTCTTGCCGACGAAGTCCGCGCGGATCGGCAGCTCCCTGTGGCCGCGGTCGACGAGCACCGCCAGCTGGATCTTCCTGGGCCGTCCGAAGTCCATCAGCGCGTCCATGGCCGCGCGGATCGTGCGCCCCGTGAACAGGACGTCGTCCACGAGCACCACGGTCACGCCGTTGATGTCGAAGCCGACCCGGGTCTCGCTTACCACGGGCGCCTCGGCCTTCAGGCCGATGTCGTCCCGGTAGAAGGTGATGTCGAGGACACCGACCGGCACCTTCGTCCCCTCTATCTCGAGGATCTGCTCCGCCAGGCGCCGCGCGAGGTGGTCGCCGCGACTCGCGATGCCCACTAGCGCGACCTTCTCGGCGCCTTTGTTCCGCTCGATGATCTCGTGGGCGATACGGGTGAGGACCCGGCGGATGTCCTCGGCGTCCAGGAGCTTCTGCCCGCTCATGGAAGAGCGCCCTCCGCCGGCAGGGCGTGGGCGCACATGGTCACTCTCATCCTCCGCTCCCTTCCCGGCCTCGCGGGACCGGACTTAAAGGGGAACCCTTCTCCGCGAGGATACCGCACCCGGCGTCGCCACGACGACGTTCCTGCGGAACCTCCTCGGAGCGCCTAGACTATCGGCCGATCCCCAGGGAAGGAAAGAGAGCATGCCCAGCATCGGTCCCGAATGGTTGGTGGTCCTCGGCATCGTCGTTCTGCTGTTCGGCGCGAAGAAGCTCCCCGAGCTGGCCCGCTCGATGGGCAAGGCCTCGGGGGAGTTCAAGAAGGGCTTGAAGGAGGGAACGACGGCAGAAGATGAACCGGCGGCTCCGGCGGCTCAAGCGCCGGCGGTCCAGGCCCCGGCGGTCCAGGCCCCAGCCCCGGCGACCCCGGTGGAGCCCACGGCCCCCGTCCAGCCTCCCTCGTCTCAGCCCGGCGACCAGGCCTCCGGCGGCTAGCTCGGCGATCCGGCGTCGAGCTCGCGGACGATCCGGCCCAGCACGCCGTTCACGAACCGTCCCGAGTCCTCCGTGGAGAGCTCGTTCGCGGCCTCGACGGCCTCGTTGATCGCGGCGGCGGGCGGCACGTCGGGCCGCGCGATCAGCTCGTACACCGCCACCCGCAGGATCGTCCGGTCGAGGGCGGGCATGCGCTCCACGTGCCAGTCCTCCGAGTGGGCCTCCAGGATCCGGTCGACCTCGAGCAGCCCCGCCGACACGCCTTCCACCAGCTCCCTGGTGAACTCCGGCACCGGCCCTCGCAGCTCCGCCCTGTCCGCCAGCACGGCTGCGGCGTCGACCCCCGTAACGTCTGCCTGGTAGAGGATGTCGATGGCAGCGCGCCTGTCGCCTCTGCGCGAGCCCACTACTTCACGCGCTCGATGTACTGGCCGGTCCGCGTGTCGACCTTGACCTTCTCGCCCTCCTCGACGAAGAGCGGCACGTTCACGACGACGCCGGTCTCCAGGGTCGCGGGCTTGAGGGAGCCGGTGCGGGTGTCGCCCCTTACTCCTGGGTCCGTCTTCGTCACCGCGAGCACCATGGAGGCCGGGAGGTCGACCGATATCGGCACTCCCTGGTGCAGCGACACCTGCGCCTCGCCGCCTTCGGTGAGGTAGCCGGCTGCCTCACCCATGATCTCGCCCGGCACGTGCACCTGCTCGTAGGTCTGAAGGTCCATGAACACGTGGTCCGCACCGTCGACGTACAGGTACTGCATGTCCTTGCGCTCGACGATCGCCAGACCCACCTTCACGCCGGCGTTGAACGTCTTCTCGACCACGGCGCCGTTCTTCACGTTCCGGAGCTTCGTGCGGACGAAGGCGCCGCCCTTGCCGGGCTTCACGTGCTGGAACTCGATCACCTGGAACAAGGTGCCGTCCAGGTCCAGGGTCATGCCGTTCTTCAGGTCGTTGGTGGAGACGCTCACGTCGCGAAGCTCCTCACAGCTCGATCAGTTCCTTGGTGGATGTCGGGATCGCCCGGCAGCCGTCCTCGGTGACCTCGACGGTGTCCTCGATGCGGACACCCCCCAGGCCGGGCAGGTAGACGCCGGGCTCCACCGTCATCACGGTGCCCACGGGAAGGACGTCCTCGCTCCTGCGGTGGAACCCGGGGCCCTCGTGGACCTCAAGCCCCACGCCGTGGCCCAGCCCGTGGGAGAACGCCTCGCCGTACCCGGCGTCCTCGATCACCTTGCGCGCCGCGCGGTCGACCTCCGCTCCGGTGACGCCGGCGCGGACCGCGTCGATCCCTGCCTGCTGGGCCTCTCGCACGACGTCGTGGACCTTCCGCAGCTCCGCCGGCGGCTGCCCGAACGCGATCGTGCGCGTCATGTCGGCGTGGTATCCGCCCCAGAGCGCCCCGAAGTCGAGCTTCACGACGTCCCCCTCCTGGAGCGTGCGGTGCGAGGGCTCGTGGTGGGGCTCCGCGGCGTTCTCGCCGAAGGCGACTATCGAGTCGAACGAGAGCCCGTCGGCGCCGGCCCGGCGCATCGCCAGCTCCAGCTCGTGCGCCAGCCGGCGCTCGGTCATGCCCACTGCGACACGATCCAAGATCGCGTCGAAGGCCTGGTCGGTCGCCTCCTGAGCGTTCTCCAGCAGCCGCAGCTCGTCGGCGTCCTTCACCCAGCGCAGGCGCTCCACCTCCCCGTCCGTCGGGACGAGCTCGACGCCGGCGAGCCGCTCGTCGAGCTCCCGCCATCCCTTGACCGTGACGTTCGACGCCTCGAAGCCGAGCTGGGCACGCCCGTTACGACGATCGCGTCGACCCGCAGCTCCGGCAGGCGCGCGGCCAGACGATCCCTTCTCAGTCGGTGATCCAAGGGAGGCCCTCCAGCGCCAGATGATAGCCACCGGTCCCCACCCCGGTGATCGTGGCTCGGCATACCTCCGAGACCACCGAGCGCCTGCGGAACTCCTCTCGGGCATGGATCTGCGTCTGGTGGACCTCGACGACCGGCACGCCGCAACCTTCGACCGCGTCTCGCAGCGAGTACGAGTAGTGCGTGAGCGCACCCGGGTTGATCACCACGACCTCGGTTCCCTCTGCGCGCGCTCCGTTCAGCCAGCCGACGAGGTCCCCCTCCGCGTCGGACTGCCTCCAGGTCACTTCGTGGCCGAGCGCCCG
>JACQDK010000048.1 GCA_016201135.1 Actinomycetota bacterium
AGCCGAGCGCGAGCCGGTTGAACTCGTCCGGCGCGCGGAGGCTCGGCAAATGGTCGAGCCCGTGCATCACGACCTTGTCCGCCCCCCGGATCTCCGTCTCGAGCAGGCCGGCGATCTCGAGGATGCCCGCTACGTCGCGGTCGCCCACGACGACGAGCGTCGGCGCGCGGATCTCGTCAAGCCGCCCGGCCGCCGGTGGGTCGAGCTCGAGCTCGAAATCTCCGAGCTCGAAGACCTGCGCGTTGTGGCGGGCAATCTCGCCGATCGGTCCGTCACTGCCGAGCGGCGCCCAGACCTCGAGCCAGAGCTCCACACTTGCGGCGAGATCGCCCTTCGCCTCCGAGGCCTCGGCCCGCGCGATCTGCTCGTCGCTGTAGGCCCGGAAGGAGAAGCCGCCGAGGCCCGAGGCGACCGGGACGAGCGCCTGCACCCGCTCCGGGTGCTCGAGGGTGAAGTCGATTGCGATCGCCCCGCCCATCGAGCAGCCGACGAGTGCGGCCGAGTCGATCTCGAGGGTGTCGAGCAGTGCAAGAAGGTCGTCGGTGGGCGAGTACGACCTCTCGGACGGGTCGGATCGCCCGTAACCGCGGAGGTCGAAGGCGATCGCGCGATGGTCTGCGGAGAAGGCTGGGAGCTGCGGCGCCCACATCCGCGCGTCCATCAGCCCCGCGTGGAGGAAGACGACGGCCGGGCCGGTACCCGAGTCCTCGTACCAGAGCTGCGTGCCGTTGACCTCCGCGTACGGCATGCGCTCACGTTAGCCTCCCGCAGATGCGGTTCGCACACGTGCTCGTCGTCGGGGCCGGGCAGATGGGAGCGGGCATCGCCCAGGTCGTCGCGGCCTCCGGTCGCACCGTGTCGCTCCACGACTCGGTGCCGGGCGCGGTGGAGCGCGGGCTCGGCGGGATGCGCCGCAGCCTGGAGAAGCTCGCCGCGAAAGGCGGAGCCGATCCCGAGGTCGTGCTGGCGCGTGTGTCGCCGGTCGAGGCTCTCGTCGCGGCCGACCTCCTGATCGAGGCGATTGTCGAGAGCCCGGCGGCGAAGGAGGAGGTCTTCCGCGCCGCCGACGCGATCCTCCCGCCGGAGGCGATCCTCGCCTCCAACACGTCCTCGATCCCGATCACCTCGCTGGGCGCCGTCACGGGGCGGCCCGACCGCGTGGTCGGCATGCACTTCTTCAACCCGGTGCCCGTGATGGCGCTCGTCGAGGTCGTGCGAGCTCGGCAAGACGCCGGCCGGGGCGCGCGACCTGCCGGGGTTCGTCTCGAACCGGATCCTGATGCCCTTCATCAACGAGGCCGCCTACGCGCTGCTCGAGGGTGTGGCGGAGGCGGAGGCGATCGACACGATCGCCAGGCTCGGCTTCAACCATCCGATCGGCCCGCTCGCGCTCGCCGACCTGATCGGCCTCGATACCTGCGTGGCGATCATGGAGGTGCTGCACGCGGGCCTCGGCGACCCGAAGTACGCGCCGTGCCCGCTCCTGCGTCAGTACGTCCAGGCAGGCCGCC
>JACQDK010000044.1 GCA_016201135.1 Actinomycetota bacterium
GTTGTTGACCACGACGTCGAAGATCGCCACCTTCCGGAACTCGGCCGCCAGCTCCGGACGGTCCTCGAGCGTGAAGTAGTGCTCCTGGGGATCGGCGTCGACGAAGAGCTGAACCGAGCCCACCCCTTCCGGGCCGTCGCGGAGCACCGTGGAGGGCACGTTCGGCCAGCCGAGCGAGCGCGACACCAGGAACGCCGCCGTCTCACGCTGGCAGAGGGTCCCCTCGGGGAAGTCCCACAGCGGCGTCTCGCCCCGGCGCGGCTTGTAGACGACGAGCGCGCGTTCCTCGCCGAGCTGCGCGCGCGCGAGGAAGGTGTAGTTGGACGAGTTCGGCAGCAGCCCGAGAAGCTCGAGCTCACCCCCAGCGATGACCGGCGGGACGCCGTTCAGCCGGTCCGCCTGCGGTGTCCGTTCGTCGCCGGACACGTGTGCCCCCTCGGGTCGATCGGGTTGCCGCAGAGCTGGCAGGTGGGCCGCCCGCGCTCGGACACCGCGGTCCCGTAGCGCGAGAGGGCGAGCATCTGCTCGCGCCGGGCCCACAGTCGCAGGATCTGGGGGTCGGGCAGGAGGAGCGCCTCGGGGCCGCCCTCCTCGGGCTCGGGCACCAGCTCCTCGACATCCAGCAGGAACATGTCCCGGTCGGGCTCGTAGCCGATCGAGAGCCTCCCGGCGCGGAAGAGCGGCTCGACCGGCTCCTCCAGCTCCATCTCCTCGTCGGGCGGCCCCTGGCCGGTCTCGAGCTCGATGTCGGCGAGCAGCTCGAGGATCGAGGCGGCGAGCAGCTGCACCTGCTGCTTCTCGACGACGACCGTGACGAGGTGGCCGCCGCTCCTGGCCTGCAGGAAGAAGGTGCGGGCTCCTGGTTCCCCCATGGCGTCGGTCGTGATGCGTTCGACCGGACCGAGCTCCATCGCTCCTTATCCTTTCACGTTCCCGCCGGGACGCCGCCGGCCGCCGAACGCGTCGAGGGAGCCGGTGTCGTTCACGCGCAGGACCCGCGGCGGGCCGGAGCCGAGCGCCACGACTGAGACCGACGCCGTGTCGATCACGACGCGCTGGAAAGCGTCCAGGTGAGCGCCCGCCAGGTGCGATACCAGCAGGCGGATCGCGTCACCGTGGGAGAGGACCGCGACGTTGCCGCGCGGGTGCGTCCGCGCGATCTCGCCGACCGCGTGCAGGACGCGGCCCTGCACCTGGAGGAAGGACTCGCCTCCGGGGAACGTCACCTGCGACGGGTTCTGCTGCACCGACTTCCAGAGCTTCGTGCGGGCGAGCTGTGCCAGCGGCCGTCCGGTCCAGTCGCCGTAGTCGACCTCTCCGAGCTCCTTGCGAACCCGCACGGCGAGGCCCTTCGCTGCCGCGAGCGGCGCAGCCGTCTCGCGGCAGCGTTCCAGCGGGCTGGAGTAGATCGCAGACAATGGGATCTGCGCGAACCGGAACACGAGAGCGTCGGCCTGCGTTCGTCCGGGCTCCGAGAGGTGCACGCCCGGGGTCCAGCCGGAGAGGCGCCGGCCGGTCTGGTCGGTGAGCCCGTGCCGGATCAGGAAGAGGAGCGCCATCGACGGCGAGCATACGTGGAGGGCGAGGGGCGGGGCCGACCGGCTCTCAGGCGACGGGCAGCCGCGCCGTGACAGTCGTTCCCTGCCCCAGCTCGCTCTGCACGGAGACCTCGCCGTCGTGGTTCTCGACCACGTGTTTCACGATCGCGAGGCCGAGCCCGGTCCCGCCGGTCTCGCGCGAGCGCGCCCGGTCGACCCGGTAGAAGCGCTCGAAGACCCGGGGGAGGTCGCGGGTGGGGATGCCGATCCCGGTGTCCGTCACGCCGATGCGCACGTGTCCGTCGTCGCTCGACACGGAGACCTCGACGCGCCCGCCCGCCTTCGTGTAGCGGATCGCGTTGTCGACCAGGTTCCTCACGAGCAAGGCGAGGTCGCGCGCGGAACCACGGACGGCGGGGACCTCCTGCGCCTTCACCTCCAGCTCGACCCGCGACGACGATGCCGTCTCTTGGAAGCGCCGGCACTCGTCGAGAGCTAGCACGTCCAGTCGCACCAACTCGTGCAGGTCGCTCCCGGACTCCAGGCGGGAGAGGTCGAGCAGGTCCGAGACGATCCGGGTGAGCCGCACCGACTCTCGCTCGATCGACTCGGCGAACCGAGGCACGGCGGCGGGGTCCTCTTCGATCGCGGAGCGGATCGTCTCGGCGGCGGCGCGGATCGATGCGGCGGGGGTCTTCAGCTCGTGGGAGGCGTTCGCGACGAAGTCGCGGCGGATCGAGTCGAGCCGGAGGGCCTCAGTGACGTCGCGCACGACCAGCAGGACCGAGCCGTCGTCGCCCACCGGGATCGCGCTGCCGCGGAGCCACCGGCGGCCGGCCTCCACCTCCGCGGAGGTCTCCGCCCCCGTGTAGCCGGCGCGCCGGGCGGCCCTTTCCAGGTCCACCGGCAGGACCGGGTCCCGGCCGCCCGGCGCGCCGAGGAGGCGCGCGAGCGAGGCGTTCGCGAAGACGGTTCTCCCTTCTCGGTCCAGGAGGAGCACGCCGTCTTGCATCGCGCCGAGGATCACGTCCTGCACCCGCCGTCCCTCGGCCGAGCTGCGATCTCGCGAGCGGAGCTCACCCTCGGCGCGCCGGGCCGCCTCGGTCAGCCCTCGCATGCGCTCCGTTCCCATCCGCCGGGCGGCGGCGGCCCCGAAGGCTCCGGCTACCAGCGCGACACCGGCCAGGACCAGCGCGTTCGCGTCCACGAGAGGCAGTCTACGGGCCGCCGCGCCCGGACCGTCCTTTCTCCCGTCGAACGTTGTCCGGGCGTTCACCTTCCCGCCCGTCTCGCGTCACCCGCGCGGTCGACCATGCATATGTGAGAGAGCCAATCCTGAGGAGGAGATGGATGATCGGTGAACGGAGATGGAAGAGGGCGGGCGTAGGGGGAGCGATCGTCTTCGCGCTCGTGGCCGCGGCGTGCGGGGGCTCGGGCGGAGGCGGCGGAGGCGGTTCGTTCTCGGGCGTGCCGCTAGCGGGGGCGGGCTCGACGTTCGCCGCGCCGATCTACACGCAGTGGGCGAAGGACTTCAACGGCATCGAGTCCGGAGCTCAGGTCAACTACCAGGCGATCGGCTCCGGGGGCGGCGTGGACGCCTTCACGAAGCAGACGGTGCAGTTCGGCGCCTCCGACGCGCCACTCCAGCCCGAGCAGCAGAGCGCCCTACCCGGTGATGCGATCGAGATTCCCACGGTCCTGGGAGGCGTTTCGGTCGCTTACAACGTGAAGGGCATCGACACCGGGCTGAAGCTCGACGGCGCGACTATCGGCGACATCTTCCTGCGGAAGATCACCTCGTGGAACGACCCGGCGATCGCGGCGCTCAACCCCGGCGTGAGCCTCCCGAACACTCCCATCAAGCCGGTGCATCGCTCGGACGACTCCGGCACCACGTTCGTCTTCACGACCTGGCTCTCGATGGGGAGCGGCGCGTGGAAGAGCGGTCCCGGCGCGGCGACCACCGTGCAGTGGCCGGCCGGTGAGGCGGGCAAGGACGGCAGCGATGGGGTCGCGGGATACCTCGCCTCCACGGACGGGTCGGTCGGGTACGTCTCCTACGACTACGCGGTCGCGAACCACCTGGGCGTCGCCGCGGTGAAGGCTCAGGACGGCTCGTTCGTGGCGCCGAGCGTGGATTCGATCAGCGCCGCCGGCGGTGGGCTCCAGCTGCCGATCGCGCCGGACACGAACGTGCTGAACTCGACCGCCCCAGGCGCCTACCCGCTCGCCACCACCACCTACGTGATGATCTACGCGAACCAGACCGACAAGGACCAGGCCCAGACCCTCGTCGACTTCTTCACCTGGGGTCTCACGAAGGGGCAGGACTCGGCGGCTCAGCTCGAGTACGCGCCGCTTCCGGAGCAGGTTGCCCAGGCCGCCCTGCAGGAGCTCTCGAAGATCAACGTGGGCGGGACCCCGGTGACGGCTTCTTCATCCGTCACGGGGTGAGGAACATGAGTCATCGGGTCGCCGAGCCGGGCGCTGCAAGCGCCCGGCTCGGCGACCGCGCCTTCCGCGGGCTGACGCTCGCGGTCGGCATGGGCCTGATCGCCGTACTCGTCGTGGTGCTCTGGGTGCTCGCCCAGGGCGGGGCCCCGGCGCTCGCGCGCTTCGGCCCGGGGTTCCTCGTCGGCCGTAACTGGGATCCGGTGCACCAGAGCTTCGGCGCGCTGCCTTACGTCTTCGGCACCCTGGTCACGTCCGCGATCGCGATCACCCTCGCCGTTCCCGTCGCGGTCGGCCTCGCGATCCTGCTGAACGAGCCGGTCGGGCGCGCGGTGACCGCGCCGCTCGCCTCGTTCGTGGACGTCCTGGCGGCGATCCCCTCGGTCGTGTACGGGCTGTGGGGTCTGGCCGTGCTCTCACCGGCGATGGAGCGCCACGTCGAGCCGTTCCTGCGCGCCACGATCGGGCGGATCCCCATCCTGGGTCGGCTGTTCTCCGGGACGCCCTCGGGCGGGGACCTGTTCACCGCGGGAGTCGTTCTCGCGATCATGATCCTGCCGATCGTGACCGCGATCTCGCGCGAGGTTTTCTCGGTGGTGCCGCGCGACCTGCGCGAGGCAGCGAAGGCGCTCGGCGCCACACGGTACGAGACGATCCGGATGGGGGTGCTGCCGTACGCGCGCCCGGGGATCGTGGGAGCGACGATGCTGGGTCTCGGACGCGCGCTGGGAGAGACGATCGCGGTGTCGATGGTCGTGGGCGGCGGCCGGAGCGTCGGCGCGAGCCTGTTCGCAGCGGGCTCGACGATCCCCTCGGTGATCGCCAGCCAGTTCCTGAACGCCCAGGGCATCGGCTACCACCGACCGGCTCTCCTGGCGCTCGCGCTCGTCCTGGTGACCATCTCCCTCTCGCTGGCGGCCCTGTCGCGGCTGATGGTGCGCCGGACGGCGAGGCTGCTCGACGGCGGAAGCGTCGAGGGAGCCGCGGAGGGCCCGGCCCTGGAGGTATCCGGATGATCGCGAGCGCGCAGACCGGGGCCGCCGCCACTTTCGGGCGAAGGCGGCTCAAGGACCGGGCGTTCACGGCGTTCCTCTGGGCCTGTGGCGGCGTTGCGCTCGTGCCGCTCGGCGTGATCGCGTACTACGTGGTGCGCCGGGGTCTGCCAGCGCTCTCGGTCGCCTTCTTCACGAAGACGCCGGCGGGTCCGCTCGACCCCTCTGCCGGGGGCATGGTCCAGTCGTTCATCGGGAGCGGTTTGATCGTCGGCATGGCGTGCCTGATCTCGATCCCGCTCGGCATCCTCACGGCGATCTATCTATCGGAGTACGGGCGCGGCCGGATCGCCGACGCGATCAGGTTCGTGGCGGAGATCCTCCTTTCCACGCCGTCGATCGTGGCGGGGCTGGTGGTCTCGGCGGTCGTCGTGACCGCGATGCGCTCGTTCTCGGCGATCGCCGGGTCGCTGGCGATCTCGCTCCTGATGTGGCCCGTCATCACGCGGGCGACCGAGGAGATCCTCCGGCTGGTGCCGCAGGAGCTGCGTGAGGGCGCCCTTGCCCTCGGGCTCCCGCGATGGAAGGTGATCCTGCGCATCGTCATCCCCACGGCGGGCGCGGGGATCCTGACGGCGATGATGCTCGCCGTGGCCCGAGGTCTGGGCGAGACGGCCCCGATCCTGCTCACGGCCCTGGGCAGCGACTACGTCAACTCGAGCCCATGGCGGCCGACCGACGCGGTCCCCTTGCGCATCTACGACTACGCGCGTCAGCCGCTGGAGGCCCTCCAGCAGGTAGCCTGGGGGGGCGCGATCACGTTGATGGTGGGGGTGCTGGTCCTATCGATCGGGGCGAGGGTCCTGTCGGCCCGTCAGGAGCGGAGGCTTCGATGAAGAGCCTCGTTGTCTCCGATCTCTCCGCCTGGTTCGGACGCAAGCGCGTGCTGCGCTCCGTGGACATGAGCGCTGAGCCCGGGTCGGTGACCGCGATAATCGGCCCGTCCGGCTGCGGGAAGTCGACGCTCCTGCGCTGCCTGAACCGGATGCACGAGGAGGTCCGGGGAGCGCGCGCGCAGGGCAAGGTGCTCTTCGACGGGCTGGACATCTACGGGCCCGGCGTGGACCCCGTCGACGTGCGCCGACGGATAGGCATGGTGTTCCAGCGTCCCAACCCGTTCCCGACGATGAGCATCTTCGAGAACGCCGTCGCGGGGCTGCGCCTGGGCTCGAAGATGCGACGCGCCGAGCTGCAGGAGCGGGCGGAGCGGGCGCTGCGCGCCTCAGGGCTCTGGGAAGAGGTCAAGGACGGCCTGGACGAGCCCGGCGGCAAGCTCTCCGGGGGTCAGCAACAGCGGCTCTGCATCGCCCGAGCCCTGGCCGTGGAGCCCGAGGTCCTGCTGATGGACGAGCCGGCTTCGGCGCTCGATCCCGCCTCGACGCTCCGGATCGAGGAGCTGATCCAGGAGCTGAAGTCGCGGTACAACGTCGTGATCGTCACTCACAACATGCAGCAGGCGGCCCGGATCTCGGACTGGACCCTGTTCATGCTCTACGGTGAGGTCGTCGAATACGCGCCCACGAAGAAGATGTTCACCACGCCGGAGGATCGGCGCACGGAGGACTACGTGACGGGAAGGTTCGGCTGA
>JACQDK010000045.1 GCA_016201135.1 Actinomycetota bacterium
GGCCAGTCGGGCAACCCCGCCAGCCGGCATTGGAACGACCAGCACCCGCTCTGGGCGGCGGGGGAGCACAAGCCGCTCCCCGTAACCCGGCCCGCCGTCGAAGCCGCCGCCGTCTCCACCTTGCGACTCCTTCCCGGGTAACATCGGTCCGATGCCGGAGTCGCGCGGACGCACCAGGAAGAAGGGGTCCCGCTACCAGCTGGAGCCCGCCCGGAAGAAGAAGACGAAGCGGATGCCCAGGTGGTACGCGCCCCTGGTGCTCGTGGTCATGGGTGCCGGCGTGGTCGTGATCGTCTGGAACTACTTCCAGGGAACCCGGGCCTCCAACGGCTTCCTGTGGTTGGGTCTCGGCCTGATCGGGATCGGCTTCGCAGGCACGACGCAGATCCGCTGAGGAATCACATGCGTGTGATCTTCCACAGGGCTGTCCACACCTGTGGAATGGGGAGAAGCTGTGGGAAACGGGGTGGAGAGCCGGTGGCCTGCGGTGGAAAACGTCAGGCGGTCCGGGGTCTTCGGACCACCTTCATCGGCTCACCGCAGTGGCGCGGCACCTGTAGCTCCCCGAGGCGGGTGACGCGGTACTCGGTGCCGCAGTCCTCGCAGACGAAGAACACGTCCAGGGCCTCCACGTCCTCGACTTCCTCGGCCGGGGCCCCGGGCCGGGCCGTACCTCCCAGGGAGCGCACGGTCGCGATACCGACGCGCCAGATAAAGGCGCCTACCAGGACGGCCGAAAGAACAAGGAGCCAGGTGGGCACGCCGCCACCGTAGCAGCGAGAGGGCAGGAAGGGGTGCCCAGAAGGGGCCGAAAGACCCATCGGGCGGGCCCCTGGACGTGCGAGGATTCCGCTTGCCTGCAGACACTCGCCTCAGGAAGGAGTGGGAGCATGGATCTGTTCGAAGCGGTGCAAGGGTTCTTCGACCGCGCGGCCGACCGGCTCAAGCTGGACGACTCGGCGCGCAAGGTTCTGTCGACCCCTCGCCGGGAAGTAGCGGTCCAGGTCCGCGTCCCTATGGATGACGGGTCGCTCGAGATCTTCCCGGGGTGGCGGGTCCAGTACAACGGCGCGCGTGGACCGTTCAAGGGCGGCCTCCGGTTTCACCCGAACGCCTCGCTCGACGAGTTCCGCTGCTTCGCCGCCCTGATGACTTGGAAGACGTCGCTCCTTGACGTGCCGTTCGGCGGCGGCAAGGGGGGCGTGAAGGTCGACCAGAAGAGGCTCTCGCTCGGCGAGCTCGAGCGACTGTCCCGCGCCTTCTTCTGGGCGATCGAGCACGAGGTCGGTCCCTACCGGGACGTTCCGGCACCCGACGTCAACACCGGTCCGCGCGAGATGGCGTGGATGTACGACGAGTACTCGAAGATCCACGGCGACTCGCCTGCGGTCATCACCGGCAAGCCGGTGCACCTGGGTGGCTCGCTCGGTCGTGGTTCGGCGACGGGGCGTGGGGCGCTGTTCGCGCTGGACCGCATAGCCCACCAGCGCGGTTGGACCCGCAGCAAGATCCGGATCGCGGTCGAAGGGTACGGAAACGCGGGGTCGTGGTTCGCGATCCTCGCGAGGGAGCTCGGCTACGAGATCGTGGCGGTCTCGGACTCCAAGGGCGCGATCTACAACCCCGAGGGGCTGGCGCCTCACGCGGTCCTGGAGCACAAGCGCGACACCGGGAGCGTCGTGGGGTTCAAGCGGGCCGACTCGATCGACGGGCCCGACATATTTGGAATCGACTGCGAGGTGCTCGTGCCCGCCGCGCTCGAGGAAGCGCTCCACGCGGGGAACTCCGACAAGGTGAAGGCGAACCTCGTCCTGGAGGTCGCCAACTACCCGGTGACCCCCGAGGCCGACGAGGCCATGACCGCGCGCGGCATCACGATGATCCCCGACATCTTGTCGAGTGCCGGAGGAGTGGTGGTCAGCTACCTCGAGTGGGCGCAGAACATCCAGCGCGAGCGCTGGACCGAGGATCGCGTGAACGCGCGCCTCAAGGAGCTGATGGAAGCCGCCACCGACGACACCCTCAACCGGGCGAACTCGAACGCGATCACGCCGCGGGCGGCCGCCTACGAGATCGCGATCGAGCGCGTGGCCGAGGCAGGCCACGCGCGCGGCTGGTTCTGAACCACCGCCGGGGGGCGGCCGGGCCCGCCCGGCCCCCACCCGGCTCACCTCCGCGGCTCAGCCCGCCGGGACGTGCCTGGCCAGGAAGTCGAGGATGGCGCGCTCCTGGCGAACCTCCTCGTCCACGTCGAACGAGGAGTGACCGGTTCCGAACAGGTAGACCTCGTGCGGGTGGTTCCGCGCGGCCAGCTTGTCGACGTAGGCCATCGCCTGACGGTACGGGCACCGGCTGTCGTTCTCCCCGATGATGAACATCACCGGAACCGTCACGGCGTCCGCGAAGTGGATCGGGTTGCGGTCGCGCATCAGCTCCGGGACCTCCTTCGGCTCACCCCCCAGGAGCGCCCGATCGTAGGCCTTGAGTAGGGGAGACAGGTCGTCGTACGACAGCTCGTAGTCCCCGACCGGGACCCCCGCAACGCCGCAGATCCAGCGCTCGGGGTGCTTGCCCAGCTCCATCAGGGTCGTGTAGCCGCCCCAGGACCAGCCGGCGATGACCGCGCGCGCCGGGTCGGCGATCCCCCTTGCCACCAGGTCGTCGAGCCCCGCGTTCACGTCCTCGAGCTCGGGGCCGCCGATGTTGCCGATCAGCGTGTCGCGCCACTTCCGCCCATAGCCGATCGATCCGCGGTAGTTCACGAGGCCGACGGCGAACCCGGCGTCGACGTAGGCCTGAACCTCGGGCTGCCAACCGTCCACGTCCAGCCAGGTCGGGCCGCCGTGCACGCGCATGATCGTGGGGAACGGGCCGGGTCCGTCCGGAGCCACGTGGAACCCGTGGACGAGGTCGCCGCGCCCGTTCGGGAAGTGCCACGAGACCAGCGGGCGGCCCGCGGGAGCCGACTCACCTCGGGGGCCCAGAACCTGCTCCCCGCGATCGTCGAGAACGACCGGCTGTCTCTCGCTGCTCTCCTGACGGAACCAGACCTCGCCGCCCGGCCGCACGCGGGCTCCGCGGATGACCCCCCGGGGATGTTCGATCTCCGACAGCTCCCCCGAGCCGATGTCGTACCGATACAGGCGGTCCCTGCCCTCGACCAGGTTCACCAGGAGGAGCGCGCTGCCGTCGGGCCACCAGTCCTGGACCTCCACCAGGCCATGCACGTCGAGCGCGAGATCGACGCGCTCGCCGGTGGACAGGTCCCAGAGCGCCGGGCGGTCCTCTCCCTCGCGTTCGTGGATCACCGCTAGCCGCTGGTCCCCGGGCACCGGGGACCACGCCGACGACGAGACCGCCATGCCCTCGTCGTGCAGCTCCCCCACCCGTCGCCCGGTCCGCGGATCCAGGACCAGGAGCGAGGGGTGGATCAGGTCGCCGTGCTCGGAATGCTCGAGGCAAAGGAGACTCCCGTCCGCCGAGAGTCCTCCTCGCGTGAATCCCACCGAGAACTCGCCGCCACCGATCCTCACCGATCCCGACGACCGGAGTATCTCCCTGGCAGATCCACCATCCACCGCCACGTAGATCGCGAACCCATCGCCACCACTGATCGCGGCTGCGACGATCCCGGGGGCCTGGGCGAGCCCTTCGTTCCAGCCGTGGGGAACGCCTTCGAGGAAGGGCGAGGCAGAGCCCCCCGCGAACGGCTGAACGAGCCATCGGCCCGACTCGTCCCCCGTCTCGTCCTGCCAGTAGAGAACTCCCTCGCCGTCGATCGTCGGAACCCCCGAAACCACCCCCACGGGATGATCGGTGACCTGCCGGCGCATCCCGGTCGCGCGATCCCATGCGTGCACCTGCCAGATGCCCGAGGCGTTGGACAGGTGCACCAGTCGATCCGCCGCGTGCGGCGACCAATCGGGGAAGGACACGCTTTCCGCGCGGAAGCGCTGCTCCCAGTTCGGCATCTCGTTCATGCGGGGGCAGCCTACAGGGCTCGGGGGCTACGATGGAACCGCCACCCGGCGGCGCCCAGAACCGGTGTAACGAGATCCGGTTCCGCCACATCTCTCGAGTGGAGGGAGGCGCACACGGACAGCGGGGCACGCGAGCGGTTCGAGCGGCTCTACGCGGAGCTGATGCCGCGGGTGCTCGGCTACGCGCTCCGCCGCACCGGCGCCGAGGAGGCGCGCGACGTGGTGGCCGAGACGTTCACGGTGGCCTGGCGACGGCTGGATCGCGTGCCCGAGGGCGACGCTGCGCTTCCCTGGCTGCTGGTGACCACGCGGAACGTCCTCTCGAACCGCCGGAGGAGGCTCCGCGAGGAGCCCGGTGGGCCCGAGGCGATCGAGCCCGACCACGCCGACGACGTCGTGGGGACTCTCTCGATCGCGGCCGCGTTCAACCTCCTCTCGGAGCGCGACCGCGAGACCTTGGCGCTCGTCGCGTGGGACGGGCTCGGGGCACAGGAGGCCGCGCACGTGGCGGGATGCTCCACGACCGCGTTCGGCGTGAGGCTGCATCGCGCGCGCCGGCGGCTGGCCGCGATCCTCGAGCGGGGCGAATCGCCCGTTCGGACGGAGGGATACGGATGAGCGACGAGTTGCTCGAGCGCCTGCGCGCTGCGGACCCCGCCACCGGGGAGCGGATCGCGGCCGGCGCGCGCTCGATGGTGGATCTGACGGCCAGGATCGTCGCGGGCGAGGGACCGGTCGACGTTCGGATCCGGAGGCTGCCGAGGCTGCCTCGCCGCGCCGTGGCCATCGGCCTGGCGGCGGCGCTTCTCGTGGCCGGCGTGGCGATCCCGCTCGCGCTGCTGTCACCGCTCGGTGGGCCCGAGATCACGTATGGGCCGCTCGGCGACGGCTGGTTCCGGGCCGGCTCCCTCCAGGAGCTGAGGAGCAGCGATGTGACGTTCCTGCCTCAGGTCCGGGTGTTCGTGGTCGCGCCCGCCCGAGAGCAGCCGTACGCCCTGTCGGCGATCTCGCCCCACCTGGGAACGGAAACGCTCGCATACTGCCGCACGGCTGGGTGGTTCTTTGAGCTCGAGCACGGTGCCATGTTCGACCTCCGGGGCAACTACGAGCTGGGGCCCGCTGCTCGCGGGATGAGCGGGGTCACACTGCGAGTGGAGGGCGGCTGGGTCGACGTGAACCCGGGCCGGGTCACGCCCGGCCCCGCGCGAGGCGCGCCCGGCACGGACGCGAAGCCGGACGGACCTCTCTGCGGGGTGACCGGGGAGCTGAAGCAGGTCGCGCCGGGCATCTTCGACGCGGCGCCGCCGCCCTCGCCGGCCCCGATCGAGGTGACGGCGCCGCTCGCGGGCGCCGCGGTGACGTCTCCCGTGCGCATCGCCGGCACCGCGGACGTCTTCGAGGCTGTGGTATCGATCCGGATCCTGGACCAGAACGGCGATGTCCTGGCCGGTGCAACCACCATGGCTTCGTGCGGCACGGGCTGCCGGGGCGACTACTCGACCCGCGTCAGGTTCGCGGTGGACGTCGAACAACCCGGCATGATCCAGGTCTTCGAGGTGAGCGCGAAGGACGGGTCGATGGTCAACGTCGTGGAGGTTCCCGTCACGCTCGTCCCCTAGCCCGCTCTGGCTACACTTCGGGCACCTGAGCGTCCAGGAGGCGGCGTGGCGACGATCGTGTTCTTCCCGGAGGGGGCCTTCGGCCCCACGAACAACTGCGTCGGCATCGGCAGCGTATTGAGGGAACGCGGGCACCGGGTGGTGTTCGTCGTGGAGGAGTCGTTCGCCGGCGCCCTGGAGGCGAAGGGCTTCGAGGAGGCCCTGATGCGCCTGGCGCCTCCCCCCCAGGAGCCCGAGGTCCCCGGCCAGTTCTGGAAGGACTTCATCAGGGACACGGGGCCGGAGTTCCGAAGGCCCACGATCGAGCAGCTCGAGAGCTTCCTGCGGCCCACGTGGCAGGCGCTGATCGACGGCTCGATCTACGTGAACGACCGCCTGGGCGACATCCTCGACGAGTTGCACCCCGACGCGATCGTGGAGGACAACGTGGTCGCCTTCGGCGCCATCGCCGCCAGCGGGCGGCCGTGGGCGCGCATCGCGAGCTGCAACCCCGCCGAGATCAAGGATCCCGCCGTGCCGCCGGTGTTCGGCGGCCTCCCGGTGGGCGATCGCCGCGCCTGGGCCGACTTCTGGGCCGAGTACGACCGCGTGCTGGGGCCGCAGGTGGCCGAGTTCGACGCGTGGCTCCGCGCCCACGGCGCGCCTGGGCTGCCGGGATCTCGCGACTACATGTGGGAGTCGCCGTACCTCAACCTGTACCTGTTCCCGGGGGCGGCGGATTACGAGCGCGAGGTGCCACTCGCGCCCACATGGCATCGGCTCGATTCGAGCGTGCGCACCACCGAGGGGCCGTTCGACGTCGACCTGCACCTGCCGGGCGAGGGCAAGCTGATCTACCTCTCCCTTGGGTCGCTCGCCTCGGCCGACGTCGAGCTGATGCAGCGGCTGATCGACGTGCTCGCGAAGACCGACCACCGAGTCATCGTGTCGAAAGGCCCTCAGCACGAGCTCCTAAACCTCGCCGACAACATGTACGGGGAGGAGTTCCTGCCCCAGCCGTCGATCCTGCCGCAGGTCGACCTCGTGATCACTCACGGCGGCAACAACACGGTCACCGAGTGCTTCCACTTCGGCAAGCCGATGGTCGTGCTCCCGGTGTTCTGGGATCAGTACGACAACGCCCAGCGCGTCCACGAGCTCGGGTTCGGAGTCCGGCTTCCGACCTACTCGTTCGAGCAGTCCGAGCTCACGGGCGCGATCGAGCTCCTCCTGGCGGACGAGTCGCTGCGCGCGCGCCTGTCGGCCGTCTCGGCCGAGCTCCAGGCGGCGCCGGGGAACGTGCGGGCCACGGACCTGGTCGAGAGGCTCGCCGTGGAGAAGGCGCCGGTCACCTGACGCAGGGAGGATGCCTAACGGCTGGGCGAGGGGAGGCCGATGTGGCCTCCCCAGCGCGGAGCCGCCGAGGCGACTCCCCGTCCCCCGCCCTTTCGCCTACCCGCTCGCGCGCCCGTATGCGTTGCCGTGTGAAGTAGCCGGACCGTGGTCGCCGGCGCGCCCGTTGGCACCGGCGTGGCCGTCGATGCGCCGCTGCGCGTTGACCACCAAGTGCTGTAGCGCGATGAGGAGACCGTTCGCCTGCAGGTTCTTCTCGCAGTTGGCCTCGACCTGCACGATCGCCGTCTGAAGACCATGCGGAGCCGCGGAGAGATCGCCGGCGCCGTCGACGATGGCCGAGCAGTCCTGCGGCGCGTGGGGCTGGTGGCTTCCCTGCTGATCCTGCGTCCCGGCGCCGGTGGCGTCGGACCCCGTCCGATCGCGGAGCAGGCTGCTCTGGATCTTGAGGGTGGCCATCTCGAACTGGTGAGGGTACGCGACCGCGGCCCCTGCGATCATGAGGATCGAGAAGACGGCGGCCCCGACCGCTGCGAAGGGATGCCTCTTGCGCTCCATACAGGATTTCTCGGCTACGGGGTCACTCGCCGATTACCGACTTCGGGCTATTCCTGTCTCACCCGCCGGATCGCCTGGAGCACCCGTTCGGGGGACAGAGGCATGTCCAGATGCCGCACGCCCAGGTGTGCAAGCGCGTCGATCACGGCGTTCTGCACGGCCGGGGTGGAGCCGATGGTGGCGGACTCCCCGATCCCTTTGGCGCCGAGCGGGTTGAGGGGGGTCGGCGTCTGGGTGTGCGCCGTCTCGAACGACGGCAGGTCCGCGGCCGAGGGCATCAGGTACGAGGTGAGGTTCCCGGCCATCGGGTTGCCCGCCTCGTCGTAGGCGGCCTCCTCGTACAGCGCCTGCGCGATGCCCTGGCCGAGACCGCCGTGGACCTGGCCATCCACCAGGACCGGATTCAGGATCTGGCCGCAGTCGTCCACGGCGACGTGCCGCACGAGCCTCGCGTCGCCCGTCTCCGTGTCCACCTCGACGACGGCAACGTGGGTTCCGAACGGGAAGGTGGACCCCGGTTCCTTGAAGCGTCCCTCGGCCCGCAGGCGCGCCCCTTCCTCCGCGTCGCCCGATGCGGCGCGAGCCAGCTCCGCCCAGGTCACGGCGCGCTCGGGCGCTCCCGCCACCGAGAACCCTCCGTCGACCTGGGCGACGTCGGCCTCGTCGACCTCGAGCAGGCCGGCGGCGATCTCCCTCGCTCTGGCGACGACCACTTCGGCCTGCTCGTACACGGCGGAGCCGCCCGCCTGAAGCGAGCGCGAGCCCCACGTGCCCTCGCCGCGGGGCACCAGGCTTGTGTCGGAGTGCACCACGCGCACGGTCTCGAACGGCACGCGCAGGATCCCGGCCGCGAGCTGCGCGAACGCGGTCTCATGTCCCTGGCCGTGGGGAGAGGTCCCCGTGAGCACGGTCACGCTTCCGTCCCCGTTCACCTCCACCGCGGCGAACTCACGGCTGCTGAAGGAAGTGACCTCCACGTAGGAAGCCACCCCGATCCCCATGACCATGTGGTCCCCGCGCGCGCGGCGGGCGGCCTGCTCGGCGCGCAGGTCCTCGTACCCCGCCATCTCGAGCGCCATGTCGAGAGCCCGGGCGTACTCGCCCGTGTCGTACACGTAGTCGCCGCCCGCGCCCGTCGCCGGCGTGTACGGGAATGCCTCGGGCGCAACGAAGTTCCGCCGGCGCAGCTCGACAGGATCCATGCCGAGCTCGGACGCGAGCAGGTCCATCGCCCGCTCGAATTTGCCCCAACCGGTGAGCGAGATCTGCCGCAGTTTCACGTACCGCATCCGCTCGGCGACAGCCGCCAGTTCACCCTGCGCCGCTTCGAGACGAGCGATCGTCGATTGAAGGTCGTCGGCCGTGACAAGCCGCACTCGAGGCATCCGGCCCGAGGAAGATTTACCCACGCTGGCCTCCC
>JACQDK010000053.1 GCA_016201135.1 Actinomycetota bacterium
CGCCCGACTTCTCCGGGTGGAACTGCGTCGCGAAGACGTTCCCGCGCGCGATCACCGAGGAGAACCGCCCGCCGTGAACGGTCGCGCCCACGGTCATCCCGCCGTCGACGTCAGGCGCGTAGGAGTGCACGAAGTAGAACATCGTGCCGCTCGGGATCCCATCCACGTAAGGGTGGGGTCGGAGCCACTGCACGTCGTTCCAGCCCATGTGAGGGACCTTCACCTCGGCGGTGAGCTTCCGCGAGGCGCCGGGCAGGATCGCGAGGCCGTCCGCGGGATCCTCCTCGCTGCTCTCGAGGAGCACCTGCATCCCGAGGCAGACGCCGAAGACGGGCCTGCCCCCGGCGGCGAAGTCGCGGACGGCGCCGTCCAGCCCGCCCGCCGCGAGCGCGCGCATGCACGCGCCGAAGTGGCCGACGCCGGGGATCACGAGCGCGCCGGCGGCCGCGATCACGTCCGGGTCGCAGGTGACCGCGGGGTCGCCGCCGACGTGCGCGAGCGCCCGCGCGACCGAGCGCAGGTTCCCCATGCCGTAGTCGAGAACGGCGATCGCGGGCACGGGCTAGAGGGTTCCCTTCGTGCTGGGGGTCGAGCCTCTCCCGGTGAGGGAGCACGCGTCGCCAAGGGCCTTCGCGAGCGCCTTGAACTCGGCCTCCACGACGTGGTGCGGCGAGCGCCCGGCCACCAGGCGCACGTGCAGGGTCATCGAGGCCGCGGTCGCGAAGGCGCGGACGAAGTCCTCCACGAGCCCCGTGTCGAACGTGCCGATCGTCTCGGCGGGGATCTCGACCTCGTGCGCGACGAAGGGACGTCCGGACAGGTCGAGCGCGACCGCGACCGCAGCCTCGTCGAGCGGCACGGTGATGGAGGCGAACCGCCGGATGCCCCGCTTCTCGCCGAGCGCCTCGGCGAGCGCCTGCCCGATCGCCAGGCCAACGTCCTCCACCGTGTGGTGGCCGTCGACCTCAAGGTCGCCCTTCGCGTTCACCGTCAGGTCCCACCCCGCGTGGGTGCCGAGCTGTTGAAGCATGTGGTCGAAGAAGGGAAGGCCTGTGTCGGCGGCGGCGGCGCCCGAGCCGTCGAGGGCGAGCTCTACGCGGACGTCGGTCTCCTTCGTGGTGCGGATCACGGTCGCTTCTCTCATGAGAGCACCTCGCTCAGGGCGTGGAGGAACAGGTCGACCTCGTGCGCGGCACCGGCCGTCACGCGGAGGCCGTTCGGAACGGCGCCCGTCACGTCGCGGACGAGAACGCCTCGGTCCAGAAGCCCGCGCCATACCTCACCGGCGGGCTTCGATGGGCGGAACAGCACGAAGTTGGCGTCGGAGCCGAAGACCTCGACGCCGGGCGCGGCGCAGAGCGCCTCGACGATCCGGTCGCGCTGCTCGCGCACCGCCTGAAGGATCGACATCGCCTGAGGGGCATGGCGGATCGCGGCTATCCCCGCAGCCTGAGCGAGCGCCGACATGTGATAGGGCAGGCGGACGCGCTGGAGGTCCTCGACGACCTCGGGGGCGGCAAGGCAGTAGCCGATCCGCGCGCCGGCCAGCGCGAAGGCCTTCGAGAGCGTGCGCACGATGACCACGTTCGGATGGTCTGCCACTAGCGGCAGCGCGCTCTGTCCACCGAACTCGATGTACGCCTCGTCGACGATCACGAGCGCGTCCCGGCGCTCCGCGAGGCTCCGAACGGCCTGGACCGGCTGCGCGTTGCCGGTGGGATTGTTCGGAGAGCACACGAAGATCACTGCGGGCTCGAGCGCGATCGCTCGCTCGACGTCCTGCTCGCCGATCGTGAAGGGTTCCTGTAGCCGGTACTGCACCACCGAGGTGTGGGTGAGCCAGGACAGGCGGGAGTGGAGCAGGTAGGTGGGCTCGAAGGTGAGGGCGCTCCGGCCGGGGCCGCCGTACGCGAGCAGCAGCTCGGTCAGGATCTCGTTCGATCCGTTCGCCGCCCACGTGCCCTCGAGGTCGTGGCCGGCGCATGCGGCAAGCTCCTCGCGCAGTCGCGTCATCCGACCGTCGGGGTAGCGGTGCAGCGGTAGGTCATGGACCGCGCGCGCGAGCTCATCGAAGAAGCCTTCGGGGAGCGGGTGAGGGCACTCGTTCGTGTTGAGCCGCGCGGCCACGTCGAGCTGCGTGTATGCATAGGGGGCCACGTCTCGAAGGCCCGACCGGGGCTCTGCGGCGGGGCTCATGTACGCCGCTTCCGGACGTCCATGGCGCGCGCGTGACCGACCAGGCCCTCGGCGAGCGCGATCGTGGAGGTCTGGCCTGCGAACGCGGCGGCCGATCCGGCGGAAAGCTCGACGACGCTGCTCACGGTCACGAAGTCCGCCGCGCGAAGGCCGGAGGCGAACCTCGCGGTGCCGGCGGTCGGCAGGACGTGGTTGGACGCGACGCCGTAGTCGCCGAATGGGACCGCGCTCCACTCGCCCAGGAAGATCGCTCCGGCGTTCCGGACCCCTTCCAGGAAGGCGCGCGGGTCGGGGAGCAGGAGCAGCAGGTGCTCGGCCGCGAGGTCGTTCACGACCTCGGCCGCCTGGTCGAGGTCCCGGACGAGGATCGCGCGCGCGAGCTCGAGGGCGCTTTCCACGATCTGCTTGCGGCCGGCGCCCTCGAGCTCGCGCGCGAGCGCCTCGCGCACGCGCTCGACGAGCGGGGCGTCGGTCGTCACGAAATGGGTCCTGGCCTCGGGGTCGTGCTCGGCCTGCGCGATCAGGTCGACTGCCGCGAGCTCCGGGTCGGCGGTCGCGTCGGCCACGACCACGACCTCGCTGGGGCCGGCGAGGCCGTCGATCCCGACGACGCCGGCGAGCTGTCGCTTCGCCTCGGTCACGTACGCGTTGCCGGGACCGACTATCCGGTCCACCCGCGGGACGCTCCGGGTGCCGAACGCGAGCGC
>JACQDK010000050.1 GCA_016201135.1 Actinomycetota bacterium
CGTCCTCAGGCGCTACCCTAAGCATCGGCGTACCTCCTTTCGCCGGCGTGTCCTCGCCGGCGGCTCCGATCAGCGTTCGACCGGAGGGTACGCCACGCCCATCATCAGGTCCCGCATCCACAACTTCTGTTCATACCTCCCCTCCCTGGAGGGCCGGTCCGGAAGGCTACGCCCTCAGGCGCCGCAGGTCAACCCAGGTTTGGCTTTGTGCGCGGGGCCTGGCGCGGGACCGCCGGCGGGTCCCGCAGGACCTCCTCGAGGGAAGGGTTCGAGCGATCGCGTCCGGAAAGGACCGGCTCGGCCTCGGGCCAGGGGATCCCCAGCGCCGGGTCGTTCCACGCCACGCCGTGCTCGTCCGAGCCGTCGAAGGCGAGGTCCACTAGGTACTGCAAGCGCAGCGGCGAGACCGCGAAGAAACCGTGGGCCACGCCGGGCGGGATCAGCAGGCCGCGCAGGCCCTCTGCCGCGTCCAGGCGCAGGTGGCCGGAGCGTCCCCGGGTCGGCGATCCCAGCCGGAGGTCGAACAAGCCGATGAAGGCGACGCCTTCGAGGACGACCCAGTAGTCGGTCTGGCGCCGGTGGAAGTGCAGGCCCCGGAGCACCCCTGCGCTCGACTCGGACAGGTTGGCCTGCACCATCTCCGGCCCGTTCGGGAACCACTCGCGCCGGTAGAGCTCCGTGAGCGCGCCCCTGTCGTCGGCGTGGGCCACGAGGTCCACCACCCTCACGCCGTCGATCGCCACGCTCGAGCCGTCGGTCTTCACGCTCACGCCGGGATCGCCACGATCACGCCGGGATCGCCACCTCGTCGCGGAACCACTCCACCGTCCGCCGCAGCCCCTCGCGCAGGTCGACCGAGGGCCGGTGGCCCAGCACCTGGCCCGCCAGGGTCATGTCGGCCGCCGTGTGGCGGACGTCTCCAGCCCTGGCCGGCTCGCGGATCGGGTCGGGATCCGCGCCGGTCAGCTCGGCCACGATCGCAAGGAGCCGGTTGATCGACGTGGGCTCGCCGCCGCCCCCGACGTTGAAGGCCCGGCCGAACGCCAACTCGGGGGCCTGGGCCGCGCGCAGGTTGGCCTCGACCACGTCCTCGACGTATGTGAAGTCGCGAGCCTGCTCGCCGTCGCCGTGGATCGTGGGGCGGCTCCCGGCGAGGCAGGCGGCGATGAACAGCGGGATGACCGCCGCGTACTCGCTGGCCGGGTCCTGGTGCGGGCCGTACACGTTGAAGTACCGGAGGGACACGGCCCGCACGCCGAGCGATGCCCAGGCCGCACCCGCGTAGGCCTCCCCGGCAAGCTTGCTTGCGGCGTATGGGGACCTGGGCCGGGGCACCATGTCCTCGCGCAGGGGGAAGGAGTCCTGGTCGCCGTAGACGGACCCGGAGGACGCACACACGACGCGGGAGCCGGCGGCTCGGGCGGCGAGCAGGACGTTGAGGGTGCCCACCACGTTCACCTCCGTGGTGAGCACCGGCTGCACGAGCGAGCGGGGCACCGAGCGCTTGGCTCCCTGATGGAAGATCACGTCGCAGCCCCGCGCGGCGCGCTCGACCGCCTCCGGGTCGCGCAAGTCCGCCCGCACGAAGTCCATGCCCGCCGCGTCGTCGAGGTTGTCCGGCCTGCCCTCGGACAGGTCATCGAGGCCGAGGACCTCGTGCCCGTCGCCGACCAGCCGCGCCGCGAGCCGGGACCCGATGAAACCGGCCGCGCCGGTCACGAGCGCCTTCATCCGGTCAGGAACGCCTTCATGAGGGAGCCTCCTCGTCGGGTCCCCCGAGGGTACCCGACGAGAAGGCCCTCACGATCGCAGTCTCGCCGCTCGCCGGCGGGGCTCGCCGGCGAGCTACGAGAGCGAGTCGAGCTCAGCCGCGGAGTCGAGCCAGTTCCGGACGGACTCCATCGACGGCGGAGTGAGCGGCTCCGCTTCGGGCGCGGCCTGGATGTGGCCGACGCCCAGGACGTGGATCAGGTCCGCCACAGCGTTGGCGAGCTTGGCGCCCTGCTCGGGCGAGCTCACCCTGACGCCGCGCTGCTCGAGCACGGTGAAGAACTCCTCCAGCACCGCCCGCTGGTCGCCCAGCAACGACGCCTCGGAGACGTTCAGGGCTCGGGACAGGCGCTCGAGCGTCTGGATCGAGGGCGCGACATGGCCGTTCTCGTAGCGAGACAGCCGGGCCTTGGGGATCCCGGACAGTTCCTCTAGCTCTGACTGGCTGAGACCAGCATTGACGCGCGACTCGCGCAGTCGCTGGCCAAAGTGCTTCCCATCATCCTTGCGCATCTTGCGCTCCCCCTGGTCGTTCGCGCTCGATGAACCCTGCGCATGCACCGTAGTACATCCTTGGGAGGCCACGGTATAGGCCATTGGACCATATCGGCGGGGCTCAGGAGCCCCGCCGATCCTGTCCCGAAGATCGTGGTCCTACTTGACCTCCACCGTTGCCCCTGCGGCCTCGAGGACGTCCTTTGCCTTCTCGGCCTGCTCCTTCGCGACCCGCTCGAGGACCGGCTGGGGAGCGCCGTCCACGAGGTCCTTGGCCTCCTTCAGGCCGAGGCTCGTGAGCGCGCGGACCTCCTTGATCACCTGGATCTTCTTGTCGCCGACCCCGGTGAGGACGACGTCGAACTCCGTCTGCTCCTCGACCTCCTCGGCGGCGGCGCCGGCCGCGGCCGCCATCATCACGGGCGCGGCAGCTGCCGCCTTCACGTCGAACGTCTCCTCGAACTTCTTGATGAAGTCAGAGAGCTCCAGGAGCGTCATCTCCTTGAACTTCTCGAGCAGGTCCTCGGTGCTGAGCTTCGCCATGGTCACTCCTCCTCCTGTCCGTCCTGTCCATCCGAGGCCGGGGCCTTGGACGCTTCCTCTTCCGCGGTTCCTTCTGCGACGGCTTCCAAGGACGCCTCGACTGGTGCTTGCGTCTCGGGCTCCTCGACTGGAGCTTCCGTCGCGGGCTCATCGACCGAGGCCTGCGTCTCAGGCACTTCGACGGGCTCGGCACCGGGAAGCTTCTCCCTGTACGCCTCGAGCGCGCCGACGAACCGCGACTGAAGGGTCTGGAACATCGAAGCGGCCCTCGACATCTCGGACTTCAGCATCCCGGCGACCTTCGAGAGCATGACGTCGCGGGGCTCCAGGTCCGCCAGGGCCCGGGCGTCGTCGGCGCCCAGGACGCGGCCGTCCATGTAGGCGCCCTTGATCACAAGGGTCGGGAACCTCTTGGCCGCCTCGACGACCTTCTTGGCCGCGGCGACGGGGTCGCCGGCCACGAAGGCGACCGCGGTCGGACCCTGGAGCAGCGGGTCCATGTCCGCTACCGCGGCATCGGCGGCGGCGCGACGCATGAGGGTGTTCTTCACGACGGCGAACCTCGCCCCGCCCTCGGCGAGAGCGCGGCGCAGATCCGAGATGTCGGCCACCGTCAGACCGCGGTACTCGGTGAGCAGCAGGGCGTCGGACGCCTCGATCCGAGCCTTGAGCTCCGCTACCGCCTGGATCTTCTCCGGTTTGGGCACATCGGCCTCCTGACAACACGAAACGCGTCCCCGCAGGCAGCGGAGACGCGCGGATGACGCGTGCCTCTTGGCTCTGCCTCGGCAGGTACCCGGGAACCGGGATTGTGCGACGCCCCTGCTGTCTGCGGCGAAGGAGAGGGTAGCCGCCGGGGAACCGCCCGACAACTGGGGCTGGTCCCCGCGGGACCGGCCCCGTTGTCGTGGTCCTTAGGGCTTGATCTGGATGTTGCCGCCTCCCAGCGGAATCTGCGAGGAGGGCGTCCCGACCTGATAGACAGCGGGGTTGCTGCTCGTCCACATCCTTTGCGCGTAGGTATCTGGGATCGGGGCCGGTTTCGACCCCGGTTCACCGTTGTCCGTCACATCGACCTGGAACTGATAACCGCCCCCGAGGCCGTATACGGTACCAGTAGTCACGTCCACGGCTGACCACGTCGCCTTGCCCGTGAACGTTGACTTGCAGACGACGGGAGTTGTCGTCGTGCACGACTGAGTCAGCGCGCCCATGGCGTTGCTCTTGATGATGAAGTCGTACGTGCGGGCGCCCGTGGGACACCCGGAGCAAAGACCGCCTATGTCCCTCGTCTGCCTGTATACATAGACGCTGCTGCCCTGGACGTTCCCGTTCTTCAGGTATTTCACCGTGAATCCGAGGTTGCTCTTCGTCCCGAGGTTCGGTTCTGTGAGCCAGCCCCCACCGTTGGTCATACCCGATCCTGTCTGCACGACGGTCACGGTACCCGTCCCCTCGGGCCCCAAGTAGTAATTGTTCGAGAGCAGCTCGATCTTGATGTTGTAGGCGTCAATCGGGAGGGCTGAGAGTAGGCACGTACCTGTAGCCTGGCCGGAAGCCTCGGCTCCAAGCGTCGCGATGCAGGTGTAATCCGCCGTCGTCATCGTCGAGTTCGATGACTTGTACAGGGAGAACTTCACCTGCTTGCCGGTCAGCTGATTACCGAGAGAGCCATCGGCCTCTTCCGTCACCACCGCAGCCAGGTTGACGCTCGCGGTGGATGATGTGGAGGACGAACCGGTAGAGACGAGGGAATCGCCCGTGTAGCTGATCCCCACACTCTCCTTCTTGATCTCGAACGGGCCACTCGCGTTGGCGGGCGCGTACACAAAGTCCCCGGGGAAAGCCGCGAAGACTCCAGGCGTGCCGGCAGCCTGGGTGAGGACGATCGTCACCCTAGCGTGACCTGCCGAGTCCGTCGATGTCGCCGCCGACTGCGAGCCGAGCGCGAAGCTGACGCCCCCAGCCCCGATGGGCGCCCCGGTCTCGTGGTCAGTCAACATCGCATCCAGGGCGGCGGGGTCGCTGTATTGCGCACTCGTGTCACTTAGGGAAGTGAAGACGAGATCCGTGACGCGGCGGTTCACCGTCGTTGTGGCCATGGCTGAATCGTCGCCCGTGTTGATCAATGTCGTCGCGGCAGTGACAGATACGGTGTTGTTCATCGTCGCCGCGATCGGATTGACCGGATCCACGGTCGCCGTGATGATCAATGTCTTCGAGGATCCCGCACTGATCGTACCGAGGGAGGCCGAGCCGGCCCAAGAAGCAGCCGGCGTGCACGCCACACCGATGCAGTAGACGGCACCGCTGAGACGCGCAGGGAGGGTGTCGGTCACTTGCACACCTTCAGCGTCGGAGGGCCCGACGTCGGAGACCACGATCGTGTACGTAATCTGGTCCCCGATCGTGGCCGGGCTTGGCGAGGCGGTCTTGGTGACCTTGAGGTCGGCCGAGCGGTTCACCGTGACCGAGGCGGTGTCGTGGTTGTTGGAGGTGTCCGGGTCGGCCGGCGGAGGCCGAGACGAAGGAGGTCCCGGCGGGCAGGACGTCCTTCAAGGTGTAGCCGGCGTTGTCCGAGGGCCCCTGGTTCTTCACGGTGATGGTGTAGGTCTCGTCGGTGCCGGCGGTGGCCGGGCTTGGCGAGGCGGTCTTGGTGACCTTGAGGTCGGCCGAGCGGTTCACCGTGACCGAGGCGGTGTCGTGGTTGTTGGAGGTGTCCGGGTCGGCCGTGTTGTTATCGAGCGTCGCGATCGAGGCCGTGTTGGACAGGGTCCCCCCGTCGGTAAAGCCCGAGGAGATGTGCACGGTGATC
>JACQDK010000051.1 GCA_016201135.1 Actinomycetota bacterium
ACGGGAACTTCCCGAGGTCGCCCCCGAGCAGCGGGTCGTTCACGACCACGTCGGTGAGCTGCTCGTTCCCGGTGTTCGTCACCGTGATCGAGTAGGTGACGCTGTCACCGATGCTCCCCGAGACGGGGCAGGACTTCGTGACCTGGATGCCCGGCTGGTGCAGCACGTCGGTCGTGCACGAGTCGGAGTCGGACACGGTGGTACCCGAGATCGCGCCGTCCGCGGTCGCGGTCACCGTGTTGGTGAGCGGATCGGGATCGCTCGCGGTCAGGGTGTGGGTGAAGGTCTCCGTATCGCTCGCGCCGGCGGCAAGGGTCGACGGGAAACCAGCGAGGTTGCCCCCGAGCAGCGGGTCGTTCACGACGAGGTTGGCGAGGTCCTCGTTCCCGGTGTTCGACACCGTGATCGAGTAGGTGATCGTGTCACCGACCGCGCCCGAAACCGGGCAGGACTTCGTGACCTGGATCGCCGGCTGGGCGATGTCCTCGACCTTCTTGAGCGGGACGGTCTGGTTGCCGCTGCCGCGGCTGATGTCGCCGCCACCGACGACGCTGGCGCTTTCGAGCGCCGTGAGGATGTTGCCGGTGGGATGCGACCCGACCTGGCAGCCGAGTTTCACGACCATCCGCAGGATGAACTGCTCGCCCCCTGACAGGTTCGTGACCTTGATGGCGGCCGTCACGTCGGGCGTGTCTTGCTCGCTGACGATCGTGACGCTCTCGTTGCCGTTGGCGGTGTTCCCTGTGTCTGGCGGGTTGGGGTTCGCGCTCGCGCTCACGAGGTCGACGAAGCCGACCCCAGGCTGACCGGTCGGCTCCCCGCCCCACTTGAACCCGAGCAGGACGTCGCCGGAGCCAGCGCCCTGGTCAACCTTGATCGCGGTGAAGAACACGACGAGGTCGCCGCAGGAGAAGTCGCCGCCCTCGAGGGACTCGACGACGCCGGTGTTCGGGTCGATCGTCCTGTCGTCGTAGGCGCCGCCCAGACCGGTCTGGTGATCGTAGGTGCCGGGGCCAGCGGCCACGTAGTCGAGAGACACGTCGCCGCCGGTCAGGCCGGAGGACGTCTGCGTCTTGGCCAGCGGGGTCTGCGAACGGGCGTCGGTGAGCCGGTTCGTGCCGTCGTCGGGGCGACTCGTACCTCCCGCGGCGAACACGGCGCCGGTCTGCCCGATGCCGAACGCCAGCGTGAGGAGGAATCCGACGAGGACCGTGAACCCCCTCCGACGGTTCGTGTCTCGCCTTCGGCCGATGTGGCTAGCCATCGAATGTCACCCCCTAGGTGAACGGTGCCTCCAACGGGTTGGGTCGGGCGGAGGTCGCCCATCCCATCCCCGTCGTCACGTTACGCCCGACGGGCAGGGGATGCCATTGGTCGAAAGACCTCGTGGGCCCCCTCCCTACGGACGTAGTCCGTTCGATGTATCCGAGCAGGGCATTTACCCACATCGTCCCCCTGCGGCGCAACAGGCTTTCTCGCGCAGAGGATGCGCACCGGCGGAATGCGACTAGGGGCGCTACGGCGGGCCGCCCTCGCTCGCGGCTACCATTCGTCTCGTGCGCAATCGGATCGCCGCCACCGGCCTCGGGCTCGCCCTGCGGGCCGCCGCGTGCGGCGGCCAGCAGGGCGGACCGGTTCACACTGGCGGTCCCTCCGGGACCTCGGTGAGCCCCTCGGCGGCCGGCGCGATCTCGGTGACGGCGCGCCCCCGTGGGTGCCACCGCACGAGGAGGGGAGAGGTGGACATCAAGTTCGACTTCGCCCTGGCCGGCAGCGGCGGCCTCGGCGCCTACGACGGGGAGACGGACTTCCACGCCACGCTGACCAGCCCGGCGGCGTGGACGACCGTCCCGGGTCGACCGCTCCTGATCGACAAGCCGAACACGGGCATCTTCCACGTGATCGTCCCGGACGGGGAGCCGATCCCGGCAACGCTCACGCTGCACGTTCGTGCGGTCGCCGTGGACGAGCGGGACCCTGCGGTCGCCTCCTCGCTCAAGGCCCTCGAGGGGCAGAGCGTCCCGACCTCCTTCGGAGATGCCTCGATCGAGGCGGTCTCGGTCTCCGGGGGTACGGTGACCATCTCGGTGCGACTGCCGTCCACCGGGCTACCCAAGGGCGCGACCAGCCTGGGCCCCGGCAGCGCCGTGCTGGCGGTGGGCGGGCACCAGGCACCTGGCAGCGTGACCCCCATGCGGGAAGGCACGGTGTCCGTCTCCTTCGCGCTGCCCTCCGGAGCTTCCGGGGAGACGACCCTCACGCTCGCGGACTGGACGTTCGACGTGCAGGCCGAGGCCGTCCTGACGGTGCCCGTCGCCGTCTGCAACTCCGGATGACCCCACCCGTGCCCAGGCGGGGAGGGAACAGCGCGGCTCAGGTTTACGTAATGTCCATTATCGGCGTTACCTGAGCACCGCCCCTGGGGATCGCCAGGCCCGGGAGCCCGGTCACCGTCCCTGGGCCGGAGGCTACCGGTCAAGACCCAGACGCGACCTCAGGCCCCACAGGGTGACGAGCCAGAGGGCCTCGAGAACGATCCGCCGGGAGATCTTGGAGACTCCGTGCTCGCGTTCGCGGAATGTGATCGGTGCCTCGCCGACGTCGAAGCCGGCGCGAGCGGCCCTCCAGACGGCTTCGATCTGGAACCCGTAGCCCTCCGAGCGCAGCGGGTCTGCGGAGATCTCCTCGAGGAGGCGACGGCGGAAGACCCGGTAGCCACTGGTGGCATCGCGCACGGGGATGCCCAGGAGGAGCCTGGCGTACAGGTTGCCCCCCTTGGAGAGCCAGACGCGAGGTCTGCTCCAGTTCGAGACGGAGCCGCCGGGCACGTAGCGAGAACCCACCGTCAGGTCGTGATCGGCCGCGGCGGCCAGGAGTCGAGGCAGCTCGGCCGGGTCGTGGGACAGGTCCGAGTCCATCTCCACCACGAGGTCGTATCCGCCTTCCAGGGCGAGGCGGAACCCGTCCAGGTAGGCGCTCGCCAGGCCCGACTTCGCGGGTCGCGAGAGAACCTTCACCCGCGGCTCATGCTCGGCGAGGGCCCGGGCCAGGTCGCCCGTTCCATCGGGAGACGAGTCGTCGACTACCAGCAGGTCCAGCTCGGCGGGTAGGTGCAGCAGCTGTTCGATGACCCACTCGATCGTGTCGCGCTCGTTGTAGGTAGGTAGGACGACGATCGCGCGCGCAGGATCGGGGAGCGGGCCGGGCGGCGTCGCGCCCCGGCGGCGGCGCCTCGGAACCAGGAACAGCCCCAGGAGGAACAGAGCCGACGACCTGGGGAACCAGTCCCCCATGCGGACGTACCACGTCCTTTCCCGGGATGAGCCCATCGTGGCCCGCAGGATACCCGTGTCGAAGAGTCCCCTTCGCGCCACGACCTGCCCTCGCGGGTTCACGACCGCGCTGATGCCCGAGACGGCTCCGTGGACCACCCAGCGGCCGTCCTCGATCGCGCGCATCCGGCTCATCTGGAGCTGCTGCGCGGAGGCGGCGGTCGTCTCGTATGAGGCGTCGTTCGTGAGCACCACCAGGAACTGCGCCCCGTCGTTGACCATGTTCCGATCGATCGAGGGGAAGCTGTTCTCGAAGCAGATCGGCGTGGCGAATCGCGGCAGGCCATCGATGCGCAGGGAGTGCACCCTCTCCCCCGGCACGAGGTCGTAAGGGATCTGCCGCAGGGCCGAGACCCATCCGAGCTCCGGGCGGAAGGGCACGTACTCCCCGTAGGGCACCAAGTGCACCTTCGCGTAGCGGCCGACCACGTCGCCGCGCCCGTCGAAGGCGAGCGCCTGGTTCTGCAAGCCGCCAGCGGACTGCTGGATCGAGCCCGCGAGAACCGGGGCCCCGACGTCGCGTATCGCCTCGACGACGACATCGGAGAAGAAGCCGGGCTCGGCCGAGCCGGGGTCGATCGCGCTCTCGCCCCACACGACGAGGTCCGGAGGATCCGCCGCCAGCGTTGCGTGCAGTGAGGCGAGGGCCGCGGTCACCGCCCGGTCCTCCTCGGTGGATGAGAGGCCCCGGAACGGACGGACGTCCAGCTGGATCGCGGCCACGTCGATCGATCGCCCACCGGCGGCGGGCCCGGGAAGGAGCGCGGGGCAAAGGACGAGCGCGGCGGCCAGGCCCACGTGGCTCGCCCCGCGGAGCGGCGCTCCCCTCCCCCGCTCCAGGGCATGGAGCACGAGCGCGTTCACGAGCACCACCACGAACGTCACGCCCCAGGCCCCCGTGACGCGCGCGAGCGGGACGAGCGCGGTGTCGGAGACCTGAGAGACGCCGAGCTGCCCCCAGGTGAACCCGCCGAAGGGCCAGGCTCCCCTGGCAGCGTCCACGACGACCCAGAGCGCCGCGAACCCGGCGGCCGACACGAGCGGTCGTCCCGGACGCCGCACGATCGGCGAAAGCATCCCCACGATCCCGATCGAGGCCGCGGAGGCAGCAACCAGCACCGTCCACGCGAGTCCCCCGAACAGGAGGATCCAGTAGAGGACGGCGCCGAAGAAACCGACCCCGAACGCCAGCCCCAGGGCGAGACCCCGAGCGGGCCTGGCCTCGCGCAGCGACCACAGGAACGGCACGAGGGAAACGAACGCGAGCGGCCAGATGCCGGCCGGCGGGAACGCCAGCGACGTGAGGAGACCTGAGATGAGCGCTGGAAGGAGGGCGACCGGAAGACGTCGGCCGGCTACGCGCAATCGCGACAGAGCATCCGCTTCTTGTCCTTCAGCTGGCTCCGGTGCTTCACGAGGTAGCACTTCTTGCACACGAACTCCGCGGCCTGGATGGGCACGACCCGCGTGTCGAGCGCCTCCAGGCGCTCCTCGCGGGTGAGGGCGAGGAGGGCGTCCTCCTCCTCTTCCTCCTCTTCGGGAACGACCGACTCCTTCTTGACCAGGAGGTCCTCGATCGAGGCGACCTCCGCGGCCGGGTCCGCCGCCACGGCCGGGGGCTCGGTGAGGGCGTCCTCGGGCGGTTCCAGGTCCTCGCCGTCCTCGTCGTCGACGATGTCCTCGTCTTCAAGTGGCTCTTCGATGTCTTCCATGATCCCCTCGATCCTGCGACCGGGATGCTCGCGCGAGGCGCGGCGCGGATTCTACTTCCGTGGTATCGGGATGCAACCCCGGGCGAGAACCTCGTGGACCCCCTCGGTATTCCCGGGGATCGGCCCGGAAAGGAGATAGGAGAGGCCCAAGAGACCTTTGGGGCCGCGACGCCGGGGCGCCACGTTCTCTACTCAGCCTCTTGGGCCCTCCGTTGCGCCTCCGCCGGGGCGGTGGCGCGCCCAGCAACGTACGCCCGTGCGTGCGCGAGCGTCAACCCGGTCGCCGAACGAAGAGTGACAATCAGGCCGCGAACACGTCACGTCCCAGGGAGACCGTGAGGATCGGCCGGAGGCCGAGCACCGAGTCGGTCTCCATGGGGTCCGTATCGTACGCCGCGAAGTCAGCGTGCATTCCGGGCTCCAGTGCGCCCTTCTTGTCCTCGAGGTGAGCCAGGCGCGCTCCGCCGTTCGTCCAGGCGCGGATCGCCTCCTGCCGGCTCAGGCGCTGGGCCGGGTCGTGATGATGTTCGAACGCGTCGATGCCGAGCATCGGGTCCAGGGGCGTGACCGGCGAGTCCGACCCTGCGCCGAGCTCGAGGCCTCGCTGGAGAACGGTCCGGAACGGGTTCATGGCAGCCGCACGATGCTCGTCGACGCCGATCTCGTATAGGCCTTCGGCCTGCCCCCAGCGCGCGTCGAACGCGGGCTGGACGGAGATCGCGAGGCCGAGCATGGCGGCACGCTCAACGTGGTCCGCGGAAGCCATCTCGAAGTGCTCGATCCGATGCCGGCGTGCGCGGAAGTGACGTTTGCCGCGCGAGCCGAGCGATGAGTACACACGTTCCCATGCCGAGAGGACCTGCTCGATCGCCCGGTCGCCGATCGCGTGCACGCCCACTTGGAGGCCGGCCGCGTGCCCGGCGTGGAAGAACTGCGCGAGCTCGTCGTCCTCGTAGTAGCAGGCGCCCTCCCCATCGCCGTCGGCGTACGGGGCCAGGAGCGCCGCCGTGCGCGCTCCTATCGATCCGTCCACCGGGAGGTCGCCGCCGATCGCCGCCAGGCGCAGGTCCATCACCTGCGGGATGTCCATGGTGGCCACGACCGGCGTAGAGTCGACTGGTAGCTGGTCGCGGTGGCCGAGGAAGACCTCGAGGTCGCGTAGCCCGAGCTCGTAGGGCATCGACATCTCGTGGATCGTCGTGACGCCCCGCGCGGCGGCAAGAGCTGCGGCCGCGAGCTGGAGCTGCTGGACCTCCTGATCGGAGAGCGTGAGCGCGGCCCAGCGACTCAGGCGGGCGTTGGCCTCCTGTGTAACGCGCCCCGTCGGCTCTCCGGCGACGTCGCGCTCGACCCCTGCCAGCCCCAGCACGTCGGCGGCGCGCAGAGCGGCGGTGTTCGCGAGGGCCGTGTGTCCGTCGACCCGGCGGATCAGGAGGGGGCCCGGACCGATCTCGTCGAGAGCCTCGATCGTCGGCAGGGCGGGATCGTCCCATCGCGTCTCGTCGAACCCAGCGAGCAAGGTGACCGCGCCCTTGGCGCTGCGTCGCTCGGCCAGAGCGACGAGCTCTCCGGCCGAGCGGACGCGTTCGAGCTCCTCGTTGCCCAGGGTCATCCCGGTGCCGGTGAGGTGCACGTGCGCGTCGACGAACCCGGGCAGGATCGTGGCGCCCGGAAGCGCTACGGTCCTGTCGGCCGGCGGGGGCTCGCCCACCCCGACGCGCTGCACGTGCCGGTCGTCCACGAGGATCCACTCTCCCGTGGCCGGATACCCGAGGGTGCGCACGATCCGGGCGCGATAGATGGTCCTCACGGCGCCCGGATTATGACAGGGGCGCGGCGCCCGAGATCGGCGTTCGCCCGATCCCCTGCCCGGGAGCCAGGATCCTGGTCTTCCGTCCGCGCAGGACCAGCCCAAGCTGGTCGAGCGCACCTTCTGCCGCCTCGAGCGCAGTGCAGGCCGCCCGTCCGTCCTGGGCGAAGATCGCGACGTCGTCGACCCAGCGCAGGTGCAGGGCGCCCGTCCGCGCGATCGCGAGGTCCACCGGCGACAGGACGGCGTTCGCGAGGACCGCCGAGGGGTCTGGACCGACCGGCAGGCCACGCACGCCGCCCTGCGAGACGCGGTCGAGCAGACGAACCAGGGCCGCCACCTCACGCCGGCCCCCTCCGATCCGGCTGAGCGTCCCCTCCACGAGGGCAGGTCCGATCGACCCGTAGCACTCGCGAACGTCGGCGACCACCGTCGTCCGCGTACCGCCGAGGGAGCTCGCCGCACGCGCGAACCGGCGTCGCGCCGGCCGCCAGGGCTCGAGCCGGGTCCAGGCCACACTCCCTCGGCCCCAGACGCGATTGGCGAGAACCTCGGCCCCGAGAGCGCCCTCGATCGCCGGAACCAGAGCCGCTACGGCGCAGGCGTAGTCCCGGGCGTCGGCTGGGTCGAGGGTGGCGAGGAGCCGGACGCCGCCACCCGGCTTCGGGACCGGATCGATGCGCGCTGCGCTCCTGGCCCTACGGGCGGACACCCCACGACCTCCTTCCCGGGGCCCGGGAGGAGGTGGGGCCGCGAACGATGTTCGGCGGTTGTACCGGTTGGGCCGCGCGCCGGCAATCGCCCGTCCGGGTACGCTTCACTCCCCCGGAGGGCTCCCCCTATGATTGTCCCGTGCTGGACGCGAGGGACCTCGAGATCGTCGCGGCGCTGCAGGAGGACGCCCGGGCCACGTACGCCGACGTCGCCACCCGCGTGGGGATGTCCGCCTCCGCGGTGCACGAGCGCGTTCGCAAGCTCGAGCAGGCCGGCGTCATCCGCGGGTATCGGGCGGTGATCGCCCCTGAGGCCCTGGGTCTTTACGTCACGGCCCTCATCGCGGCGATCCCTCTGGACCCGTCCGAGCCCGACGACCTTCCCGAACGGGTCGGGGAGTTCCCCGAGGTCGAGGCCTGCTACAGCGTGGCCGGCGAGGCGAACTACGTCCTCAAGGTGCGGACGAAGACCACCTCGGACCTGGAGGACCTGATCCGGCGCCTCCGCGAGAAGGGGAACGTGCAGACCCGCACCACGATCGCGCTCTCGATCCCCTTCGAGGACCGCCCGCTGGCGACCTGAGGATCGTGCAGGTCAAGCCTCCCCCTTGACGGCGCCGAAGACCGATAATGACCGGGTGGCCCGCGGGGCCCCGAGGGTGTTGCACGACGCCGAGAGGACCATCCATGAGCGAGCAGGGCAACGGAGATCCGGGCAGGTCGCCGCAGGCCACATTCCGGAGCCGCCCTAAGGAGTCCGAGCGCACGACGAGAAAGCCAACGGGCTGGTGGGACCGGATCCGACTGTTCCTCCTGTTCTCGGCGGGCTTCGGGTTCCTTTCCTGGGCGAGCTTCGGCGACTCGGGAACCTTCGGTCTGGCCGTCCGGCGTGGCATGCACTCGTACTGGATGCTCGCAGGACTGGCGGGGCTGGAGGTCGTTCGCCAGACGCACTACTTCGTCCAGGAGCACGTGCCCGCGTACTACGGGCTCTGGAAGCGGTTCGGGCAGCGGAGCGACTCGGCGCGGAACCGGATCGACCCATGGGTCCGGTACCGCCTCGGCCGCCTGACCTGGATCCTGCTGCTGCTCTGGATCGTCGGCGTGTACGTCTCCTCGACCTACGTGTTCGGCCCCGAGCAGCGCCACATCAGCCCGATCGAGGGCGTGCTGCGGGCGCCGATGCTGCTCTTCCGGGCTCTCCCGTCGGTCCTGCAGTACGTCTTCATCATCTCCCTGGGGGTCATGCAGTTCGTCGCGATCTTCTGGTTCATGTCGAAGGGCGGCGTGCAGACCTACATGCCCGACGACATCGAGACGCGCTTCAGCGATGTCAAGGGACAGGACGCGGTGCTCGACCGCGTGCGCGAGAACATGATCTTCCTCGAGGATCCCGAGTCGATCGAGCGGCGCGGCGGCTACGTGCCCAGCGGGATCCTCCTGTGGGGACCTCCGGGGACCGGCAAGACGCTCATGGCTCAGGCCGTAGCCGGCGAGACAGCCAAACCCTTCGTGTTCGTCGAGCCCGGCGCATTCATGAACATGTTCTTCGGGGTCGGGATCTTGAAGGTCAAGGGCCTGTACCGAAAGCTGCGGAAGCTCGCCACCCGCTACGGCGGCGTGATCGTGTTCTTCGACGAGGCCGACTCGCTGGGGAACCGCGGTGCCATCTCGGGCGGGTGGAACTTCGAGGAGGCGTCTTCGCCCTGGGCCGCGGTTCCGGCCTGCAACGGCATCGCGTACGTCTCAGAGATCGGGCGCGAGTCCCTCTTCCTGATGTCGCCGCCCGGCTCGCTGCTGGAGCGCCCTCGACGGAGAGGGATCGTGATGGGTGGCATGGGTGGCGGGGGCATGGGTACGCTGCAAGCCCTGCTGTCCGAGATGGACGGCCTCAAGAAGCCTCGCGGCTTCGTCAACCGAGTGGTCCGTCGGCTGCTCGGCATGAAGCCCAAGCCCCCACCGAAGTATCGGATCCTGCACATCTTCGCGACGAACCAGCCTCAGGTGCTCGACGAGGCGATGCTCCGACCCGGCCGGATCGACCGGAAGTATCGGGTCGGATATCCGCACGTCGACGGCCGCAAGGCCACCTTCGTGTACTACCTCGATCGGGTGAAGCACGAGCTGACCGACGAGCAGGTCACGAAGCTCGCCACGATCACGCCCTACGCGTCCGGAGCGTCGATCAAGGACATCGTGAACGAGGCGCTCGTGATAGCGATCCGCGACGGCCGTGACTCGGTCGGCTGGAAGGACGTGATCCAGGCGAAGCAGTTCAAGGAGCACGGCCTTCCGGACGACTGGGAATACGTCGAGAGGGAGCGGCACGCGGTCGCAGTGCACGAGGCCTGTCACGCCGTGGCGGCGCACCTGCTTCCCGGCACGGACGTGATCGACATCGCGACGATCGAGCGGCGAGGAGCGGTAGGCGGGTTCGTCTCGCCGATCCCGGTCGAGGACCTCTTCACGAGCTGGCGCTCTGAGGACGAGATCGACATCATGACGTCCCTGGCGTCGCTCGCGGGCGAGCGGCTGTTCTTCGACGGCGACAACTCCCGCGGCGTCGCCGGAGACATGCAGAACGCCACACGGCTCGCGATGCTGATGGAGGGCATCTTCGCGATGGGGAGCACGATCGGCTCGATCGCGGTTACACCCGGATCCCTGCGCGGGGCGCAGCCGGTCGAGGACGGGACCGACCGCCAGATGCTGGACAGCGAGTTCGGCAAGCGCGTGGAGACCCGCCTGCAGGAGCTGTACGAGAAGACGTGGACCCTGCTCGACGAGAACAGACATCACGTGCTCGCGGTGGCTCACGCTCTGGAGGCCCACAAGACGATCACGGGCGACGACGTCGTCGCGGTGATCGAGGGCGGCACAGGGGCGATCGTCGACGGGCGTCCGTACCACGATCCTCGATTCAGGAGCGAGCTCGAGGAGTACCACGAAGCGGTCGTCCGGGCCCACAAGGAGTACTCCGGCGTCGAAGGCCGGATCCCGGTGCCGGTCCCGCCGGCGCCCGTCGGCGCCGGCGTCGCGGCTGTCGGGAACGGCGAGCTGGGCGCGGCGCCGCCGATGCCCCGGATCGTCAAGGCCGCGGGTCTACCCGACGACGAGCAGGGCGGCGACCCCGCGAAGCGCTCCTAGCGGCACCGACGCTGCGGGACCGGCGTGAGGACCCCGGGTATCCTTGCCTCCCATGCGCCTGTTCAACTCGCTCACCAGGCAGGTCCAGGAGATCGTCCCGATCGAGGACGGCCACGTGCGCATGTACACGTGCGGACCCACGGTCTACCGGTACATGCACCTGGGTAACCTGCGCACGTTCATGCTGGCCGACCTGATCCGGCGGGCGCTGGAGCTCGAGGGCCTGAAGGTCACGCAGGTCATGAACATCACCGATGTCGGGCACATGACCGACGAGTCGTCTCCCGAAGCCCTCGACAAGATGCTCCTCGCCATGGAGGACGAGGGACTTCAGCCGCTTGAGATCGCCGAGAAGTACACCGCGGCCGCGCTCGAGGACGCCCTCGCGGTCGGCATCCGCCGCCCGGACGTCCTGCCGAAGGCCACCGAGCACGTCCCCGACATGATCGAGCTCACCGAGCGCTTGATCGACAACGGCCACGCTTACGTCGTGGACACCGGCAGCGTGTACTACGACGTCTCGAGCTTCCCGGAGTACGGCAAGCTCTCGGGCAACACGCTCGACAAGCTGCGCCCGGGGCACCGGGACCTGGAGACCGACCCGCGCAAGAGGAGCCACGCCGACTTCGCGCTGTGGAAGGCTGCGGGTCCAGGACGCCTGATGAAGTGGCCCAGCCCGTGGGGAGAGGGGTTCCCCGGCTGGCACGTCGAGTGCTCGGCGATGTCGATGAAGTACCTGGGCGATCGCTTCGACATCCACACCGGAGGCACCGACCTGCGGTTCCCCCACCACGAGGACGAGATCGCGCAGTCCGAGGGAGCGGTGGGCCACCGGGTGATCGACGTTTGGGTCCACGGCGGGCACCTGCGCCTGGCCGGCCAGAAGATCGCCAAGTCCACCGGGAACGTCGTGCGGGTGCCCGAGCTGGCCGAGCGGGGCCTCGATCCTCTGGCGTTCCGCTGGCTCACTTTCCAGGCCCGCTACCGGAGCGAGATGGACTTCACCTGGGAGGCGATGGAGGACGCGGACCGGCGCGTGCGGCAGCTTCGCAAGCGGATGGCCGAGTGGGCCCCGCCGGCCGCCGAGCTGAGCGCGGAGTCGCGGGCCTTCGATCGGCGGTTCCGCGAGGCGATCGCCGACGATCTCGACCTGCCCACCGCAGTAAAGGTGGTGGGCGAGCTGGTCTCTTCGGCCGCTGTGCCCGACGGCGAGAAGTACGCGCTGCTCGCGTCCTGGGACGGCGTGCTCGGCCTGGACCTCGAACGCGATGCCCGCGAGGCCTGGGAGCCGACCGAGGAGGTCCTGCGCCTCGTGACCGAGCGCGACGAGGCCCGCAACGAGAAGGAGTACGCCAGGAGCGACGAGATCCGCGACCGCTTGCAGGGGATGGGGCTGGAGGTAATGGACACGCCGGCCGGCACGAAGGTCCGTCCGCGCTAGCGGACGATCTTGAGGTCCCGGCTCGACCGGTTGAGACGCTTCGCGCCGTCGTCGGTCACGGCGACGATGTCCTCGATCCGCACGCCGAAGCGCCCGTCTAGGTAGATCCCGGGCTCGATCGAGAAAGTCATGCCCGGCTCCAGCACGCTGGCGTTGCCCTCCACCAGGTAGGGCGGTTCGTGCACATCGAGACCGATCCCGTGGCCGGTGCGGTGGAAGAAGCGGTCGCCGAACCCGGCTGACCCGATGACCTCGCGCGCGGCGCGGTCGACGTCCTGAGCCGCTACGCCGGGCCGGACCGCGCGGAAAGCCGCCTCCTGGGACTCGCGGACGAGGTCGTAGACCTCCACGAAGCCGCCAGGAGGCTCCCCGACGACGACGGTGCGCGTGGTGTCGCTGTAGTACCCGCCCAGCTCTCCGCCGAAGTCGAGCACGACCGCGTCCCCGGCGCGGATCGTCCGGCGGCCGGGCGCGTGGTGGGGGGAGGCGCTGTTGGGCCCGCTCGCCACGATCCAGAAGTCGGCGCGGCCGTGGCCGTTCTCAACCAGGAGCCGCCGCAGGTCGGCCGCGACCTCCTCCTCGCGGCGCCCCTCGAACGGCAGCGCGCAGGTCTGCCGGAACGTCTCGTCGGCCGCGCGCCCGGCGCGGGCCAGGGTGGCGAGCTCCTGGTCGTCCTTCACAGCCCGCAGTCGCCAGATCACCTGCGAGGCCGGCAGGAAGCCGACCTTCGGGCGCCGCCATTGCAGGCCCAGGAGGTGCGTCGCCCACGTCCTGTCCCCCACCGCGATCCTGCCTTCGCCGGGAAGGACGGCGGCCGCGGCTTCGTATGGGTCGTCGCCGTCGGCCCATCCGAGCACCTCGAGCCGCGGGCCAACCGGTGATGCGAGCGCGAGCGGTCGTTCGAGCGCCGGGACTATCAGCACAGGGTCCGAGCCGGGACGGAGCACGAGGAGCGTCAGCCGTTCCAGGGGCGGCGGATCGTAGCCGGTGAGGTACCGCAGGTCCGGAAAGGGTGCCACGATCACCGCTGCGAACCCGGCCTCGGCGGCCTCGGCGGCCGCTCGCTCGAGCCGCTGCGCGAAGCGATCGCTCATCTGGGCACCCTACAGCTTCAACAACACCTGTCGGGGCATGATCTGGAAGGTCGCGGGAGTGAGCCCGAGCATCTGTCCGTCCGCCACGATCTGGAGCGGCCGGTCCGCTTCCACGGCCACGCGGATCCTCGCCCGGAGCTCGTGGATGCGCGGATCGGGAACGTGGTCGCCGTGGCGGAAGATGCGCGGCAACAACGTGAGGGCGTCCGAGCGGGGTCCCGCGAAGACGAGCGCGTCCAGCACCCCGTCGCCCGGGAACGACCGTGGGGACAGGCGGAGCCCTCCGCTGGTGAACTGGGCGTTCGCCACCACGACGTTGAAGGCCGGTCCCTCGTAGACCTTCGCGTCAGCCTCGACCTTCACGTGCTCGACGCGCGAGCGTGCGAACGCGAGCCAGAAACCCAGGAAGCCGCGGGCCCTCCCGGTCCACCGGGGCAGGCCCGAGGTCCGGCGCGCCACGGCGGCACCAAGCCCCACCTCGGCGAGGTTGTGCGCGTAGCGGGTGGAGCGCTCGCCGCCCGGCAGCGTGAACGTCACCTTCATCACGTCCAACGGATACACGTTGTCGCCGGCCAGGTGGCCGGCGCCGCCCTCGACGTCGCCGGGAAGACCGAACGTGCGAAGCAGGTCGCACCCGGTGCCGGCGCCCACAACTCCCAGGACGGGCTCAGGCACGATCGTGCGACCGCTCTCGAAGAGCCCGTTCAGGACGTGCTGGACCGTGCCGTCGCCGCCGACGGCCACGACGAACCGCCCTCCGGCCCGCAGGGCCTCGCTCGCCGTCCGGGTGGCCTCCTCGGCCGAGCCTGCCACGCGAAGGACGTAGGGTAGGCCCCTATCCCGGAGGGCGCGCTCGAGATCGGGCAGGCGCTCCCGGACGCCGCCGTCGCCCGCGGCGGGGCTCGCGATCACGGTGAGCTCGCCGAAGGCGCTCGCGTCCATGGGTTCCCAGCGTAGCTACACGCCGGTGTACGCGACGACGCCGCGCAGGACGGCCTCGCGCGCGCGGTGCATCTGGCCGGAGGTCGGCTCTCCGGCGACCTCCTCGATCTGCCGGAGGAGGTCGACGAGCTGCTTGCAGTTGCGGACGAAGTCGCCGGGCGCCATCTCCGTCTCGGCCAGGACGTCCTCGAGCGGCTTGCCCTCTGCCCAGTGGAAGACGGGCGTCGCGAAGCCCGCGTCGAGCTCCCGACAGAGCTGCACCCCCTGCTCGTCCTCGGCGTGCCGGACGCGACGCCAGATCCGGCGCAGGAGATCGAGGCGCTCCTCGGTCGGCAGGGTCGGCGCCCGGCCCGGCGCGGGGGTCCTCTCACGCGACTCGTACACCATCGTCGACACGAGCGACGCGGTCTCAGATGGCGAGAGGTCCGCGAACAGATCTGAGTAGAGGGCCTCCCCGACCAGGATGTCGCCCTCGCCGTAGATCCGCGCCAGCATCCTGCCCTTGGGCGCCAGCTCCCAGTTCGCCACGTAACCGAGGTCGCGGAGCACCGCCAGCACGCGGTCGAACTGTCGCGCGAGGGTCTCGGTGCGGGTGCGGATCCGCCGGTCGGTCCCATGGATCCTCCGCTCGACTTCGTCTGCCCGCCGCGCCCACCGCTCGTGTTTGGCGCGCTCGGGGCAGCCGTGGCAGGGATGGACTCCGGCCCTCTCCTCCAACTCCTGCGCCTCCTGCTCGGCCTTGGGGTCGAGGCGGGGACGCTCGGCCCGAGGGGGCCTCACCTGCAGGCTGACCAGACGCGCCGCCACGTCGCGGCGGTACCGGGCGCTCCGGGCGCTGCCGGATCGCGGAAGCGGGATGCGAGTGAGGACGGCGGGCGGCTCGTCGAAGTCCTTCGCCGACACCCTGAAGAACTGCCGATCCTGCGCCAAGACGGTGGGCTTGCCGTCGCGGCTCGAGACGACCACCGCGAGCCCGCGGCGCCGGGCGCGGGGCACGAAGATCACCTCCCCCGGCCGCAGCCCCGCGACGGCCTCGCGTACCGCGCCCGACAGGGCCCGTTCGCGTCCCTGCAGATCCTCCTGTCGGACGCGCGTTGCCCGACCGAGGAGCTCCCAGTACTCCTCGAAGTCGCCGAGGTGACACACCATGTTGCTCCGGTAGCCCTCGAGGGCCTCCCGGTCGGCCTGCAGCTGCCGCTCGAGCGTGACGACGGCGCGATCGGCGAGGAACTGCGCGAAGGAGGAGTTCAAGAGCTGGTGCGCCTGTTCGGTGGTGTAGTTGCGAACGAGGTTCACCGCCATGTTGTAGGAGGGGCGGAACGAGGAGGTGAGGTCGTACGTGCGCGTGCCCGCGAGCGTGGCGACGCGCTCGAACGGCACCTGGCGCTGATACACGACCACGGCGTGGCCCAGCTCGTCTATCCCGCGCCTCCCGGCCCGCCCGGTGAGCTGCGTGTACTCCCCCGGCGTGAGGATCTCGTGCCGCTCACCCTGGAACTTCCAGAGGTCCTCGATCACGACGGTCCTGGCCGGCATGTTGATGCCCAGCGAGAGCGTCTCCGTGGCGAACACGACCTTCACGAGCCCGGCCTCGAACAGCTCCTCGACGGTCTCCTTGAACACTGGAAGCATGCCCGCGTGATGCGAGGCGACTCCCCGCGTGAGCGCCTCGAGGAAGTCGGAGAACCCGAGAGCGACGAGGTCGTCCTCGTCCATCCACGCGGATCGAAGCTCGGCGAACTCTCGGATCCGCTCGGCCTCGTCGCGCGTCGTGAGCCGAAGCCCCGCCTCGCGGAGCCACTGGACGCTCCGGTCACAGCCTGCGCGGCTGAACACGAAGTAGATGGCAGGCAGCATCCCTTGCTCTGCAAGGACTTCCACGACCTCCTCGCGGCGGGGAACGTAGACCCGGCGATGGCCCTCGCGCGGTCGCGCGATCCGCTCGTGCTGGGCGACCCCGCTCCCCCGCCGGTAGTAGGTCTTGGTCTTCAGCTCCTGCTGGTCGAGCGAGACCACGTAGGGGTTCGGCAGCAGTACCCCGTCCTGCTCCACGTGCATCGGATGCAGGCGATGGCCGATCAGGTAGTGGTGCTCCAACGGGACGGGACGCTTCTCCTCGATCACCACGCGGGTCTCCCCGCGCAGGGTCCCGATCCACTTACCGAACTCCTCGGCGTTCGAGATCGTGGCGGACAGGCACACGACGGAGACCGAGAGGGGCAGGTGGATCAGCACCTCCTCCCAGACGGCGCCGCGGTAGGGGTCCTGGAGGTAGTGCACCTCATCCAGCACCACCGAAACGAGCCCTTCGAGGGTCGGGCTCCTCTCGTAGAGCATGTTGCGTAGAACCTCGGTGGTCATGACGACCACCGGCGCCTCGGAGTTGATCGTGTTGTCGCCGGTGAGCAGGCCGACCCGCGCGGCGCCGTGGATGGCGACCAGGTCTCCGAACTTCTGGTTCGAGAGGGCCTTGAGGGGCGTCGTATAGAAGGCCTTGCCGCCCAGGTCGAGCGCGCGGTCGATCGCGAACTCGGCCACGACCGTCTTGCCCGAACCCGTCGGGGCGGCGACCAGCACCGAGCCGCCGGAGTCCAGCGCGCGGACGGCCTCCAGCTGGAAACCGTCGAGCGGGACCGGGTACCGCGAGGCGAACATTGAGGGGTCGGTCACGCAGTCAGTGTAGGCGGGTGCCCAGCGCCGTCCGCCCGCCAAGCCCGGGATCAGCCCGGGATCAGCCCGGGATCAGCCCGGAGCGCGCCAGGTGCTCCTCGAGTAGCCGGTTGAACTCCTCGGGGGCCTCAAGGTTGGTGAGGTGGCCCGCCCCCTCGATCACGGCGAGAGCCGCACCCGGGATCTGGTCGGCCATGGCGGCGGTAGCCTCGGGCAGGATCAGCGTGTCGGCCGATCCTGTTATCACGAGGGTTGGGACGTGGATGCCGGGAAGATCCGGCGTGGAGTCGGGGCGCCCGGCGATCCCCAGCGCAGCCGCCGCGATCGCGTCCGGGGACTGATCGCCGATCAGTCCCCGGACGCGATCCCAGAGATCCTCGCCGGCACCTGCCCCCAGCAGCGGGGGCGGGCTCGCGGCGAGCACGTTGCCCTCGCGGTGGAGCCGCCCGGCCAGGTCCCGACGCCTGTCGGCGGCCGCCCGCGTGTCGGCCTCGGCTCGCGTGTTCGCGAGCACGAGCCCCACGACGCGCTCGCCGGCCTGCCGCCAGAGCTCGAGCGCCACGTACCCGCCCATCGAGAGGCCACAGACGACGGCCCGGTCCAGGCCGGCGGCGTCCATCTCATGGAGGCACACGGCGGCGGCCGACCGCATCGTCATGATCCCTCCGGGCGCTGCCCGGGTGCCGCCGAAACCGGGCAGGTGAGGCGCGACGATCGCAACCCCGCTCGCGTCGAAGGCCGCGAGCTGCGGCTCCCACATCCTCGCGTCCAGGGGGAACGCGTGCACCAGCAGCAGACCGTCCACCTACCTCACCGCCTCGGCATCCGGACGAACGACCACGCGCAGCGCCCCGGGGACGATCTCGAAGATCCCCGGGAGCGGACCCACGCGCTCGCCGTCCGCGTATACCTGCACCCGGCGGTCGGCCTCCATCTTCACGTTGCGACCCCGGAGCATCCGCACCTTGGGGTGGGTGGTGTGGGTTCCGCGGAAGACCCGTGGGAAAGCGCGCAGGAATGCTGCGGTGGAGAGCTCCTCGACCACGCAGACGTCGAGCAAGCCGTCGATGAGGGAAGCCTCCGGCAGGATCTTCATGCCGCCGCCGTAAGCCCGGCCGTTGCCCACGACGACGAGCATCGCCGAGAGCTCGATAGACTCGCCGTCCACGACGATCCCGAACCGGGCTGGGCTGAACCTGCGGAGCGTCTTCAGGAGGGCCGCCACGTACGTGCCCGTGCCACCCAGGTTCACGTTCATCGAGTTGGCGGTCTCGTTCACGTCGGAGTCGAACCCGGCGCCCGCGATGTTCACGTAGTGGCGCTCGGTGGCGCCGGCCACCAGACGCACGACATCGATCGGCTGGATGTTCGGTGAGGCGACCATCCTCACCGCCGCCTCGAGCTTGCCGGCGCCGATCGCCTTCGCGAAGTCGTCGCCCCTGCCCGCCGGCAGCATCGCGAACGCGGCGGCGGTTCCGAGGAGGCCGTTCGCGACGCAGTTGGCCGAGCCGTCGCCCCCCAGGGCGGCGACGATCTCGGCTCCGTCCGCGGCCGCGCGCGCCGCGAGCGACTCCATGTCGGCCGCCGACTCCGACACGCGGATCTCGTGCGCCACGCCGAGGTCGTGCAGCAGGACGTCGACCTTCCCGATGACCCTGCCCGACTTGCCGCGACCGGCGGTGGGGTTCGCCACCACGACGACCGGAGCCGAGCCAGTCATGCTTCCCCGATCAGCCCGACGACCCCGGGGGCGCGCCGCCCGCCGGGATCGGCCCCGCGGGTTGCACGAGGCCCAGCGAGTAAGCCACGTCGAAGTACATCTGGTAGCCGCCGTCGAACCCCGCCTTGGCGACGCCCTCCAGCGCTTGGGCCCGCTGGACCAGGTCCTTCCGCGTCGCGCCATGGGCGGAGGACGCGATCTGGATCAAGCCGGCCACCTGCTGCTCGGTCTGGAGCGCCTGGGCCATCGCCGCACGCGACTGGAGCAGGGCTCCGGCCTCGAAGGCGCTCAGGCCCTTGCCGCCGATCGACTCGGAGGTGAGCTTGTTCAAGGTGCCGGCCGCGTCCTTGAGGTTCTTCTCGGCCGTGGCGGCGGAAGCTGCCGACCCGTCGGGGGTCTTGCCCTTCGACATCTGGTCCAGCAGGCCGGAGAGATCGGTGAACGCGGCTGCGGTCCTCGTCTGGTCGTCGAACCCGATCTTCGCCATCGCGCCGTCGACCTCGGCCTTCCAGAGCGCCACGGCCCTTCGGGCAGAGGCGCCGGACGCGGCCTTCGCGGCCCGCCGCCGGTCTTCGCGGAGACCGTTCGTGGCCCAGATCAGCACGGCCACAGCCGCGGCGCCGCAAAGGAGCGCTCCGGAGACCTGGACCCACCGGCGAAGGAAGAAGGGCGGCTTCACCTCCACGGGCACAGGCCTGGGCGGGCGGGCCACCGTTCGCGCCTTGGTCTTGCTCCTGGTCTTGCCCTTGATCGCCATCTACTTCCCCATGAGCCGGGTGACGATGATAGCCGCCTCGTAGAACAGGTACATCGGGATCGTCATGGCCAGCATCGAGTAGGGGTCGGAGCTGGGGGTGATGATGGCCGCGAAGATCGAGATGAACAGGAGGGCGGGCCGGCGCGAGCTGCGCATCTTCTGGCTGGAGATGATCCCGACCATCGACAGGAAGATCAGCACCAGCGGGAACTCGAACGATATCCCGAACGCGACCGCCACGAGGATCGCGAACGAGAGGTATCGATCGCCCGTGAGGACCGCCGTGAAGTTGCTGGGGCCCGCGAAGCCGAGCAGGAATCCCAGCGCCTTCGGCAGCGTGACGTAGGCGACCAGCGTTCCGAGCGCGAACAGGACGGTCGAGGAGAGCACGAACGGGATCGCCATCCTCCGCTCGCTCGACTTGAGCCCCGGGACGATGAAGGCCCACAGCTGGTAGAGCACGAAAGGCAGGGCGATGGCGAGCCCCAGGAAGACGACGACCTTCAGCTTGATCAGCACGCCGTCGAGGGGGCTCAGGTAGATGAACGTGCAGCTCCTAGTGAGGCGCGATGCCTCCGGAACCGTAGCTTGGTAGCGGCAGTACGGGGCCTTGAGGATCCGGATCACCGGCGGGTAGAGGAACCATCCGGCGATCGAGCCGACGCCGATCGACCCGATCGCGAGGACCAGCCGGTAGCGGAGCTCCTCGAGGTGCTCGATGATCGTCATCGTGCCGCCGGGGTCCTTGGGACCCCTGCGACGCAGCCTCGGGATGATCGCCATCGGTAGTGTGGTCGCGGCTCCGCCGCTACTCCGTCTCGGGCTCGGGCTCGGTTGCCACGGCTTCCGCCGCAGGGGCGGGAACGGGCTCGTCCGGAGCGCCCGGTGCCGCGGCCTCCCCACGAGCTGCCGGCTCGGGTTGCTGCGTCGGAGCGGCCGCGGGCTCCACCGGAGCGGTCCCGGGGGCTGCACCGTTGCCGCTCTTCGGAGGGTCGAGCAGAGGGTCGAGCAGCGCCTCCCGCATGCCGCGCTGGGCGTCCGAGATCTCGCGGCGCACGTCGTCGAGCTCCTCGAGCTGGAGGTTCTTCCGGACCTCCTCTTGAGCCTTGCGGAGCTCGCGGAGCGCGGCGCCGATCGTCCGCCCGAGCTCGGGCAGCCGGCGCGGTCCCACCACCACGAGGGCGATGAGGATGACGATCAGCATCTCGAGGGGACCGATGTTCAGCATGGAAGGCAGCCTCGCGGAGAGTCTACCCCGGTGTCTCTAGGCGCGGGGTGACGGTCGCTCCCCGCCCGCACGAGCAGCAGCGCGGGCGCCGCCTCGCGAGATCTCCTCGGCGGCGGGCCTCACCTCGTCCTGGAACCGCTGGAGGGCCCTCCCGAGGACCATCAGGCGCTTGAAGAGACCGACGCAGATCGCGCCGAGCGCGCCCAGCGCAACGATGGACACGACGAACCACCACAGGAGCCAGGCGCGCACGGATCGATGCTACAAGGACTACTGCGTAGCGAGGAAGTCCTGGATGTACCGGTCGTCCTGCAGCAGGTAGTGGAACTCGATCAGGTCGTCCACCGAGAGCGGCGGGCCGTCGGGCGCCCGCTCGGGGTTCTCCGGTCCGTGGGCGTCCTCGTGATCGAAGAGCATCTCCGCGTCCACCTCGCCGCCGTCGCCTCGCTCGATGTCTACCCCAGCCGACACGAGGAGGGCGACGATCTTGCGGTCGGCGCGCTTCTGCACGTCGTCGGCGCAGTTCGGGCAGCGGAACCGGTAGCTCCCCTCCCGGCCGTTCTCTCGGACCGACAGGAGGATGGCCTCGGGACCCATGTCCACTTCGCCGCAACGGGGGCAGGTCGTCCGGATGGTAGTCATCTCAACGGAGCTATCGGCCCACGGGGCGGGGTGCTTGAGCCGCCGGAGAGGGATGGGGACTACCCCGAAGGGGCGGTTCGGAAACTAGGTCTGTCGGTACCGGGCCAGGGTCCGTTCGGCCAGGTCCTTCACGCGTTCCCGCAGGTCGGCAGGGTCGAGGATCTGAGCGTCGGAACCTAGGCGAAGGAGCAGGCCGGCGACCCAGCCCAGTCGCTTGGAAGGAAGCGTCAGCTCGAGGGCGCGGCCGGGGCGCTCGACGGGGTCTCGGACCGCGTAGTAGTCGGCCACCCACCGGGCGCCGGGGGCGAGCAGGAGCCGGACGGCCACGTCTTCGTCGGTGGGGGTGTAGAGGGCGCGCCCCGCGCCCGAGAGCCCGCGCGGTGAGAAGACCTCCCCGGTCCGCTCCGCGCTCCGGATCCGGTCGGCGCGGAACAGCCGCTCGGCGTCGTTCGAGACGTCCCAGGCCGCCACGTACCAGTTGCCGAGGCTCGAGAAGACCTCCTCGGGATCGATCTCCCTGGTGCTCCACTCCCCCGACGAGTGGGCGTAGTAATCGATCCGAAGGCGCGCCCGGTCCCGGGCGGAGTCGCGGAGCGTGTTCAGGAGCTCCGCCGGCCTGCCTGCCTCGGCGGTGGCGATCCGCCCCGCCTCGCCGAGGGTCTCGGCTCCCAGGCCCTCCGCCAGCTTGTCAAGGGCCCCCTTCAGGGCGCTCGCCTCGGGAAGGCCGGGCGTGGCGAGCAGCTCCGTACCCCGGAGATAGAGGGCCAGAGCCTCGTTCCGCGAGAGCTTCAGTGGCCGCGCGAACTGGTCGGCCATCGAGATGTACACGCGCCCCTCGTCGATCTCCACGTCGATGAGGTCGCCGGGATCGTACGGCGGCAGGCCCGCCATGAAGAGCAGCATCAGGTCGGCGCGCAGCTCCTCCTCCGGGATGTCGAACAAGCGGGCGCCCTCCGCGAGCTCGGTCCCGGGGTGGCGAACCAGATAGGGCACGACGACGAGCATCCGGCCCAGGCGCTCCGAGGCCCTGGCGGCACGAGGGCGCTCAGCCTCCACGTGCCGCCTCCTGGAGGCGACGGACGACCTCGGCTCGGAAGGCACCGGGCGCGATCGCCTCGGCGTCGGGGCCGAACGTGAGGAGCCACCCCACGAGCGCGGCCTCGTCGACCAGCGGCACCGAGGCCTCGACCCAGCCGTCGTCTCGAGGGGGAGAGACGCGCGCGCCCTGAAGACCGGTCGTGGCCCACCAAGCGACGTCGGGAGAGAAGGCGACCGTCGCCCTTTCGTTCGGTTCGCCCGCGGTCCAGGGCCCGGCCTGGACGTGATCGGCCGCGCGGAACCCCTCCGGCGGTGCAGCGCCCTCCCCCAGGTCCGCGACCTCGGTCGTGAGTCGGGACAGCCGGAAGGCGCGAACGTCCTGGCGCTCGCGGTCGTGGCCCACGAGGTACCAATGTCCCCCCCGGCACACCATGGCGTACGCGTCGACGTCGCGCTCCGATGCCTGCCCCTCCGATGTCCGGTACCCGAAGCTCACCCGGCGCTGGCGCGAGGCCGCGTCGGCCGCGGCGAGAAGCGTCCGGCTGGGCGTGTCGGAGCCGGAGGCCAGCGGGCTCGCCGCGAGTCCCGCGAGCACGCCCCCCTCCGCTCCGTACAGGAGCTTGCGCACCGCCTGCTCCGCGGCGGGATCCTGCCCGCCCGTCTGCGCCGCGACGAACAGGGCCGCCATCTCCTCCGGGGTGAACGAGATCTCCGGCAGGTAGTACCCGTCCTTCGGGATCACGTATCCCTGCTCGGAGCCCCAGGCGTCCATGTCGCGGAGCTCGAGCGGGATGTCGTAATTCCGCAGGTCGTCCTTGTCGCGTTCGAACTTCCGCTTGGCGCTGTCGAGGTTCTCGCCGCCGTAGGCTTCGGGCATGGCCTCCCTGATCTGTTCGAAGGTGAGGGGCCAGCGGGTCTCGAGCAGGAGCCCGACCAGGTTCAGCAGTCGTTCGAGCGGCTCCATCGTGGGGCATCATATCGGGGCGATGCCGCCCGACCGGAGCCGTTCGTGATCCGCCTGCGTCGCGGCGTGGTGACCGCGCTCGGCGAGGCGCGCCCCGGGGCCCACGAGCTCGAGGTCGCGATCGCGGGCGCGCACCACATCGCTCGCGCGATCGCGTATCCCGACCTGGTCGGACCGGTGACGGCCGGCGACGAGGTGCTGCTGAACACCACCGCGGTCGAGCTCGGTCTGGGCACCGGCGGGGTGCACCTAGTGGTGGCCGTGCTGCGCGGAGTGGACCCGGCGATGCCGGAGCAGCCGCTCCCCGGTCGCGTGATGAAGGCCCGCTACACGCCGCTCCAGACGGTCGTCGCCTCAGTGGAGGAGTCCCATCGGGACGCGCTCGAGGGTTCCTCGGGGCTCGAGGGGACGCCCGTCGTGTGCGCCCCCCTGCATTCGATGATCGCCGCCGTCGCCGCCGGGGCCAAGGTCGCCGGTGAGGATGCGCGCGTGATCTACGTGATGACCGACGGCGCCGCGCTTGCGGGGGCTTTCTCGAGACTGGTGGTCGAGCTGCGCGACGCGGGGCTGCTGGACGGCTGGATCACCTGCGGGCAGGCGTTCGGGGGCGAGCTGGAGGCCGTGACGGTCTGGACGGGGATGCTCGCGGCCAAGGAGGTCCTCGGGGCCGAATTGATCGTGGTCGCCGACGGGCCGGGCAATCTGGGAACCGACACCACGTGGGGCGTGAGCGCCCTCGCGAGCGGGAACGCGCTGAACGCTGCGGCTTCCCTGGGCGGACGTCCCGTCCCCGCGCTTCGGGTGTCGTTCGCGGACGATCGGCCGCGTCATCGAGGGGTGTCCCATCACACGCTCACGATCCTGTCCAAGGTCTGCCTGGTCGAGACGAACGTGCCGGTACCGGTCCTGGAGGACGAGGCCGAGCGCGACGCCGTCTGGGGCGCTCTGCGCGCCGCGAAGCTCGAGGAGCGGCATCAGCTCGTCGAGGTGGCCGGCGAGCCGGCTGTCGCCGAGCTCGAACGCAGGGGCGTCAGGGTCAGGTCCATGGGCCGCGGCGCGGCCGAGGATCCGGCGCTCTTCCTGGCCGCCGGGGCCGCCGGCGTGCTGGCCGGCCGCATGGCGGTCGGAACGCGGCGATGGCGCTCGCCTACCGAGTAGCTCGACGTGCGCGCAGCCGGCGCGCGAACCGATCGCACCCTTTCCGGCATCACATGTGCGCGATCAGCTGCTCGACCCGCTCGTCCACGCTCTTGAACGGGTCCTTGCAGAGCACGGTGCGCTGAGCCTGGTCGTTGAGCTTGAGGTGGACCCAGTCCACGGTGTAGTCCCGGCGCTTGGCCTTGGCCTGCTTGATGAAGTCGCCGCGGAGCTTGGCGCGGGTGGTCTGGGGGGGTTCCCGCATCGCGCGCGAGATCTCCCTGTCGGTCGCGACGCGCTCGACCTTCCCGGCCTTCTCGATCAGGTAGTAGAGGCCGCGGGCGCGGTTCACGTCGTGGTAGGCCAGGTCGAGGAGGGCCACCTTGGGCGAGGCCAGAGGCAGATCGTGCTTGGCCATGTAACGCTCGATCATCAGGCGCTTCGTAACCCAGTCGACCTTGCGGGCCAGGCGCTCGGGGTCGCCCTCTGCGAGGACCTCGAGCGCTTCGCGCCACTCCTCCAGGAGTTGCTTCGAGAGCTCGTCGGGGCCGCGGCGCTCGATGAATCTCGCGGTCTTCTCGTAGTACTCGGTCTGGAGCTCTATGGCCGAGAGTTCGCGGCCGTTCGCGAGCTTGACCTTCCGCTTGCAGGTCGTGTCGTGAGAGATCTCCCGGATCGCGCGGATCGGGTTCTCGAGGGTGAGGTCGCGCATCACCGTGTTGCCCTCGACCATCCGGAGCACGAGGTCGGTGACGCCCACCTTCAGGAACGAGGTGAACTCGCTCATGTTCGAGTCGCCGACGATCACGTGCAGCCTGCGGAAGCGCTCGGCGTCGGCGTGCGGTTCGTCCCGGGTGTTGATGATCGGGCGCGACCGGGTGGTCGCGCTCGATACGCCTTCCCAGATGTGCTCCGCCCTCTGGGAGATGCAGAACTGGGCTCCGCGAGGTCCGTGGAGCACCTTGCCTGCACCGCAGTAGATCTGACGCGTCACGAAGAAGGGGATCAGCACGTCGGCCATCCGCGCGAACTCGCCGTGGCGCGCCACCAGGTAGTTCTCGTGGCATCCGTAGGAGTTCCCGGCAGAGTCCGTGTTGTTCTTGAACAGATAGACCTGGCCGCTGATGCCCTCCTCGTGCAGGCGCATCTCGGCCGCGCCCAGCAGGCCCTCCAGGATCCGCTCCCCCGCCTTGTCGTGCGTGACGAGCTCGCTCACGCTGTCACACTCGGGTGTGGCGTACTCCGGATGCGAGCCGACGTCCAGGTACAGGCGGGCTCCGTTCTCGAGGAAGACGTTGGACGACCGACCCCAGTGCACGACCCTGCGGAACAGGTAGCGGGCGACCTCGTCGGGCGACAGGCGCCGCTGTCCCCGGAAGGTGCAGGTAACCCCGTACTCGTTCTCGAGCCCGAAGATCCGCCGGTCCATGGGCCGAGTCTAGGCCCGCCGGGGTCGAACGGCGGGAGGACGAAGGACCGTCAGCCGCTCAGGATCCGCGCGATCTCGTCGTCGTCGAGGCGGCGGAACTTCCGGCGGTGGGTGCGCGTGCGGTCGAGCACGCCGGCCTCGATCGCCACCGGCTCGATCGTGCGGCTCTCGGGCGCGCCGAGGACCTGGACGCAGGTCTTGACCGCCGTGGTCAGGTCCCACCCCTCCTGGTAGCGCTGGCGCAACTCCTCCATCAGATCCTCGGCATGGCCGCCGATCGCGATGTATCCGTGCTCGTCCGTGACGCTGCCGTCGAACAGCACGTGGTACAGGGCAGTGCCGACGGCGCCGCCGTCCACTTCGCCCACCAGGATCTCGACCTCGTACGGCTTCATCTGCTGCGTGAAGATCATCGAGAGGGACTGCGAGTACGCGTTCGCGAGGTCGCGGGCCTTCACGTCCTCGCGCCCGTAGGAGTACCCGCGGATGTCGGCGAGCCGCACGCCCGCGATCCTCAGGTCCTCGAACTCGCTGTACTTCCCGACACCCGCGAACGCGATCCGGTCGTAGATCTCGCTGATCTTGTGCAGGGTCGCGGATGGGTTCTCGGCGATGAAGAGCAGCCCCTCCCGGTACTCGCAGCCGATCACGGATCGGCCGCGCGCGATCCCCTTGTGGGCGTAGTCCGAGCGGTCCTTCATCAGCTGCTCGGGCGCCACGTAGGGCATGAAGGACATCTACGGACGCTCCCTCTGCTGCACGACGACCGCGACAGCCGCCTCGACCTCCTGCTCGGGGACCTCTTCCGCGCCGGAGGCGGTGACCGCCACGAGGTTCGGGAAGATGCCGCGCGCCGGGTCGGGGCCGCCGGTGGCCGAGTCGTCCTCGGCCGCGTCCATCAGGGCTTCGACGGCCACGCGGATCGCCTCCTCGCGCGACAGGCCCGGGCGCCAGCGCTTCTTGAGCGAGTTCTTCGCGGGCATCCCACCGGAGCCGGTGGTTTGGAAGTCGTCTTCCTCCCAGCGACCCCCGGTGGCGTCGTAGAAGAAGATCCGACCCTCACCCAGGCGCTCGTCGAAGCCGCCGAAGAGGGGAACCACGACGAGTCCCTGCATGGCGGCCGGCAGGTTCCCGCGGATCATCTGCGCCAGGCGGTTGGCCTTGCCCTCGAGGGACAGGCGGTCGCCGGTGATCTTCTCGTAGTGCTCGAGCTCCAGCTGGAAGAGGGTGACTATCTCGACGGCCTGTCCGGCCGCGCCAGCGATCGCGATCGCCGAGTAGTCGTCCGCGGGGAACACCTTCCGCATCTTTGCGTCGGCGATGAGGTTCCCGGAGGTGGCGCGCCGGTCCCCCGCCATCAGCATGCCGTCGGCGTACTTGAGGCCCAGCACCGTGGTGCCGTGGGGGACGGAGAGCTCGCCGACGGGCTGGCGGGACGCCGGCGGCAGGGCGTCGGGGCGGGCCTTCCTCAGCAGGTCCACGAAGCTGGGGTTCTCGCCGAACGGGGACCCAGCCAGGCCGGGGACGTCCGGGCTCGTCACTCCCCGCCCTTCTGTACGTAGCTCTTGACGAACTCCTCCGCGTTCTCCTCCAGGACGGAGTCGATCTCGTCGAGGATCTCGTCCATCTCCTCCTTCAGCTCGGCGGCCTTGGAGGAGCCCTTCACCTGGCCGGCGTCGCCGGCGTCGCCGCCGGCGCCGCCGCCCTTCTTCTGGATCTTCTTCTGTTCCTGCTCGGGCATCGCGTCTCCTCCTCGGGGGGCGCTCCCGATTGTACGGGCATCGACCCCGGCGGCCTAGGACTGGAGACGAGCCACGAGGGCGGCCGCGTCCTCGGATGCCGCCAGTAGCTCCTCCACGTGGGCCTTCGTGCCTCTCAGCGGCTCGCGCATGGGGATCCGCTGGAGGGCGTCGGTCCCGACGTCCACTATCAGCGAGTCCCACGAAGCCGCGGCGATCGAGTCGGGGAACCTGGCGATGCAGCGGCCCCGGAAGTACGCGCGGGTGTCCTCCGGGGGTTCCATGATCGCGCGCTCGACCTCCTCGTCGGTGGTGAGCCGCTCGACCTTGCCCGAGTCGGCCAGCCGTTCGTAGAGACCCTTGTCACGGCGGACGTCGTGATACTGGAGATCGATCGCACGCAGCTTCGGGTCGCTCCAGTCCAGGCCATCGCGGACGCGGTAGGCCTCGAGCAGCCGGTACTTGGCGACCCAGTCGAGCTCGCGGTGCAGCGAAAGAGGATCGGTCTCCAGCCCGCTCAGCGCGGCCTCCCACCGCTCGAGAACCTCGCGGTTCTCCGGCTGGTCGTCCTCGCGCTCCACGTACTTGCGCGCGTGCTCGAAGTACTCCCACTGGAGCTGGACCGCCGTGAGCTCCCGGCCGTCGGCCAGGGGAACCGCGGCGGTGCACGTGAGGTCCCGCGAGACCGTGTGCAGGGCCTGAACCGGAGAGCGCAGGGTCAGGTCGGGCAGGAGCGCGTCCTCGATCATCTTCAGCACGAGCGCCGTGGTCCCGATCTTCAGGAACTGGGCGACCTCGCACATGTTCGCGTCGCCGATGATCACGTGCAGCCGCCGGTACTTGTCGGGGTCCGCGTGGGGCTCGTCGCGGGTGTTGATGATCGGCCTCTTGAGCGTCGTCTCGAGCCCTACCTCCGTCTCGAAGAAGTCCGCGCGCTGGGTGAGCTGGTAGATCGACCTGCCGCGCTCGTCCCACTGCGCCTCGGCCCCGAGCTTCCCGGCGCCCGTGAACACCTGGCGCGACACGAAGAACGGCGTGAGGTCGCGCACGATGTCGCCGAAGGGCGTCAACCGGTCCACGAGGTAGTTCTCGTGGGTGCCGTAGGAGTTCCCCTTGCCGTCGGAGTTGTTCTTGTAGATCGAGAGCTTCGGCGTCGAGGGGAGCGAACGCGCCACCTCCTCGAGCGAGCGCTCCAAGATCCGCTCCCCCGCCTTGTCGTGCACGACGAGCTCGCGGACGCTCCGGCACTCGGGGGTCGAGTACTCGGGGTGGGCGTGGTCGACGTAGTACCGCGCCCCATTGGGCAGGACCACGTTCGCCAGGCCGAGGTCCTCGTCGGAGGGCTCTCGCGCCTGGAGCGGCTCGAAGCCGCGGGCGTCGCGGAGCGGGGATTCCTGCTCGTAGTCCCACCGGATCCGCCGCAGGGACCCGGCGTAGGTCGCGATCAGGACGCTCGATGAAAGGACCGGGTTGAAGTCGGCGCCCGCCGCGGCGATCCCGTACTCGGTCTCTGTGCCGAAGACCTTCTCGATGGCCACGACAGAACCCTACAGGTACTGTCCGGCGTTCACCCGTTCGACCTGACGGCCGTCGCCGTCTTCGCCCAGGAGCGTGCGCACGTAGACGATCCGCTCGCCCTTCTTCCCGGAGATCCGCGCCCAGTCGTCGGGGTTCGTGGTGTTGGGAAGGTCCTCGTTCTCCTTGAACTCGTCCCGGATCGCGTGCATGAGGTCCTCGGTCTTGATGCCCTTCTCCCCGGTCGACAGGAAGCGCTTGATCGCCTCTTTCTTCGCGCGGCGGACGATGTTCTCGATCATCGCGCCGGAGTTGAAGTCCTTGAAGTACAGGATCTCCTTGTCGCCGGACGCGTACGTCACCTCGAGGAACCGGTTCCGGTCACTCGGCTCATACATGTGCTCGATGGTCTTCTCGATCATGCGCAGGCACGCGTGCTGAGCGTCGCCCGCGTGACGCGTGATCTCGTCGGGGTGGATCGGCACCGACGGGTGCAGGTACTTCGCCATGATGTCCTTGGCTTGGCCCGAGTCCGGACGCTCGATCTTGATCTTCACGTCGAGCCGTCCGGGCCGCAGGATCGCGGGATCGATCAGGTCCTCGCGGTTCGAGGCGCCGATCACGATCACGTTCTTCAGGGTCTCGACGCCGTCCAGCTCGGACAGGAGCTGCGGCACGATGGTGGACTCGACGTCGGAGGAGATCCCGGTGCCGCGCGTGCGGAAGATCGAGTCCATCTCGTCGAAGAAGACGATGACGGGCAGGCCTTCCTCGCTCCGCTCCTTCGCGCGCTGGAAGATCTCGCGGATCTGACGCTCGGTCTCGCCGACGTACTTGTTGAGCAGCTCCGGACCCTTCACGTTCAGGAAGTACGAGCGGGCATCGTCCCGGCCCGTGCGCTCGGCCACCTTCTCGGCCAGCGACTTCGCGACGGCCTTGGCGATCAGCGTCTTGCCGCAGCCGGGAGGCCCGTACAGCAGCACGCCCTTCGGCGGCTCGAGCTCGTGCTCCGCGAAGAGCTCGGAGTACAGGAATGGGAGCTCCACGGCGTCCCGGATCGCCTCGATCTGGCCCTCCAGGCCGCCGATGTCCTCGTAGCTGACGTCCGGGATCTCCTCCAGCACGAGCTCCTCGACCTCCTCCCTCGGCAGGAGCTCGAGCGCGCACCCCGAGCGGGGGTCGAACAGCAGCGGGTCGCCGGCGCGAACCCCTGAGACCCTGAGCGGGCCGGCCAGGTAGGCCACCATCTCCTCGTCGCCGCGGCTCACGACCATGGCCCGGTCCTCGCCGAGGCGGTCCTTGACCTTGACCACCTCTCCGGTCCGGTCCATCGGGAGGACCTCGACGATGTTGAGGGCATCGTTGAGGATCACCTGCGCGCCGGGAAGGAAGCTCTTCGGGTCGATGTCGGGGGCGACGTTCACGCGCATCTTCCGCCCCGCCGTCACTATGTCGATCGTCCCGTCGTCGTTCGTGGTCAGGTACACGCCGAACGAAGCGGGTGGCTGGGAGAGCTTCTCGACCTCCTGGGCGAGGGCCTCGATCTTCTCGCGCTCGGCGCGAAGGGCGCCCGCGAGCTTGTCGTTCTGGGAGGCCGCCTTCGAGAGGTCGTTCTTCGCCTCCAGCAGCCTCTCCTCGAGGATCGTCACCTGCCGGGGCGCGTTGGTCAGCCGCCGCCGGAGCAGGGAGATCTCGTCCTCCAGGAACCTCACCTGGGTCTGCAGCTCGTGGATCTGCTTCTCGTACTCCTCGATCTGTGCGTCCGAGCTGCCCATGCCGTCCACCTCCAGGTGGCCACCCTCCGGATGGACCCGATCCTATCCCCGGGGCCCTCTCTTACCATTCACATACGACAAGTAGGAGCCCGCGGCTGATGCCTTAAGCAGGGTAGTCGCTCGCCCGGGTGCTCGCGAGCCTCTCAGCACCTCCGTGCAACCGTCAGGAACCCCGTGTGGGCCACCATCCGGTGGTCCGGACGCACGCTCCGCTCGGTCACGTGCCACGAGCGGTGGAGCGTCTCGAAGGTCTCCTCGTGGTGGAAACCCCGTCGCTGCAGCTCCAGGACCAGCTGCTGGACCTGGACGATGGTCGGCAGGTAGGCGCAGAGAACCGCGCCCGGCTCAAGGACCGCCTCCAGCGCCTCGAGCGGCCCCCAGGGCTCCGGCAGGTCCAGCACGGCGCGGTCGTAACGCTCGCCGGTCGCGGCCACGTCGGCCAGGTCGCCCTCCCGGAGCTCCAGGACGTCCGGGATCTTCCCGAAGAACTCCTCGATGTTCTGCACGGCGCGGTCCCGGTGCTCGGCGCGCAGCTCGTACGAGACGACGCGGCCCTCGGGCCCCACGGCGCGCACGAGGCCGATGGTGAGGGCTCCCGACCCGGTGCCCGCCTCCAGGACGCGGGCGCCCGGGAAGATGTCGGCCTGGACGAGGACCGGGCCGATGTCCTTCGGGTACACGATCTGGGCCCCGCGCGGCATCTTCAGCACGAAGTCGGCGAAGCGAGGCCGGAAGGCCGTGAGCACCATGCCCCCCGAGGTCTCCAGCCGCACCCCCTCCGGTCGCCCTATCACCTCGTCGTGAGGGAGCGCGCCCCCATGGGTGTGGAACGTGTACCCCGCCTGGAGCTTCAGCAGGTAGGTGCGGCCGCGCTGGTCCACGAACAGGACCCGCTCCCCCGGCTCGAAGGGGGCGCTCACGAGGCCTCCCTGCCGTAGATCTCGGCCGGCAGGACCTCCTCGGACAGTTCCGCGGCCACCTCCTCGTCCTCGGGACCGGCCCCCGAGCCGAGGCGCGTCCCCAGGATCTGTGCCCGAGCCCGGCAGAAGGCGCAGAACCGGCCCGTCGTGGGCTGGCCGCAGCTCTCGCACGGGGCGAGCTCCGCCTCCCCGGCGGAAAGGAAGAGCGGCCTTCCCCTCTCCAGGTACCCCAGGAAGAACTGCGCCTTCGTGCCCGGAGACGTCGCCTCGATCGCGTTCATCGCCTCCTTGTACCGGAGCTGGGTGTTCCCCGCGACCAACGGGCACTCCTCGACCACGTAGTCGATCCCGCTCAGGAACGCGTACGCGGCCGTCTCGAGCTCGGACAGTCGGTGCAGGGGCTTCACCTTCTTCACCAGGCCTTCCCTCGCGGGGAGGATGGGCGACTGGCGCGCGATGGAATCGGTCTCCCACCGCAGCGTGTTTCCGAGCAGCGTCGCTGCCTCGTCGTCCAGGTTGTGGCCGGTCGCCACCACGTCGAATCCGCCTTCGAGGGCCGCCCGATTGAACACGTACCGCTTCGAGAGGCCGCAGACCGCGCAGGTCGAGCGGGAGCCGCGCCGCCCGGCCGTGGGGATGTCGTAGCCGTAGTCCTTCTCGAGGTCCACGACGATCAGCTCGGCGCCGCGATCGGCGGCGAATCGCCGGGCGACCTCTCCCGAGCGCGTGGAGTACTCACCTATCCCGAGACCGAGGTAGAGGCCCGTCGCGTCGTACCCCTCGTCCAGCAGCACGTCCCACAGAGCGAGGGAGTCCTTCCCGCCAGATACGGCCACCAGAAGGCGGTCCTCGCGCGTGAACATGCGGAGGCGCTCGATCGCCCGCGCGACCTGTCCGCGGAACACGTGCAGGAAGCAGTCCTTGCAGTACGCGGCGTTGGGGCGGCGTACGTCGTGCACGGCCGCGGCCTTGCACCGCCTGCACCGCATCCCGC
>JACQDK010000015.1 GCA_016201135.1 Actinomycetota bacterium
GGAGACGCATCAACGCGCCGGAGCTCGTCGCGCTCGTTCGAGCGGGCGCGAAGTTCGTGAACGGACGGTTGGTCGAGCGGGGAGATCAGGAGGACGCCGCGTGATCACGAGATTCCGTTCCACAACTCTTGACTATTCCTCCAGGGAGGGCGACGGCAGGCACAGGTTGACTGTGCCTGCGTTCGTACGTACACTACCCGTTTGCCGTGCCGTCCGCCGCGTTTCGCTGTGCGCAGGTTCGTTTCCCTGGGGGGGATTCTTCTTGCCTGATGCTCTGGTCCCGGTCCGTGACCGTGTCAGCTTCGCCAAGCTCGACGAGGTTCTTCCGCTTCCCGACCTCGTCGGCATCCAGCGGGAGTCGTTCGATTGGCTCCTGTCCGAGGGTCTGAAGGAGGTCCTCGAGGAAGTCTCTCCGATCGAGGACTTCACCGAGCAGTTCCAGCTCTACTTCGGAAAGCACCAGTTCAGGGGCGTCAAGTTCTCCGAGGAGGAGTGCCGGGACAAGGACATCACCTACAGCCAGCCGCTCTTCGTCGAGGCCACCTTCGTCAACAAGGTGACCGGCGAGATCAAGGAGCAGGAAGTCTTCATGGGGGACTTCCCGATCATGACCGAGCGGGGCACCTTCATCATCAACGGCACCGAGCGGGTGGTCGTGTCCCAGCTGGTCCGTTCCCCCGGCGTCTACTTCAGCCGTGAGCTGGACAAGACCACCGACAAGGACGTCTTCATCGCGAAGATCATCCCCAGCCGGGGTGCGTGGCTGGAGTTCGACGTCGACAAGAAGGACACGGTCGGGGTCCGCATCGACCGCAAGCGCCGCCAGAACGTGACGGTGCTCCTCAAGGCGCTCGGCTGGAACGAGGGGGAGCTCCTCTCGCTCTTCGACGGCGCCGAGTCGATCAAGAACACCCTCGAGAAGGACCACGTGAGCACCCCCGAGGAGGCCCTCGAGGACATCTACCGCAAGCTCCGCCCGGGTGAGCCGCCCACCGCCGAGAGCGCCCGCACGCTGCTCGAGAACCTGTTCTTCAACCCGAAGCGCTACGACGTCGCCAAGGTGGGCCGGCACAAGGTCGACAAGAAGCTCGGCCCCGCCGCCGACAGGGTGCTGAAGCAGCTGAGGGCGCACCACAAGGCGCTCGGCGAGCTCGACAACCCCGACAAGAAGGCGTGGGACCAGATCCGGTACCGCGTCTTCTCCACCCTCCAGAAGGACGAGCACGGCGAGGGGGCCCCGAAGTACAAGGCGGTCCTCACCTACGAGGACATCCTGAAGGCGGTTCGCTACCTCGTGAAGCTCCACGCGGGGCAGGAGGGATACGACCCCGACGACATCGACCACTTCGGCAACCGGCGGCTGCGCTCGGTGGGCGAGCTGATCCAGAACCAGATCCGGATCGGCCTGTCCCGGATGGAGCGCGTGGTCAAGGAGCGCATGACCACTCAGGACGTCGAGGCGATCACGCCGCAGACCCTCATCAACATCCGACCTGTCGTGGCCTCGATCAAGGAGTTCTTCGGGACCTCGCAGCTTTCCCAGTTCATGGACCAGACGAATACGCTGGCAGGGCTCACGCACAAGCGGCGCCTGTCGGCCCTCGGCCCCGGCGGCCTTTCCGGTTCATCGAGACCCCCTACCGAAGGGTCGAGAACGGCAACGTGACCGCGAAGATCGACTACCTGTCGGCCGACGAGGAGGACAAGCACGTCATCGCGCAGGCGAACGCCGCGATCGACAAGAACGGGAACTTCGCCGAGGCCACGGTGCTCGTGCGCCGCAAGGGCGGAGAGGTCGACTCCGTGCCGCCCGACGAGGTCGACTACATGGACGTCTCTCCCAAGCAGCTCGTCTCGATCGCGGCGGCGCTGATCCCGTTCCTCGAGCACGACGACGCGAACCGAGCCCTGATGGGCGCCAACATGCAGCGCCAGGCCGTGCCGCTCCTTCGTTCCGAGGCGCCGCTCGTCGGCACCGGCGTGGAGTTCCGCGCCGCGGTGGACGCCGGAGACGTGGTCCTGGCCCAGGAGGCCGGCGTCGTGGAGGACGTCTCGGCCGACGAGATCACGGTCAGGGAGCGCTCGGGCGAGCTGCGGGTCTACCGCCTGCACAAGTACCAGCGCTCGAACCAGGGCACGTGCATCAACCAGAAGCCGATAGTGAGCGCGGGCGACCGCGTCGCGAAGGGCCAGGTCATCTCGGACGGTCCCTCCACGGAGGCCGGCGAGATCGCGCTGGGCAAGAACCTCGTGGTGGCCTACATGCCCTGGGAGGGACACAACTACGAGGACGCGATCATCCTGTCCGAGCGGCTCGTGAAGGGCGACATCTTGACCTCGATCCACATCGAGGAGCACGAGGTGGACGCCCGGGACACGAAGCTCGGCGCCGAGGAGATAACGCGTGACATCCCCAACGTGTCCGAAGAGATCCTGAAGGACCTGGACGAGCGGGGGATCGTGCGGATCGGCGCGGAGGTCACGACCGGTGACTACCTGGTCGGCAAGGTGACCCCCAAGGGCGAGACGGAGCTCACGCCCGAGGAGCGCCTGCTGCGCGCGATCTTCGGGGAGAAGGCCCGCGAGGTGCGCGACACCTCGCTCAAGGTCCCTCACGGCGAGTCCGGCAAGGTGATCGGCGTCCGCGTGTTCGGCCGGGACGAGGGCGACGAGCTGCCGCCCGGCGTGAACCAGCTGGTGCGCGTCTACGTGGCCCAGAAGCGGAAGATCTCCGACGGGGACAAGCTCGCCGGCCGCCACGGGAACAAGGGAGTCATCTCGACGATCCTTCCCGAGGAGGACATGCCGTTCCTGGAGGACGGGACGCCGGTCGACATCATCCTCAACCCGCTCGGGGTCCCGTCCCGGATGAACCTGGGGCAGGTGCTCGAGGCCCACCTGGGCTACGCGGCGCTCGTCGGGTTCTCCAAGGACGGCACCGACCACCCGGGGCCGGTCTACGTGGCCACGCCGGTCTTCGACGGCGCCAGGGAGCACGAGATCCTGGACGCGATCCGGAGCTCGCACCCCAACCGCGACGGCCGCAAACTCGTGAACGAGGTCGGGAAGGCCCGCCTGTTCGACGGCCGCTCCGGCGAGCCGTTCGAGGAGCCGGTCACGGTCGGCGTCGCCTACATCCTGAAGCTGCTGCACCTGGTCGACGACAAGATCCACGCTCGATCGACCGGCCCGTACTCGATGATCACGCAGCAGCCCCTGGGCGGCAAGGCCCAGTTCGGCGGCCCGCGGTTCGGCGAGATGGAGGTGTGGGCCCTCGAGGCCTACGGCGCCGCCTACGCCCTTCAGGAGCTGCTCACGATCAAGTCCGACGACGTCCTGGGCCGCGTGAAGGTGTACGAGGCGATCGTGAAGGGCGAGAACATCCCGGAGCCCGGGATCCCAGAGTCCTTCAAGGTGCTGATCAAGGAGATGCAGTCCCTCTGCCTGAACGTGGAGGTCCGGTCGTCCTCCGGCGAGGAGATAGAGCTCCGCGAGACCGACGAGGACGTGTTCCGCGCGGCCGAGGAGCTCGGGATCGACCTGTCCCGCCGCGAGCCGGCGGGGGCGGACTTCGACTAGCGGCGGGGCCTCGGCCGCCCGGCGTGCCGAGCTACTGCCACATCTCCTTCGGGTCGACGGCCCGGATGCTGCGAGCCTCCGGGACGGCAGGCTGATGCTGCTCCGAGGCGTAGCGCGAGGTGGAGTAGTAGCGGTAGTAGGACGGGTAGTACTTCCCCATGCTCGCGTCGAGGTTGTTGAGCACGCCGCCCACGATCCTGCCCCCGACCTGTTCGAGCTGGTCCCTGATGTGGGCGAGCGCTCCTCGGGAGGTCGAGCCGGCGTCAGCGACGATCAGCACACCATCGCTCCTGGGCGCAAGGACGAGGGCGTCGGACACGGCAAGCAGCGGCGGCGTGTCGATCACGATGAAGTCCGCGAACCGCCGCAACTCGCCGAGCAGCTGGTCCATCTCGTCCGAGCCGAGGAGCTCGGCCGGGTTCGGGGGCACCGGACCGCTCGCGAGGACGCGGAGCGTCTCCACCTGGCAGCGCTGGACGGCCGAGACCAGGTCCCGCTGCCCAGAGAGGATGCTCGTCAGGCCGAAGTCGTTCGAGAGCTGGAAGAAGCGGTGGAGCCGCGGCTTGCGAAGGTCGCAGGACATCACGATGACCCGTTTGCCCGCCTGGGCGATCGCGACGGCGAGGTTCGCGCTGGTCGTCGTCTTCCCCTCTCCGCCGGAGGGGCTCGTGACGGAGAGGATCTTGAAGCTGCCGTCCCTGGCGATGAACTGGAGGTTCGCGCGGATCGTGCGGTAGGCCTCGGCGGAGCCGCCGCCGGGAGCGTTGATCGACTCCAGCTCCGCTGTCTCGCGGTGCCTCCAGGTTGCCACTTTCGGGACGATGGCGAGCACGGGGGCGCCGGTGATCTCCTCCAGCTCCTCTCGCGACCGAAGCCCGTCGTCGAGCCGCTCGCGCAGGAAGGCGAGCCCGACGCCCAGGGCGAGGCCCGCGAGGAGCGCAAGCAGCCCGTTCCGCACGAGGTTCGGGCTCGAAGGGGAGATCGGAAGGTTCGCCGGTTGGATCACCTCGGCCGGGTCGATCCCCGGCGTCACGAGGGTCTCCATCTGCGAACGGATGATCGCGATCTGGCTCGTCAGCAGGTCGGCGTTCCCCTGGAGCTTCTGTAGCTCCGCCGGATCCGTCGGCGGGTTCGCGAGCTTGGTCCGCACGTCGCTGAGGCGTGCCTGGAGAGTGTCGAGCTCTTGCTGGAGGCCACTCCTTACCTGGGTGAAGGCTGCCAACGCCTGCTGCTGCTTGAAGGCGATGTAGGCCTTGGCCCACGCAGCGGCGCCCTCTTGCGCCGAGACCGGGTCGGGATCCCGGAACGTGATCTCCAGGACCTGAGTGTTCACCGGGACGGAGACCGACGCGCTACGGATGAGCTGGCCGGTGCTGGCCTGCGACCTCAGGTCCTGTGCCACGATGCTCGCGACGCTGGCAGACAGGACGAGCTCCTGCTCGGTCTCCATGGTCGTTGCCGGAAGCTGCCCGAGCTGACTCGACCCCGAGCTCTTGAGCAACACCTTGGTCGTGGACTCGTACATCGGGGTCTGGCGGAACGAGAAGAAGAGCGCGGAGGCCACGACGAGCGCCGTGACGACTGCGATCGTCCACCGCCGGTGCAGCAGGACGGCTATGTACTCGCGGAGCTCCTCATCCTCTGGCGCGGACGATCTCTTCACGGGGTTCCCCCTTCTCGACGAGATGGACGCGAGGCCGTACGTTCACTCATCGGCGACCGGATCCTACGGCGGGCGAGCGTTCTTCGAGGTCGGCGTCCCGCTCTACAGTCACCACCCGGCGCTCGGCGTCCGCTGGGCGCCCCACCCCCACGCGCAGGAGTGCCGCCAGGCAGAGCAGGCCCACCCCTAGGGCCAGGGCGACGGCCGGCAACACACCGAGGTCGGATGCCCGCAACATCCACAGGGCCAGAACGGAGCACAGCACCTGGAACCCGTACGTGACACCGGCAACGGCCTTCTCCGGCAGGCCGAGCGCTGCCAGCCGGTGTGAGGAGTGATCGGTACCGCCCACGTACACTGGGCGCCCGCCGAGCCGCCTTGCGACCACCACCAGGGCGGTATCGAACAGGGGCGCTCCGACGATCAGGACCGGGATGGCGGTCCTCGTGAGCCCACTCTCGCCTACCAGGTCGAGCTTGAGCCCGATGGCAGCGAGAAGGAACCCCAGGAGCAGGGACCCCGCGTCGCCGAGGAAGATCCGCGCGGGCGGGAAGTTGTAGCGGAGGAAACCGACCGACGCCCCGGCGACCGCGAGCGCGAAGGAGGCCACCAGGTAGTCGCCCTCGTGAGCCGCGACCCCGAAGAACGTCAGGGCCGAGATCGCCGCCACGCCCGCCAGCAGCCCGTCCATGTTGTCGATCAGGTTGAAGGCGTTGGTGACGGCGACGACCCAGAAGACGGTGAGTCCGAGGTCCAGCGGGGCAACTCCGAACAGGCCCGCGCCGACGCCGACGATCCACAACGCGACGGCGGCCGCGACCTCGACGAGGACCTTGACCCACAGCGGGACCGTTCTCCAGTCGTCGAGGAGCCCCATCACCGAAAGGACCAGACCGCCGGCGAGGATCGTGAGGAGCTGTCCGGACGCGCCGGCGGTGACCGCAGCGACCAGCAGGAGCGCGCCAGCGACCGCCACCCCGCCCAGGTACGGCGTCGCGTTCCGGTGGAACTTGTGATCGGCCGGATGGTCCAGGATGCCGAGGCGCCTGGCGACGCGCCATGCGACCGGGGTGAGTAGCAGCGCCGCCAGGAGCGGTATCGCGAACGAGACAGCGTACCGGGGTCCCTCGTGCATGCGGTTCAGGCCTCCACGCGGGCGGTCACAGATGCTCGCTCGTGGTCGATGACGGCGGCGAGGATCGCCTCGGGCGAGCGAGCCGCTCGCCAGCCGGTGAGTCGCCGGATCTTGGTGGTGTCCGGGACGCGACGCTGCATGTCCTCGAACCCCTCCTCGTAGGCGATCTCGTACGGGACGTGGACGATGGCCGAGCTCGAGC
>JACQDK010000052.1 GCA_016201135.1 Actinomycetota bacterium
ATCGACGTGGTGCTGCTGGAGCAGGACATCTGCGGGGGAGGGCCGAGCGGGCGCAACGGAGGGTTCGTGAACTCGTGGTGGGGCGGACTCGCCGAGCTCTGCGAGCGGTTCGGGGACGGGCCCGCGCTCGCGCTCTGCCGGGCGGGGTCGCAGAGCATCGAGGCGATCGGTCGCTTCTGCCGCGACCACGACGTCGACGCGTGGTTCACGCACGCGGGCGACGTCGGGGTCGCGGCCTCGCCCGCCCAGGTGGGGGCATGGGACGAGGACGTCCGGGCCGCGGAGCGGCTCGGCGCCGGCGACGTGTTCGAGCGGCTGTCGGCGGAGCAGACCAGGGCCAGGTGCGACTCGCCGACGTTCCTGGCAGGCGTGCTGAACCGCGAGGCGGCGACGGTCCAACCGGCGCGACTCGCGCTCGGCCTGCGCCGGGTGCTGCTCGAGCGCGGTGTCCGGATCTTCGAGGGGACCCCGGTCACGCGGTTCGGAGCGGGCCGGTCGCCGGTCGCCGAGACCTCCAGCGGTACGGTCCGGGCCGGGAGCGCCGTGATCGCTCTCAACGCGTGGGCCTCGGCATGGAGACGGTTCCGCAGGGTGCTCACGGTGCGGGGCTCCTACATCGTGCTCACCGCGCCGGCGCCCGAGAAGCTGGAGGAGATCGGCTGGACCGGAGGCGAAGGCGTGTGGGACCAGCGCGGGGCCCTGCACTACGCACGCACCACCCCCGACGGCCGTATCGCCCTGGGGATCGGTGGGATGCAGCCGGGGCTCGCTCGCACGATAGGCCCGGGGTTCGCGTACGACGCGACCTCGATCGGGGTCGCGGCCGAGGGCCTCCGGCGGATGCTCCCGGCCTTCCGCAACGTGCCGCTCGAGGCCGCGTGGGGCGGCCCCATCGACGTGGCCGGGCACCACGTCCCGTTGTTCGGCTCGCTGGGCGGCGGCGCGGTGCACTACGGCCTGGGCTTCACCGGGAACGGGGTGGGACCGTGCCACCTCGGAGGTCGGATACTTGCCGCGCTCACGCTCCGCGCCGACGAGCCGGAGCTCCTGGGTCTTCCCGTGGTGACGGAGCGCCCCATGCGGTTCCCTCCGGAGCCGCTCCGATCCCCCGGGGTCCTGATCGCGAACCTGGCGATCCACCGCAAGGACGAGGCGGAAGACCGGGGGGACCGGCCGGGCCCGCTGACCGACTTCGTGGCCCGCCTGCCGCGGCGCCTCGGCTACAACCTCGGGCCCTAGGCTAGAGACCGGTCCGCTCTGGGCCGTTCGCCCCGGTGGGGCCCCGGCAAGACGCGCCAGAATGTCTACATGGAGGGACGTCCGCCTGGAACAGGGACGAACGGCGGGGCGATCGCCGCCGAGCGGCTCACGAAGTCGTACGGGCGGTCACGCGGCATCGTCGACGTGACCTTCGAGGTCCTTCCCGGCGAGATCTTCGGGTTCCTGGGGCCCAACGGTGCAGGCAAGACCACGACGATACGGACGATCCTCGACCTGATCAGGCCGACCTCGGGACGGGCGGCAGTGCTCGGCCTCGACTCGCACGAGCACGCCATCGAGATCCGGCGCCGGACCGGCTACCTGCCGGGCGAGTTCGCGGCGTACGAGAACATGAACGGGCGCGACTACCTCGGCTACTTCGCCCACCTGCGGGGCGGGGTCGATCCCGAGCGCGTCCGGCTCCTCGCCGAGCGGCTCCAGAGCGACCTGGACGTCAGGATCTCGTCGCTGTCCCACGGGAACAGGCAGAAGCTGGGGCTCATCCAGGCGTTCATGCACCGGCCGTCGGTCCTGGTGCTCGACGAGCCCACCCAGGGGCTCGACCCGATCATGCAGCAGGAGTTCCACAGGCTCATCTTCGAGGCGCGCGAGGCCGGGACGACGGTCTTCATCTCCTCGCACGTGCTGCCCGAGATAGAGCGGCTCTGCGACCGGGTGGGCGTGATCCGCGAGGGCCGACTGATCTCCGTGGAGGACGTGGGCACGTTGAAGGCCAGGGCGCTCCGCACGATCGAGCTCCAGTTCGACGGGCCGGCGCCTCGGGGCGAGTTCGAGGGCCTGCCCGGCGTGCGCGACGTCGAGGTCCACGGAGACTCGCTCCGCTTCACGGTCGCCGGCGATCTCGATCGGATCGTGAAGACCGCTGCCCGGCACCGGGTTGTGGACCTTGTGAGCCACGAGCCCGGCCTGGAGGAGATCTTCCTCGCGTTCTACGGCCCGGACGGCGGCGCGCCCGAGGGCGCGCCCGAGGAGGAAGGGAAGGCCGCCCCGTGAGCGCGACGATCGCCACCAAGACCCTGCGCGACCAGCGGCGCGGCCTGATCGGCTGGGCCGGCGGCATGGTGGGGCTCGTGCTGATGTACGCCGTGTTCTACCCGAGCATCCGCGAGAACGCCGGTCAGCTCCAGAAGTACGTCCAGAGCATGCCCGACGCGATGAAGCGGATGTTCGGCGAGGGCCTGGACTTCGGGACACCGGTCGGTTACCTGAAGACGGAGCTCTTCAGCGTGATGGCGCCGCTGCTGCTGCTCATCCTGTCGATAGGAGCCGGGGGGCGCGCGATCGCCGGTGAGGAGGAGCGCCGCACGCTCGACCTGCTGCTCGCGAACCCTGTCACCCGCCGGCGCGTGGTCCTCGAGAAGTTCGCGGCGATGGTCGGTGCGGCGGCAACGGTCGGGACGGCTCTGTGGGTCGGCGTGGCCCTGTTCGGGCCGGTGTTCGGGCTCCGGGTCGACCTCTCGAACCTGGCCGCGGCCTCCTTCTCTGCGGTGCTGCTCGGCCTGACCTACGGGGCCTTCGCGCTCCTGCTGGGATGCTGGCGCGGCCGGCGGGGGACCGCGATCGGCGTCGCGAGCGCCCTGGCGGTGGGCCTCTACCTGGTGGACATCCTCTCCCCGTCGATCTCGGGCGCCCGGTGGCTCGAGAAGCTGTCCCCGTTCCACTACTACCTCGGTCCCGATCCTCTTCGGAACGGCTTCTCGGCCGGGGACTCTGCGGTGCTCGTCGTCCTGGCGGCGCTCTTCGTCGGGGGCGCGGTGATCGCGTTCGACCGGCGGGACCCGGCGGCCTAGCGGCCTAGGCGCGCGAGACTCCGGCTCCGAATGGCTCGTAGCCGGGGGCTGCGAGCGGCCAGGGGTTCGCGGCCTCCCAGGCGGCGCCCACGGCGAGGACCAGGTCGTCGGCGAACCGCGGGCCGGTGACCTGGAGCCCGAACGGGACGCCGTTCGAGGAGAGCCCCGCGGGAACCGACAGCGAGGGATGCCCGGTCACGTTCGCGGGCTGGTTGTTGTAGTCCTGCGAGGGGGTCGAGGAGTGGCGCTCGCCGGGCAGGCACCCGCCGGCGGGGAAGCCCTCCACGCACATCGTGGGCGTGACGACGACCGAGTCTTCGCCCACCAGCTCGTCGAATGCGCGAGCGAACTCGAACCGGCGGCGCCGGGCGGCGAGGTAGTCGTCGATCGAGACCGTCGCCCCGATCTCGAGCGCCTTCCGCAGGTACGGGGTGAGCTCGTCCGCGCGCCCTGCGAACACGTCGCGACCGATCCACGTGAGCTCCTCGACCGCGACCATGGTGAACCAGTCGTCGTCGATCTGGACCGGGAACGGCGGGTCGACCGGCTCGACCGGCAAGCCGGTAGCGTGCTCGAGCGCGGCGATGGCGGCGTCGAAGGAGGCGAGGATCCCGGCCGGGAGCGGTGCGTCGTGCGCCACCATCCGGGGGGTCGCGAGGATGCGCCGGGGGAACGCCTCCGGGCGGGAAGTCCACGAAGGAAGCGCCGCCGGATCGCCGGCCATCGGGCCGCGCATGACGTCGAGCAGGAGGCGAACGTCTGCGATGGAGGTGCCGAGTGGACCCTTCGTCGACAGCTCGATCCACGAGGGCGCCGGCCACCGCCCCAGAAGTCCATTGGACGGCTTGAGGCCCGCGAGTCCGCAGAACTCGGCGGGGATCCGGACCGATCCCCCGCCGTCGGTGCCGGTGGCGAGCGGAGCCATCCCGGTGATGAGCGCGGCGGCGCTCCCCCCGCTGGAGCCGCCCGGCGTCCAATCGGGCGCCCAAGGGTTCCTGGTGTCGCCGAAGAGGCGGTTGGACGTGTACCCCTCGAACGCGAACTCCGGGACGTTGGTCTTGCCGACCACGATCGCGCCGGCGGCGCGGAGGCGCCCGACGACGTCGCAGTCCTGCGCGGCGGGTCCCGCGCCGGCGCGAAGGAGCGAGCCGAAGGTGGTGGGCAGGCCGGCCGCGTCCTCGTTGTCCTTGACCAGCAGGGGCAGGCCGGCGAGCGGTCCCTGCCAGCCCGCCGCGTCGAGAGCCTGCGCCTCGTCGATCGCCTGCGCCTCGTCGATCGCCTGCTCGCGGACGAGTATCACGGCGTTGATCGGCGGGTTCAGCCGCTCGATCGCGTCCAGCGATGCGCGCACGAGCTCCTCGGCCGACACCCGCCGGTCCGCGACGGCCGACGCGAGCTCGCCGAGCGTCATCCGAGACACCGCGCGCCGTTCATGACGGCGGAGCCTAGCTCGCCTGCCGCGCCACGGGCAACAACACGCGGTTACCGCTTCGCGGCCGGGCTCCCTAGACTGCGGGTACCGACGACATCCCAGGAGAAGAGACCGTGGACATGCGCCTCACCAGCGCCGACCGCGAGCTGCAGCGGAAGGCCCGCGACTTCACCGACCAGGTCCTGGTTCCCCTCGAGGACGAGTGCGAGGAGAACGACGGCCTGTCACCCCAGAGCCATGCCGCCGCCGCCCAGGCCGTCCGGGACTGGGACTTCCAGGCGATCAACCACACGGTGCAGGACGGAGGCCTGGGCTACGACCTGTTCCAGGTGATGCTGATCGAGGAGCAGTGGGGCCGGGCGACCGGCGCCCTCTGGGACATCCCGTGGCGTCCCTCGATCCCTCTCGCAAGGGGAACCGAGTCCCAGAAGGAGCGCTTCCTGAGGCCGGCGTGCCGGGGCGACCGGCGGGACGCCTACGCGATCACGGAGGCGGGCGCCGGCTCGGATCACACGATGGTCGAGACCACCGCGGTCCGCGACGCCGACGCCTGGGTCCTGAACGGCACCAAGTGGCACGTGACGAGCGGCGACGTCGCGGACTTCTTCCTGCTCCACGCGCACGTCGAGGGCGACCCGGAGAAGGCCACCGTGTTCCTCGTCGACAAGGCCGCACCCGGTGTGAGGCTCGTTCGCACGCCGAAGTACATGCACACCTTCGTGTTCGAGCATCCGATCTTCGCTTTCGAGGACGTCCGGGTCGCCGACGACCAGGTGCTCGGCGAGGTCGGCCAGGGGTTCGAGCTCACCAAGGAATGGTTCGTGGAGGAGCGGCTCATGATCGGCGCGCGAACGATGGGCGCCTCGACCCGGGCCCTCGAGCTCTCGCTCGACTTCGCGAAGCGCCGCGAGCAGTTCGGGAAACCGATCATGTCGTTCCAAGCGGTCGAGTTCATGCTCGCGGACATGGCGGCCGAGATCATGGCCGCGAAGTCGATGCTGTACCGCGCGTGCTGGCAGGCGGCCCGGGGCGGCGCCGACCGGAAGCAGCTGCACGCGATGGCCTCGGCCGTGAAGCTCGTGTGCAGCGAGACCGCGGGGCGCGTGATCGACAGGGCCGTGCAGATCCACGGCGGTCGCGGCTACATGCGGGAGCAGCCGGTCGAGCGACTCTACCGCGAGCTGCGCGTCGACCGGATCTGGGAGGGAACATCCGAGATCCAGCGAGCGGTGATCGGGAACGAGCTCGCGAAACGAGGGGTCGACGTGTTCACCGGCTGGCCGGCCGAGGACTGAGGTGCCGGCCTAGCTCCTTCCGAGCGGCCCGCCGCTCGTGAACGGCCGCGCGATCTGCTGCGCGAGGTAGGCGAACGGGTAGGACAGCGCGAGGAGCGACAGCACGATCCCGAAGACCGCGCCGCCCCCCCGCGTTCGCGACCCGATCGTCCCCAGGATCGCCACGAGCAGCCCCAAGCCTCCCGCGACGGCGGCGACCGTGACCAGCGCGCCCCACCCGTCGGTGCTGCCAAGGAGCCGGGTGGTCACGAACCTCACGATGTCGCTGTGCGGGTTCACCTCGTGGAGCCAGAGGACCCCGCTTGCGAGGGCGCCGACGAGCCCGGCCACGACGACGACGCCGGCGACGGATCCGCCGGAGCTCCGTCCGTAAAGACCTGTGCTCATCTCCTCACGTTCCTTCGAGACAACCCAGGACCGCGTCCGGAAGCCCCGGGAAGTCCAGTCCGGCTCCCCCCGTCACGAAGTCATACTCCACCCCGGACCACGTGCCGGGCAAGCCCGGGACGACCCTCCGTTGGGTGTTTCTTTCGTCGTACTGGAACCCCCTCCAGTCGGGCGATGTCCACCCGTGAGTGTCGTACGGAGCCACCGCCGAAAGCCCACGGCCGAACCGCCGAGCCTCCACCAGGAACCTGCCCTGGAATGACATGTCGTCCTTCGCGTAGAGCTTGATGTACCAGCGCTCCACGGACAGGATGTAGCCCTTGTCGGAAGGCGGCGACTCGGGGCCCGTGAAGTACCGCATGTCCACCACGACGAGCGGTCCCCGCACGCCGGTCGACCGCCGCACGATCCCGAGCGGGTCCGTGAACCGCGGAGAGCTCTTCGCGGGCGTAACCCAGCCGTTAACGCAGGTCGCCGACGCCGGGCCCCTGGTCGGCGGCGGCTGCTGCGGGACGGCGGGAGGAGTGGGAGAGGCGGGCACGGCGGGAGACGTCGCCGTGGACGTCGGGCCGGGGGGAAGGCTCGCCGACGAACCCGGTGGGGGCGCAGGAGGCCGCGACACGCAAGACGCGAGCAGCATGAGCACGGCGGCGAGGATCGGCGCGAACCTGCCTCCGCGGGATCTCCATCGTTCCAGCACGCAGGACGAGCATACCGACGCCCCGGTTCCTTGGTAGAAGTAGGGGGAGATGCCCGGCGATCAGGTACACGTGCGCGAGGGAACCGACGACCCCGCGCACCCGGTTCCCTGGACGCGCCGCAGGTTCCTCACGAAGTCGGCCATGGCCGTGGCGGGAGGGGTGCTCTTCTCCTGCACCCACAACGGCAGGGTGATCCAGCGCGTCTCCGACTCGGTGTCGGCGGCGACGCCGACCAGATGGCCGATCAAGCGGGTCGTCTACGTGATGCTCGAGAACCGCAGCTTCAACCAGGTGTTCGGCAGGTTCCCGGGAGTGCACGGGGCCAAGATCGGCGATCTGTCGGGCAAGGAGGTGCCGATCAAGCTCGCCCCCGAGTACCTGCCGGGAGACCTCCCCCACGACCACGCGGCCTTCCTCAACGACTGGAACTCGGGGAAGCTCGACGGCTTCGGCACGGGCATATGGGGCGATCCGTGGGCATACACCGTGCACGACGAGAGCCAGCTGCCCAACTACTGGACGTGGGCGAAGGAGTACGCGCTGTCAGACCACTTCTTCGCTTCGGCAGCCGGGCCCTCGTTCCCGAACCACTTCTACTTCATCGCCGGCACGTCGGGCGGCACGATCGACAACCCCGAGAACATCACGAGCCGGACGCTCCCGGACGGGAAAACCTTCAAGAGCTGGGGCTGCGACGCGGTGGGAGACGACGTCTTCGTGTTCGTGAAGGACCAGGCGGGGAACCTGACCAAGCACGACACCTGCTTCCGGTTCCGGACCGTCGGCGAGCAGCTCGACGGGATCGGCGTCGGCTGGTCGTACTACGCGGCCTCGCCCGGAGAGCCCGGCTACTTCTGGAGCGCCTACAACGGCGTGCACGACGTGTTCCACGACAAGGCCTACTGGAACGCGCACATCAGACCGGTTGACCGGCTCCTCAAGGACATCGAGGCCTCGGCGCTGCCGGCGGTGACGTGGGTCACACCGCGGTTCCAGCTCTCGGATCATCCTCCGTACAGCTCCGCGTGGGCGCACAACTGGGTGAGCGGCGTCGTGAACGCCGTGATGCGCAGCGACATGTGGGAGCAGACGGCGATCTTCGTCACGTGGGACGAGTGGGGCGGGTTCTACGACCCGATCGAGCCGCCCCAGATCGACGAGGTCGGGCTCGGGTTCCGGGTGCCCCTGCTCACGATCTCGCCCTACACGAGGCGAGGCCTGATCGACGACGAGATCGGTGAGTTCTCGACTCCGCTCCGGTTCATCGCCGACAACTGGGGACTTGACTACCTGACCCCACGCATCGCCAAGACGCACAACATGGAGCACGTCTTCGACTTCGCCCGGAAGGCCAAGGCGCCGGTGTTCGCGACGGCGAGGGCGAAGACCTTCCTGAGCAGCCCCTACCAGAACCCCGGCGTGGGCTACCCGGGATGGCCGGCCGGCACCCAGCCGTCGGACTTCATCCCTTAGGACCACTTCGCTCTTCGGGCAACTTCGCTCTTAGGGTTCACCCTGCGGGCGCGCCACGACGAGCGCGTCGACCGCGAGACAGCCTACGGGCGAGGCGATCACGGGGTTCACGTCGACGGCCTCCAGGAGATCGCCCAGCTCCGCGGCCAGCACCGAGAGCCTCGAGAGGGCGGTGCTCACCGAGGCGACGTCGACGGGCGCCGCGCCTCGCGCGCCGCCCAGCAGCGACCGAACCTTGAGGCCGGCCAGCATCTCGCCCGCTCGGCCCTCGTCGAGCGGCGGGAAGGCGAGGCGCCGATCGCGCAGGATCTCGACGAGCACGCCGCCCGCGGCCACCAGCACGAGGGGGCCGAACTGCGGATCGCGAACGACCCCGAGCGCCAGCTCGGTCCCCTCCGGAGCCATCGCCGCGACCGTCACCTGCGGCCCGAGGCGCGCAGAGACTTCCCGGTACGCGGCTCGCACCGCATCGGCGTCGGCGAGCCCCAGCCTCACGCCGCCCACGTCGGACTTGTGGAAGAGACCCGGCGCTGCGGTCTTGAGCGCGACGGGGAAACCGACCGCGATCGCAGCGTCGACCGCCTCGTCCGCGGACGCCGCCGCGCGCGCCCGCACGACGGGGACCCCGTAGTCGGCCAGGAGCGACAGGCCCTCTGTCTCGGACAGCTCGCCGCCGCCGGCGAGCCTCGCGCGCCAGCGCTCGCGGACCTCGCCCGGCGCGGGCACGGGCGCCTGGATCGGGGGACGGTCGCGGTGCTCGCGCTCCGAGAACAGGTGCCGGAGCGCCCGGAGTCCCGAGGCCGTTCCCTCCAGAACGGGAACCCCCGCGGCGCGCAGCACCCCGACCTGGTCGTGCGCGACGGCGCTGGCGAGGTTCGACAGCGCGCAGAACGGCTTCTCCGTTCCTGCGAAGACGTCCAGGGCGACCCGCAGGTACCCCTCGTCGCTCGGCTCGTCCTGCCGCGCGAGGTCGACGACCAGGGCGACCACGGCCGTATCTGGATCCGCGGCGAGCGCGAGGAGGCACTCGCGGAAGATCCGGTCGGAGTCGATCCCGGTCCCCCACGCGTCGAGCGGGTTCGCGGCCTCGATACCTGGATCGAGCTCGGCCTGGATCCGGTCGAGCGTGCTCTCGGAGACGCGGGCGAACGGCACCCCGATGTCGTGGGCTAGGTCCACGAACATCGCCCGCTCGCCGCCGGAGTCGTGCACCGATGCGAGGCCAGAGCCGGAGGTGATCCTCCGCGGGCACGACAACATCTCCATCGTGTCGGCCATCTCGTCGAGGGTCTCGACCTCGAGGACGCCGTGGGTGTCGAAGAGGGCCTCGTAGACGCCGTGCTCGCCGGCGAGCGCACCCGAGTGCGCCGTCACCATCGCCTTGGACGCCTCGACCCGCCCGACCTTCAGCGCGATCACCGGCACGTTCCGCTCCTGGGCGAGCGAGAGCGCCCGCCGGAAGCGCTCGGGGTCCCGGACGGTCTCGAGCAGGAGAGCCAGCACGCGGGTCGAGCTCAGCCCCAGCGAGTACTCCATGTACTCGGCCATCGTCGTGACGATCTCCTGCCCCGAAGACACGATCAGGTTGAACCCGACCCCCCGATCGTTGAACGCGAGCGCGGTGAAGGCCGATCCCGAGTGCGAGATGAAGGTCACAGGGCCGGTCCTCAGGTGATCGGGCGTGTGGAATCCCGTGGCGCGAAGGCCGTGCTCCAGGTTCAAGAACCCCATGCCGTTGCCGCCGCAGAGCGCCATGCCGTGCTCGCGCGCGATCGCGGCCACACGATCGAGAAGAGGCGGCGCGCCCGGCTCGGGCGGCTCCTCCTCGTAGAGGCTGGAGAAGGTCACGACGCTCCTCGCGCCCGACCCGGCCGCGTCGAGCAGCGCCCGCTCGATCCGCGCGTTGGCGACGCCGAGGATCGCCAGGTCCACCGGCTCGGGCACCTCGGCGATCGACGGGTAGCAGCGCAGCCCGTCGATCTCGCCGTAGCCCGGGTTCACCGGGTACACCGCGCCGGAGAACCCGCCACGGCGGATCTACCCCGCCCCCCGCGTGTGTGGCCGAGGACCCGTGGTAGAGGCCCCGGATCGGCGTGCGATAGTCGGCGAAGCCGGCGGCAGGCCGAATGTGGAACAGCTGGTCCACCGAGAGCTCGCCGTGGAAGATGTTCCCGCCGATCAGCCCTAGCTCCTGTTCCATGTCGTACGGTCCGATCACCTGGCGATCGATCACGGAGCTCTTGAAGTTCGGCGCGAGCTCGGTGTAGAGGTCGATCGCGCGATCGGCGTACCGCTCCAGCTCCTCCCGGTGCGGCTCCTCGTTCCAGTCGTCGGGGACCCACTGGCTGAACATCGAGAAGACGTGCACCCCCTCGGGGGCGAGCTTCTTGTCGAGAGTCGTGGGGATCGTGCCGTCGACGAACGGGCGCGTCGATCCCCTTCGCCCCATATGCGCGTCCTGGAACGCCTCCTCCGCGTACTGCGGCGAGAAGCAGAGCTCCACGGCACCCGTGTGATGGGGCTGAAGCTCCTTGCCGGGAGCCGCGATGAAGTCCGGTAGCTCCGAGAGCGCGAGGTTGATCTTCACGACACCCGAGCGCGTCTTCCAGCGCTCGATGTCCCACACGAAATCGGCGGGAAGCTCGTGCCTGTCGAGCATCTCGAGGAAAGCGATCTTCGGGTGGACACAGGTGACGCCGATGGGCGCCGGAGCTCCTCGCCGCCCTCGAGGGCCACCCCGACGAAGCGCCCGCCGCTCGCCAGGATCTTCTTCACCCTGGCGTTCGTGCGGATCTCGGCGCCGAAAGACTCGGCCGAGCGCCTGATCGAGTCCGAGACCGCTCCCATCCCGCCCTGCTGGAACCCCCACGAGCCCAGGTGCCCGTCCCCCACGTCGCCGATCGAGTGGTGGAGCATCACGTAGGCGGTACCGGGCTCGTCGGGTCCGGCCCAGGTGCCGATGATGCCGTTCACCGCGAGCATCCCCTTCACGGCGTCCGACTCGAACCAGTCGCTCACCAGGTCCGTGATGCTCATCGTGAACAGGCGGGTCACGTCCCCGACCCCGCGCACGCCGAGCTTCCGCATCTTCCACGCGGTCTTCGCGCTCTCCAGGAGGTCGCCGAGGGACGTCGACCCCAGCTTCGGAGGCGCCTGAAGGAGCAGCGGTCCGAGGACGTCCGCGACGCCCTTCAGCCACTCCTCCCACTTCGGCATCGTGTCCGCGTCCTTCTTCGAGAACTGCGCGATCGAGTCGAACGACTTCTGGGCGTCGTCGGCGTAGATCGTGATCGCGCGACCGTCCGGGTAGGCCTGGAAGTAGGGACCGAACGGCGTCACGTCGTAGCCGTGCCGCTTGAGCTCCAGCTCCCGGATGATCGTCGGAGGCATCAGCGACATCACGTACGAGTAGGTCGTCACGTTGATCTCGGGATGATCGGGGAAGGGGGCGCTGGTGTCGGCCGCGCCGCCGGTCTTGTTCCGAGCCTCGAGGACGATGGTTCGCGCGCCGGCGCGGGCGAAGTAGGCGCCCGCCGTCAGCCCGTTGTGGCCGCCGCCGATGATGATGGCGTCGTAGGTGTTGGCCATGATCTCCTCCTCGCGAACCGCCGGCCTGACCTTCCCACACCGCCCATGAGCGTGCTGGCGGCTCCCGGGAATCATGGCCCGAATCTGAACGGCCAGTCAACTCGAAACCGAGGGGCCGGAGGTTCGACACCGCTGCTCAAAGCGGGTAATGTCGATTGCGCGGCCGGCCAGATGAGAACATCGAGGCCGGCCGGCCTGCGTGACGTTCAAGGGGAAGGCATGGGTCGCACGAAGCAGAAGCAGCAGACGCGGGATAGGCACCAGGAGATCCTGGACGCCGCGGCCCGCGTGATCACCGAACGGGGCCTGGCGGAGACTCGGATCTCTGACATCGCCGAGCGGTGCGGGGTCTCTCCCGGACTCATCCTGTACTACTTCGAGTCGAAGGACCGGCTGCTGGTCGAGGCGCTCACATTCGCGAACGATCAGTTCTACCTGCGGCTATCGCGGGAGCTCCGGCGCATGCGCTCGGCGCGCCAGCAGCTGACCCGCCTGATCGAGCTGTCGGTGCCGGGCCTTCTTCCCGAGTTCGAGCGCCTGGACGAGTGGGCGCTCTGGATCGAGATATGGGTGCTCGCCCTGCGCGATCCATCGATGGCCAAGGAGCGCGAGGTGCTCGACCGCCGCTGGCGGCAGTCGATCGCCGAGGTGATCCATCGCGGCCGCTCCACCGGCGAGTTCCCCGAAGGCACCGACGCCGACGAGCTCGGCATGCAGATCGGCGCGCTGATCGACGGCCTCGCGGTGCAGGTCCTGATGAACGACACCACGCTCTCTCCCGCCCGCATGCGGCAGGTGTGCATGGACGTCGCCGCGAGGCTGATCGGCTTCGCGCCGGAGCCCGTCCCGGCCTGAGGCGCCGTGAGCGCCGCTGGTCCTCGACGAGCGGTTCGTCGAGCGGCTGCGCTCGCTGGTCGAGGCACGCTCGTGACCGGCGTGCTCGCGGTTCTCGGGGCCATCAACGTGGACCTCGTTGTCACGCTCGACAGGCTGCCCGGCCCCGGCGAGACCGTGGGCGGCGGAAGCTTCGCACGGCACCACGGCGGGAAGGGCGGGAACCAGGCCGTGGCGGCAGCGCGCGCCCTCCAGGACCCGGGCCGCGTCGTCATGATCGGCTGTGTCGGCGACGACGAGCTCGGCGCCTCCGCGGTCGAGGCGCTGCGGGCAGAGGGCATCGGGCTGCGCGTCGCAACGGCGCTCGCACCGACCGGCGTGGCGCTGATCGTCGTGGACGCCCGCGGGGAGAACCAGATCGCCGTGGCGCCCGGCGCGAACGACGGCGTGCTCGCGTCGGTGATCGACGAGGCCCTCGGAGAGGAGCTGGGGCCGGGGAGCGTGGTCCTTGCGAGCCTCGAGGTCCCCTTCGAGGGAGTGCGCCGGGCGGCCGAGATCTCGAGGGAGCAGGGCGCCACGTTCGTGCTGAATCCCGCGCCCGCGCAGCCATGGGCCCTCGAGCTGCTGCCCCATGCCGCGTTCGTCACCCCGAACGAGAGCGAGCTGGCGGCGCTGGGAGACGTGCCGAGCGGCGTCGCGGTGATAGAGACCCGCGGGGAGCGCGGCGCGCGGATCCACGCGGGCGGCTCCACCCAGGACGTTCCATCGCTCGCGGTCGAGCCCGTCGACACCACCGGTGCCGGCGACTGCTTCAACGGGGTGCTCGCGGCGGGCCTCCTCGAAGGCCTCCCCCTTCACGAGGCTGTCGAGCGAGCGGTGGTCGCCGCCGCGCTCTCCGTCACGAAGCACGGCGCCCGCGAGGGCATGCCTGGCCGCGCCGAGATCGACGGCGCCGTCGCCTCGCTCCGCGGCTGACCCGGCTCAGCCCAGCAACGGACGCCCCATCGCGTGCCGGTACTCCTCGTTGAAGCTGTAGAGGAACCGGTCCTGGCGTGGGAACACGCCCGTGGTGAACGCCCGCGAGCCCACACCGGTCTGCGCGCGCTCGCACACCTCCCAGTCCTGCCTGCTGATCAGGTCCCAGAGCTCGACTACGGGCTCCGGCTTGAAAGCGTCGGGGTCGGCGATCGTCTCGGGCCGGAACAGGTACTCGGACACGACCGTCGTGTGGCCGGGGCCCTTCGGGAACCCGATGTAGTACATGGCACAGTCCGGATGAAGGTTCAGCATCAGGTTCGGGAACTCGTAGCTGCCGTAGTACATCGAGTAGTCCTCGGGCAGGAGGTCGGGGAGCTTCGGCAGCTCCGACCGGCCGCTGGTCGTGAAGGAGGTCGCGCCCTCGACCATCCAGTTGCCGTCGTCCCGCGTCTCCTCGTCCCAGACCTCGCCGAAGCGGAACAGGGGGACCACCTTCACGAGCTCGGGGTGCACCACGGGGCAGTGCAGGCACTCGTTGTAGTTCTCGACCACGATCTTCCAGTTCGCGGCGACCTCGTAGTCGATGCGCACTCCCACGCGCAGCTCGTCCATGCGGAAGCGCTCGAACGCGGTGATCGACTCGGCGCCGTCGGTGAGCGCGGCCATCAGCGGGCGGGGCTCCCTCGCGAGGTTCACGAACAGGAAGCCGGCGTAGCTGTCGACCGCGAAGCCGTGCAGGGGATACCTCGCCCGGTCGAAGTGCTCGTCCTGCTTCACGTTCGGCGTGCCGACGAGCCGTCCGCTCAAGTCGTAGGTCCATGCGTGGTACGGGCACTTCAGGACCTTCTTCGTGGAGCCGCCGGGCTCGTCCAGGAACCGGGTGCCGCGGTGGCTGCACACGTTGTAGAACCCGCGGAGCTCGCCGTCCTCGTTCCGCGTGACGAAGATCGACTCGCCCGCCAGGTCGCGCACGACGTAGTCGCCGGGACTCGCGACCTCTTCGGTGCGGCCCACGCACACCCAGTCGCCCCACCAGATCCGCTCGCACTCCTCCTGGTAGACCTCGCGGGCGACGTATTCCGAGCCGGAGAGGGTGGGGCGCGGAGTCCACTCGGCGTCGTCGTGCCGGACGGGAGGCTGCTGGTGCTCGATCTTCATGCGGTCGCTCCTACGCGGGATCGCGCACCAGGATACGGTCCCGGGCCCCGAACCGGGTAATGCGGCGGGCGCTGCGGGAGCGGCCGGTTCCTATCCGCCGGCGAAGCGGCGGAATTGCTCGGCGTGCTCGTCGTAGTGCTCGAAGGTCTCCTCGGCGAACCACTGCCCGGGCTCAACGCGCTCCGGAGCGCCCGGGAGCGCGGCCCGGACGCGCTCACGGATCGGAACGGCCTGAGCCATCACCTGGTCCCACGTTAGAGTCTTCGCCTCGGCGGCCACCGCCTGGTTGATCTCGTCCCAGTAGGCGTCGTCGTGATCGGCGAACGGGTCGTGCCACGCGCCGCTCGAGACGGACTCGAGGATCTCGGCGCAGTACCGGGTCCAGTACACGCAGTGCCACAGCAGGTCCCTCGTGGACCAACCGGGGACGACGCCTTCCTCGTCGCGACGATCCTCGGCCACCCGGTCCACGGCGGACATCAGGGCCTCCCAGCCAGACCGCTCACGAGCGAGCATCTCTTCTCGATCCATGGGTTCCTCCTTGCGTGCTAGCGGGTCCTGGGGAAGCCGAGGTCGACCTTCGAGGTGGACGGATCAGGCCACCGGGCCGTGACGACCTTGCCGCGCGTGTAGAAGGCGACGCCCTCCGGCCCGTACATGTGCGAGTCGCCGAACAGGCTCGCCTTCCACCCGCCGAACGAGTAGTAGGCGACCGGAACGGGGATCGGCACGTTCACGCCCACCATCCCCACGTTCACGTCGAACTGGAACTGGCGCGCCGCGCCTCCGTCGCGCGTGAAGATAGCGACGCCGTTGCCGTAAGGGTTCGCGTTCACGAGCTCCAGGGCCTCGTCGTAGGTCTTCACCCTGACGACCCCCAGCACCGGGCCGAAGATCTCGTCGCGGTAGCAGTCCATGTCGGGGCGCACGCGGTCGATCAGCGAGACCCCCAGGAAGAACCCGTCCCGCGAGTACACCTCGTCCTCGCGCCCGTCACGCACGACGGTGGCCCCCTGCTCGCGCGCCGAGTCCAGGTACGACGCGACCCGGTCGCGATGATCGCGCGTGACGAGCGGACCCATCTCGGAATCGGGGTCCGTGCCGTCGCCCACCTTCACCTTCGGCAGGCGCTCCCGGATCGCGTCGACGACCGGGTCGGCCACGTCGCCCACCGCCACGACCACCGCGACCGCCATGCACCGCTCGCCGGCGCTGCCGTACCCGGCCGAAACTGCCGCGTCGGCCGCCATCTCCACGTCGGCGTCGGGCAGGACGATCATGTGGTTCTTCGCGCCTCCGAGCGCCTGCACCCGTTTGCCGTTCCTCGTTCCGGTCTCGTAGATGTGCCTCGCGATCGGCGTGGACCCGACGAAGCTCACCGCCGAGACCGTCGGGTGCTCCAGGATCCGGTCGACCGCGACCTTGTCGCCGTGCACGACGCTGAAGACCCCGTCGGGCAGACCGGCCTCCTTCAGCAGCTCGGCGACGAGCATCGAGGTCCCCGGGTCCTTCTCGGAGGGCTTGAGCACGAAGGCGTTACCGCAGGCGATCGCGTTCGCGAACATCCACATGGGCACCATCGCGGGGAAGTTGAACGGCGTGATGCCGGCGACCACTCCGAGAGGCTGGCGGATCGAGTACACGTCGACGCCGGTCGACACCTGCTCGCTGAACCCGCCCTTCAGCAGGTTCGGGATGCCGCAGGCGTACTCCACGTTCTCCAGGCCGCGCTGGACCTCGCCGGTGGCGTCGGAGAGGACCTTGCCGTGCTGGGACGTGATCACCCTGGCGATCTCGGTCCGGTTTCGCTCGATCAGCTCGCGGATCCGGAACATGATCTCGGAACGCCTGCTGAGCGATGTGGCGCGCCATGCCGGGAGGGCGTCGGCTGCCGCTTCCACCGCCGAGTCGACCTCCTCGATGCTCGCGAAGTCGACCTCGTGAGTCTGCTCGCCGGTCGCGGGGTTGAAGACGGGCCCCCTGCGGCCGGACTCACCGGCGACGACCTTGCCGCCGATCCAGTGGCTGATGCGCTCCATGGCTGTCAACTCCCCCTGAGGCCTCGCCGGCGGCTCGACGATCGCCCGGGATCGCCCGCGCGCGGTGCCGCAGCCGGATGGTACCCGACCGGCCGGATCTCCCGGACCCAGTGGTCTCAGCGGTCCCAGCGAACGTGGAGGTGCGCGGGCCCGCGGTACTCCCACCCGGCGAACCTGGCCGGACGGTCCGGGTCGAGGCGCAGGTTCGGCAGCCTCTCGAACAGGAGCCTGATGGCGATGCGCATCTGCGCGCGGGCCAGGTAATGACCCACGCAGAAATGAGGCCCGAACCCCAAGGCCGTGTGGACGTGCCTGGGTCGGAGCATGTCGAAGCGGTCGGCCGTCGGGCCGAAGACCTCCTCGTCGCGATTCGCCGACGGGACGATGAGCCCCACCGGCGCCGACGCCGGGATGCTCACCCCCGCGATCTCGACGTCGGCACCGGCCACGCGGCCCTGGGTGCCGATCGGGGAGATCCAGCGGAGCCCCTCGTCGACCGCGCGCTTGATCCGGCCCGCCGGGTCCGCGAGGAACGCGGCCAGCTGATCGGGGTTGGACAGCAGCCCGTAGATCGTCGAGCCCATCCCGTGGCCCGGCTCCTGCAGACCGCCGATCAGGGCCAGCTTCAGGGACGGCAGCATGCGGCGCATCCGCGCGTCGAGATCTCCATCGCTCGCATGGAGCATCCAGGAGAGCATCGAGCCGTCCGGGCGATCCATCAGCTCCTCCAGGCGCGGACGGAGCACGACGTCCACCTCCGCGCTCGCCGCGTCGGCGACGGTCTGCTTGGCTGCGTCGCCCTCGTAGTTGGACGTACCGGTGGCGAGCTCGTGGAACCAGCGGCGGAGCGTCGGCGCGTCCAGGTGCTCCGGCAGCCCGATCACCCGGGCGAGCGACAGGACCGAGAGGGGCTCGCAGAGCGCCGACATCAGCTCGGCCTCTCCCCCGTCCTCCAACGATCCCAGCAGGTCCGAGGCGATCTCGGCTATCGCCGTGGGCGCATGCCCCTCGACCGCCCTGGGCCGCAGGATCGGTTCCATCGGCGCGCGCAGCGCCGCGTGCTCGGGCCCATCCACTGTGAGGACCGACGCGCCGCCGAGCGTCCTGTCCAGCGGGGAACCTGGCATCGACGCCGGGAACCGGGCGGGATCCTCCGCGGCAGCCACGACGTCTCGCCAGCGCGTGACGAACCACAGCCCGACGGAGGGGACGGAGCAGACCGGCGCCTCCGCCCGCATCCGGGCGTAGATGGGGTACGGGTCCTCCTCCAGGGCTTCGACGGTGACGTCTTCGCCAAAGGTCGTGCCCGCGACCACCCGCCTACGTCTCCGGGGCCGGGGCCGGCTCTAGCTGCCCTGGAAGATCGGGACGAACGTGTCGTTCCACGTGTTGATCACCTCGGAGCTCGACCACTGCGGGAAGTGCCGCGACAGCGACTCCATCTCGGGGGTGGGGAACACCGTGGGACTGTTGGCGACTTTCGGATCCTTCAGCTCGGTCCGGATGATCTCCTGCGCAGCAGGAACGGGGCACACGTATGCCACGTAGTCCTCGATCAGCGCCTGGACGTGCGGGTCGTAGACCGAATCCATGTAGGTCATCGCGTCGAGCGGGCTCTTGGCCGTGTACGGGATGAGCATGTAGTCCGTCCAGAACATCGCGCCCTCCTGCGGCACGACCGACTTGAGCCACTGGTATCCCTGGTAGGTCGCCGCCTGGAAGATGTCGCCCGACCAGGCCATCGAGATCCATGTCTCCTCGTTCTTGAGGGCGCGGATGTAGGAAGCGTCGTAGTAGCTTCGAACGAGCGGCCTCTGCTTCTGGAGCTTGTCCGCCGCGGCCTTCCAGTCATCGGGGGTCGAGGTCGCGGGGTCCTTGCCGATCGCGAGCAGGCCCAGGCACCCGAGCTCGGACGCGATGCCGAGCATGCCGATGTGCCCCTCGTACTTCGGATCGAAGAGAGCCTGGACGCTCGTGATCGGCTCCTTGACGAACTTCGAGTTGTAGGCGAGGAGCGTGTAGCCCGCCTGCCACGCCATCGTGTACTTGTTCCCGGGATCGAACGGAGGGCTCTGCACGAGCTTGCTCGAGTACTGGTAGAAGTTGGGCATCCGCGACTGATCGAGGGGGATCGCCCAGCCGAGGCGGATCATCTCCTCCAGCGGAGGGTCGTTGTCCGTGCTCACGATCAGGTCGTACCCGGTGTAGTTGCCGTGCTCCAGGTCGGGCCGGATCTTGGCGAAGAACGCCACGTTGTCGTTCACGGCCTCGCGGTAGTCGACCGTTATGCCGGTGGCGCTCGTGAACTGATCGAGCGTCGGGTGCTTACCGTGCGACGTGTCGATGTAGTAGGCCCAGTTGGCGAAGCTGAACTCGTGGTTCAGCGTCTGCTTGCCCCACCACTCGGGGCTCCCCGGGGCGTTCGCCTGGGGACTGCCGTTCGTCTGGCTGGTCCCTCCCGTCACGCCCTTCGTGCCGCAGGCGGCAAGCAGGGAGGCGAGGCCCACGCTTCCGGCGCCGACGCCCGCGTACCTGAGCAGCTGGCGGCGGGTGAGCCGCGGCTGCGTGAGGCCACGGAACAGCGCCGCGTCGATCCGAGCGTCGTGCTCCTTCATCGCTCTTCCTCCTTCGCCTACGCGATCGCGCGCAAACAGTCCTCGAACGCCTGGAGAGTGCGGTCCACGTCCTCGTCCGTGTGCTGGGCCGACATCGAGAACTCCTCGAACCAGGCCGACCCCATGGGGATGACGCCCCGGTTCAACATGCCGAACCAGTAGTCGTCCCACTTCGCCGTGTCGTTCTTCGCAGCTTCCCGGAAGTTGTTCGGCTGGCCCTCGAGGCCGAAGAAGATGCCCCCGAGCGTGTTCACCTGCACGACGTGCGCAGCGACACCCGTCTCCTTGAGCGCGTCTCGCATCCCGTCGGCCAGGCGCGTGGTGAGGCGCGTCATCTCCTTGTAGGCGTCATCTGTCATGACCTTCGTGAGGCACGCCAGGCCCGCCGCCATCCCGAGCGGGTTCGCGTTGTACGTGCCGAAGTGGACCGCGGACCCGAGAGGGCTGATCTGCTCCATCAGCTCGCGCCGCCCGCCGAACGCGCCGACCGGGACCCCACCGCCGATCGCCTTCGCGAGGGTGACGACGTCCCCCTTCACGCCCCAGTGCTCGGTGGCGCCGCCGGGCGCGATGCGGCACCCCAGCTTCACCTCGTCCATGATCATTACCGCGCCCTTTCGCGTGCAGAGCTCGCGCACCCCCTCCAGGTACCCGGGCAGCGGAGGGATCACGCCGCCGTTCGTCATCGCGGGCTCGACGATGACCCCCGCCACGTCGCCGTCGTGCTCGTCGAAGGCCCTGCCCATCTGGTCCAGGTCGTTGAACTGGACCACGGCCGTGTACTCGGTCGAGGCCGGCAGCAGACCGGCGGAGTCGGCGGTGGACCTCGGGTGGTCGTCCGGACCGATCGCGTCGGCCGGCGCGCCGCCGATCGACACCAGCAGGTGGTCGGTGCCGCCGTGGTACTGGCCCTCGATCTTCACGATCGTCTTGCGGCCGGTCGCGGCGCGGGCGAGCCGGATCGCGGTCTGCGTCGCCTCCACGCCCGACTGCGTGAACCGGACCATGTCGATCACGCCCTCGTACCGGCGGATGATCTCCTCGGCCAGGTCGCCGGCGAGCGTCGTGGGAAGCCCGTAGAGCGTGCCGTGCTCCGCCTGCCTCTTGATCGCCTCGACGATGACGGGATTGGCATGGCCCGCCACCATGGCCGCGTAGCAGAGCGAATAGTCGATGTACTCGTTGCCGTCCAGGTCCCAGACCCTCGAGCCCCTGCTGTCGCCGATGTACATCGGGTAGGGCTGCTTGAACTGGATTGCGCTGCCGACCCCTCCGGGTATCAGCTTCGCGGCCCTCTCCCAGGCCGCGCGTCCCTTTGGGGTCCGGCGCTGGTACTCGTCGACTCCGTAGGTCATGTCGGTTCCTCCAGTGCGCGCGGGGAGGCGGGAGCCTCCACGACGCGGAGTCTAGGCCCGGATTCTCGTGTGGCTCAAGGCAATCTCGGGTGATGAGAAGCGGTGTGCCGGGACCGGCCTAGGCGCCGCCGCGCGCAGCAGCGTCCAGGACCCTCTCGGGCGTGATCGGCAGCGTGGTCGGGCGCGCGCCCACGGCCGCCGCGATCGCGCTCGAGATCGCCGCGAGCGGAGGGCCGATCGGCGGCTCGCCGACCCCCCGGGCGCCGAACGGCCCCAGGCCCTCGCCGGACTCGAGCACGACGACCTCGATATCGGGCACGTCGGCCGCCGTCGGGATCAGGTACTGGAAGAACCCTCCGGTGAGGTTCACCCCATCTTCCACGACGATCTCCTCCAGCAGCGCCTGGCCGATCCCCTGCACGGCCGCGCCCGCGATCTGGCCCTCCACGCTCTTCGGGTTGATCGCGCGGCCGACGTCGTGCGCGGCGACGTAGCGCAGCACCCGCACCTGGCCCGTGTCCAGGTCGACCTCGACGTCGGCAAGGTGCGTCCCGAAGGTGAAGTCCGGAAAGATCCGCTCCCCCGACAGATCCCGCGTCACCTCCCTGCCCTTGGGCCCGAAGAACGTGCCGAGAGCCTCGATCGGCACGTTGCGCCGGCGGCAGACCTGAAGGGCCTGCGCCAGCGGCACCGTTCGGCCCGCGCTCGCGACGCCGCCGGGCGCAAGGAGGAGCGACTCGACCGGTTGCGCGGTCTCGGCCGCGATCGCGCCGAGGACCTGGTCCTTCAGCAGCATCGCGGCCTCGTACACGGCGTTCCCCGACATCAGGAGCTGGCGGGTCGCGGTCGTCGTCCCGGCCAGGGGGGTGAGCGCCGAGTCGCCGAAGTGCACGCTGATGCGATCCATGTCGACGCCGAGGACCTCGGACGCGATCTGCGCGAGGGACGAGGCCTGCCCCCCGCCCACGTCCGGAACGCCGCAGCGCACCGTGAGGCTCCCGTCCATCTGGTACCCGACCCAGGCGGCGGCCGAGTCGTTCAGCCACACGAGCCGGCCGTAGGACTGAAGGTTCGACGCGATCGCGCGGCCGACGACCTTGCGGGGGCCCGAGGGCCGGGGCGGGTCGCCCGCGCGATCCCGCACGGCGTCGATCGTCTCGGCCAGCAGCACCTCGGTCTCGATCGTCTGACCGACCGGCAGCCGGTCGCCACGGCGGATCGCGTTCCGCTTTCGGAGCTCGCCCGGATCGACGCCAAGCCGCGTGGCCAGCTCGTCGATCTGGGACTCGTAGCCGAGCACGACCTGCATCCCGCCGAAGCCGCGGAACGCCGAGGTCGGAGGGTTGTTCGTGTACGCGGCCTTCGACCGGATGCGCGCGTTGTCGACGCGGTAAGGGCCGCACGCGTGCACGGAGGAGTACAGCAGGACGAGCGCGGACAGGTAGGCGTAGGCTCCAGCGTCCGAGACGATCTCGACGTCGTGCGCGAGGATCGTGCCGTCGGCCGCCGCGGCCGTCCGATAGCGCATCACGTTGCGATGGCGCTTGGCCCGGGCCAGCAGCGACTCGTTGCGGGTCCACTGCATCCTGACGGGCCTGCGCGTGTGGGCGACCGCGATCGCCAGGTAGGGCTCGACGGTCATGTCCTCCTTGCCACCGAAGCCGCCGCCCAGGTACGGAGCGATCACCCGCACCTTCGAGTCCGCAACGCCCAGGATCCTCGCCACGTCGCGGTAGTGCTCCACGACCTGCGTGGCGACGCGCAGGTTCATCACGCCGTCGTCGTCGAGCCAGCCGACTCCCGCCTCCGGCTCCAGGTACGCGTGGTCGACGAACTGCGTCCGGTACTCGCCCTCGACGATGACGTCGGCGGCGGCGAACGCCGCGTCGACGTCGCCCACGTCGATGTTCCACTCCGCCAGCAGGTTCCCCGTGTCGTGGACGGCCGGCGCGCCCTCACGCAGGGCCTCCTCCGGATCCGAGACGACCGGGAGGTCCTCGTACTCCACCTCGACGAGGCCGCAGGCGCGCGCCAGCGCGTCCTCGCTCTCGGCGACGACCAGGGCGATCGGCTCGCCGTGGAAGCGGACGCGCTCGGTGGCCAGCACCTGCATCGTCGCCTTCAGCGCTCCGACCTCGACGGTCTGGCCCGGGACGTCGACGCGGATCTCGTTGTTGGGAACGTCCTCCCCGAACAGGACCACCACCACACCGGGCACCCCGAGCGCCCGGGAGCCGTCGCGACGGAGCAATCGCGCCGAGGGAACCTGCGAACGCACGAGCCGCGCGTGCAGCATCCCCGCGAAGGCGAGATCGCCCGCGTACCGGGTAGTGCCGGCGATCTTCTCCGCCTGGTCGTGCCGGGGGAGCGGCTGGTGGACGACGCGAAGCTCCTCGACCTTCGAGGTCCGGATCTCGTCGGCGCTCACGGCGGGATCCCCTGAGCGGCGCCCTGAGCGGCGCCCTGCGCGGCGCCCTGCGCGGCCTCGATCGCGTCGACGACCTGCTGGTAGCCCGTGCACCGACAGAGGTTGCCGTGCAGCTCATGCCGGATCTCGTCGCGCGTGCGGGTCATGCCGTCGGCGAGCATCGCCGTCGCGCAGATCAGCATGCCCGGGGTGCAGAACCCGCACTGTGCGGCGTGGTGCTCGTGGAACGCCCGCTGGAGGGGCGAGAGCTCGCCGCCGGGGCCGGTGAGACCCGCTGCCGTGGTCACTCGGGCGCCGTCCACCTGGGCGGCGAGCACGATGCAGCTCGATACCGGCTCTCCGTCAACGAGCACGGCGCACGCGCCGCAGACCCCCTCGCCACAGGCGTACTTCGGGTCCAGGACGTCGGCCACGTCTCGCAGCCACCGGAGCAGGGAAAGGTGCGCGCCGGCCGTTCGGGTCACGGTTCGTCCGTTAACGACCAGCGTCGTCGTGAGATCGGCGCTCACGCGGCCTCATCCGCTCTGCGGCACGCGTCCGCGAGCACCCGCACGGCGAGGACGCGGGCGAGGCGGCGGCGGTGCTCGGCGGTCGCGTTCGTGTCGGTGACGGGATCGAGCCCCTCGACCGGGCCGATCCGAGCCTCCAGGTCCTCGGCGCGGGCACCGGTAACCGAGGCCTCCACGGCGCCGAGCCTGATCGGCCGGTCGGAGGCGCCGCCGAGCGCCACCCGGGACTCGACCATCTCGCCGCCGGCCGTGCGAACGAGCGCCGCGGCCGCGACGATCGCGAAGTCGCCCGGCCGCCGCGACACCTCTTGGAAGCCCCAGCCCCAGCCGGGACCGAGGGTGGGCACGCGGACCGAGGCGAGGACCTCGTGGTCTGCGAGCTCCGTCGTGAAGGAGGAGACGTGGAACTCGTGCGCGGGCACCACGCGGGCCAGGGCGCCGTCGATGAGCTCGTACTCGGCCCCGAGGCACGTCATCGCGAGCGGAAGCTCCGCCGAGGGGTCGGCGTGCGCCAGGGAGCCGCCAACGGTTCCGCGGTTGCGCACCCGCGCGTTGCCCACGTGGCGTGCGGCGGCGGCGAGCAGCGGCTGGTGCCGGGCGACGAGCGGGTCCGTCTCGAGGTCGCGGTGGCGCGTGAGCGCGCCGATCCGAAGGTAGCCCTCCTCCTCGACGACGCCGCGCGCCTCCGTCACCCGTGAGACGTCGATCAGCACGTCGAGCTCTACGAGGCCGAGGTTCATCATCGGCAGGAGGCTCTGCCCGCCGGCCACGAGCTTCGCGGTCCCGCCCGAGTCGCGGAGCCGCGCGCACGCGTCGGAGAGGCTCTCCGCGCGCTCGTACCGGAACGGCTCGACGAACACCCCAGGGCCCCTAGCCGGCGCGATCCCCGCGCCGCCGCGCCGCTGTCACGGCCGGCGCTCCAGATCGTCGAGGGCGGCGCCGATCCCCCCCGCCAGCTCGGCGAGCCCATCCGCGTCCAGGACGAGCGGCGGCGACACGTGGATCGCGCCCGTGGCGAGCATGCGGGTCATGATCCCGGCCCGGCGGCAGGCCGGGACGACCGCGCCGAGCAGACCGGGATCGGCGGCAAGCGCGCCCGGGTCAATCTGCACGGCAGCCATCACACCGCAGCCGGCGCGGACCTCGCTCACCAGCGGATGGGCCGCGAGCGGCGCGAGCGCCTCCGCCAGCTCCGTCTCCAGCGCCATCGCGCGCGCGACGAGCCCCTCGCGCTCGATGACGTCCAGGTTCGCGAGCGCGGCGGCCGCGACGCTGGCGTGCCCCGTGTACGTGTAGCCGTGCCGCCACATGCCGGACCCTTCACGCCAGAACGGCTCCCACACCCTCGGCGCGGCGAGCACGGCGCCGAGTGGCATGTACCCGCTCGTGATGCCCTTCGCGCAAGTCACCAGATCGGGCTCGAGGTTCCACCGGCCGCTCGCGAACCACTCGCCCAGCCGGCCGAAGCCCGTGATGACCTCGTCGGCCACGAACAGGACGCCGGTGTCGCGGCAGATCCGCCTCACTTCCTCGAGGTAGCCGGGAGGGGGCGCGAAGACTCCGCCCGCCCCGATCACCGGCTCGCAGAAGAAGGCTGCCACGCGGCCGGCGCCCGTTCGCTCGATCGTCTCGCGGAGGGCGTCGGCGTCGTCCCAGGGAACCTGCGCGACGTCCTCCAGCAGCCGCCCGTGGCCGGCGAGGTTGGCCGGGATCCCGGCGAGAGACGTTCCCGCCGTGTGCATCCCGTGGTACGCGCGCTCGCGCCGGACCAGGACCACCCGGTCGGGCTCCCCCATGAGCTGCCAGTGTCGACGAGCCATCTTCGCGGCGGTGTCGATCGAGTCCGAGCCGCCGCTCGTCAGGAACACCTTCGCGCCGGGCACCGGCGCGAGGCCGGCAACGCGCTCGACCAGCTCGCCCGTGACGGGGTTGGTGAGGTCCTGGAAGGTGGAGTAGGCCTCGAGCACGCGCATCTGCGCGGCGACCGCCTCCGCGATCTCGGTCCGGCCGTGCCCGACGTTGCAGTACCAGAGGCTGGCGGTGGAGTCCAGGTACCGCCTGCCCTCGGAGTCCCACACGTGGACGCCCTCGCCGCGGACGATCGGGAGCTCGCCCGCGACCTCGACCGCCGCCATGTCGGCGAAGGGATGCCAGAACCGCGTCACGCGTCCTCCCTCGCCCTGTGATCGGGCAGCGAGACCGGGACGGCCGGGGTCCATCCCGGTTCCAGCCCCAGGACCCGCTCGGGGTTGCGCGTGGTCATCTTCTCCAGGTACTCGTAGGGCACGCCGAGGTCGAGCAGCGCCGCGAGCAGCGAGCGCAGCCCCTCGGGGTGCGGCGGCCCCGCGTACTGTCCGAGGTCTGAGCCGAGCACCAGGCCTTCCCCCCGGAACTCGTTGATCCACGACGCGAGCTCGGAGGGCTGCTGCTCCCAGAAGATCGGCGAGACGCACGAGGAGGCCACGTACTCGATCGTGGCCCCCTTCTCGATCAGCTCGCGCTGAACGTCGAGGTCGAGCCGGCAGAGGGACCAGTTCGCGTGCGTCACGATGAAGCGGGTCACACCCGCCGACCGCGCGGCCTCCAGCAGCGCCCGGATCTCAGGCAGCGAGAGGTGACCGGTGGCAAGGGCCACGTCGTTCTCGGCCACCACCTCGCAGATCGTGCGCGCCCGGGAAGTGAGCGTCGCGCCGTCCTCCTCGAACACGGTGACGCCCGGGCCGGGCAGCTGCTTCTTCGGACGTGCGAACTGCGGGTAGTCGGGCCGGTCGAAGAACTCGGCGTGGTACTTCGAGTGGTTGGAGGGCATCCACACGACGCGCGCGCCGTAGTGGATCGCGGCTTCGGCCACGTAGGGGTCCAGGCCGCCGACCGACCGGTTCAGCACGACCGCCCCGAACGGCTCGATCTGCGGGTACATCCGGCGCACGTAGTACGCGCGACCGGTGGTCGATGCGTCGTGGTCCTTCAGCACGAACCCGCGCATGCCGTACCGGATCGAGTACTCGGCGAGAGCGGCGTCGTCGATGTGTCGCCGGAAGAGGGCCGGGGCGGTGTGCGCGTGCATGTCGATCGCGCCGCGGAGGAGCTCCAGATCCGGTCGGTCCATCTCCACCCTCTCCCTTCTCATCAGGCGAGAAAGCGTTTCAATATCCGGGACGCGCATGCTACCATCCGCAGTCCACAGGTCAACCCGGAGGTCGCAAGGATGAAGCAGGCGCCGACGGTATCGAGGCTGGTGGTCGCGGGGGAAGAGGTCGTGGACGGCAAGCTGGTCGAGGTCCGCTCCCCGTGGGACGGGCGCGTCGTGAGCCTCGTGCCGTTCGTGCCGCCCGAGGCCGCCCTCGCCTCGATAGAGGCAGCCTCGCGGGCGATGGAGACCGGGCTGCCGGCCCACGAGCGCGCCGCGATCCTCGACCGCACCGCTGCCGAGGTGCGGGCCCGCCGCGAGGAGTTCGCCGGCATGATCTCCGACGAGAACGGAAAGCCCATCAAGCAGGCGCTCGCCGAGGCGGACCGTTGCGTGCAGATCCTCGTCTTCTCGGCGGTCGAGGCCCGGTCCCTCGCGGGTCGCGGGATCCCGCTCTCGGCTCACCCCGCCGGCGAGGCGCACCTCGGCTTCACGATCCGCGTGCCGGTGGGTGTCGTGGCCGCGATCACCCCCTTCAACTTCCCCCTCACGCTGGCGGCCCACAAGATCGCGCCCGCGGTCGCGGCCGGCTGCGGCGTGGTACTCAAGCCCGCCGACAAGGCTCCCACGGCCGCGATAGAGCTCGTCCACGCGTTCCACCGGGCCGGGCTGCCGCGCGAATGGATGTCCGTGATCGTCGGCCCGCCGGCGGAGATCGCCGAGGTGTTCGCCGAGGACGAGCGCGTCGGGCTCCTCACGTTCACCGGCTCCGCGGCGATCGGATGGGACCTCCGGCGCCGCGCGCCGCGCAAGCGTGTGACGCTCGAGCTCGGCAACTCGACGCCGGTGATCGTCTGCGCCGACGCGGACCTGGAGACCGCCGCCGCGATGTCGGCGGCGAGCGGCTACGCGTTCGCTGGCCAGTCGTGCATCTCGGTGCAGCGGGTGATCGTCCACGCGAGCGTCCGCGCGCGCTTCGCGGACCTGCTCACGGCCGCCGCAGAGGCGCAGAGCGCGGGCGATCCCGCCGACCCGCGGACCGACGTCGGCCCCCTGATCACGCGGGAGGCGCGCGACCGCGTCACGAACCTCGTCGAGGGGGCCCTGTCGACCGGCGCCACCGCCCGCGCGGGCGGCACTTTCGGCGAAGGTCACCTGAAGCCGCTCGTCTTGGAGGACGTGGCCCCCGATCAGCCCGTGTGGGCGAAGGAGGCTTTCGGGCCCGTGATCTCGGTGACCGCGTTCGAGACCCTCGACGAGGCGATCGACCTCGCCAACGCGACGGAGTACGGCCTGCAGGCCGGCATCTTCACGCGCGACCTCGGTTCGGCGCTCGACGCGATCCACCGCATGCGCTTCGGCGGCGTCACCGTGAACCAGGCGCCGCAGTTCCGCGTCGACCAGATGCCCTACGGTGGCACGAAGGCGTCGGGCAACACCAAGGAGGGCCCGCACGACGCGGTCCGCGAGATGACCGAGGAGCGCATGGTCGTGGTGAGGCTGTGATGGCCACGGCCGTGGCACGCGGCGCGGCCCGCGCGAAGGGCGAGGCATCCGGACGGCCTGCGTTCCAGGTGCTGGAGCGGACCTTCTCGATACTCGAGCTCTTCTCGGACGAGCGCCCCGAGTGGAGCGCGACGGAGGCGGCGCGCGAGCTCGTCCTTCCGGTCCCCACGGTGCACCGGATCCTCACCGCGCTGCGCCGGCGCGGCTACGTGAGCCAGCACGACGAGACGAAGCGATTCCGGCTCGGCATCGCGGCGCTGCAGCTGGGCGACCGGGCGCGCGAGGTGGTCGACCTCCGGTCGGTGGCCCACCCGATCCTGCGCCGCCTCTCGAAGGACACCGCCGGCAGCTCCCGCTGCACGCGGGAGCCTCGCAGAAGGCAATCCTGGCCTTCATGGATCCCGAGGAGGCCGCATCGATCGTCGCGGGTAGACTCGAGCGTCTCTGCCACGCAACGATCACCGATACCCGACTGCTCCGCCGCGAGTTGGGCAAGATCCGCGGGCGCGGGTGGGCGAGCAGCGTCGAGGAGACCAACGTCGGCGTGTGGGGCGTCGCGGTTCCGGTGCTGAGCCCGCGGAGCGGCGTGGTCTGCGCCGTGGGGATCGCGGGGCCGAGCGCGCGCCTGGCCACCGCGTCGGTGCGGGCCGACGTCAAGCGCGTCCACGCCGCGGCCGTCGAGATAGCGCGAGCCCTCGGCCTCCCGGCCCCGAAGGTACGCGACACGGAGACCGCGATACGCAGGGGAAAGAAGACGTGAGCGAGCCCGCGGCTGCCGTAGGACGGCCGCTCGCCGGCCGCGTCGCGATCGTCACGGGCGCGGCCAGGGGGATCGGCGCCGTGGTGACCGAGCACCTCGCCCGCGACGGAGCGAACGTCGCCCTCGTGGGGCGGCACCCCGGGGCTCTCGAGTCCCACGCGGCGCTCGTCGACGAGAGGCATCCGGACCGAAGGAGCCTGGCGGTCGCCTGCGACGTCACGGACGAGACCCAGGTGGAGGCGATGGTCGAGGCCGTCGTGAGGGCGTTCGGTGGGATCGACATCCTCGTCAACACGGCCGGCGGAACGGGCCCGATCGAGACGCCCGCGCAGGACTACCCGGCCGAGGAGTTCATGCGCATCCTTCAGCTGAACGTGCTCGGCACGTTCCTGCCCTGCAAGCACGCCATCCCACACCTGATCGCGCGGGGGGGCGGCCGCATCGTCAACGTCGCCGGTACGTCGGGGCTCCGCGGCTACCGGAACCGGTCCGGCTACTCGTCGTCCAAGTGGGCCGTGCGGGGCCTGACGCGGACGCTCGCGCTCGAGCTCGGGCCGCACGACATCACGGTGAACGACGTCTGCCCGAACGTGACCCACGGCGAGCGCATGAACAGGATCGTCGCCGAGAAGGCCAGCAAGAGCGGGAGGACCCCCGAGCAGGTATACGCAGACTTCACCGCGCAGACGGCCCTCGGCCGGTTCGTGGAGGAAGAGGACATCGCCGCTGCGATCGACTTCCTCGTCTCCGACGGCGCCAGGAACATCACCGGCCACGACATCCCGGTCGACGCCGGATGGGACGTCTGATCACGTTGCGCAGGACGATGAGCGCCCCCAGGCCAGACCCGGCCGCCGTCGACCTGGGGAACTGGCAGGACGCGCCCTTCAACCGATGGGGGTTCCTGCACGTTCCCGAGCTGATCCCCAGCGTGTCGATCGGCCGCGGCCGGGGGCCGGTGACGGACCTCCCCCGCGCCGAGCGCGAGCTGGGTGGGATCCCCTTCTCCTTCCGGGGCAAGCGCTTCGACGTCGGCCGGATGCTCGAGGCGACCTTCACCGACGGCTTCCTCGTGATCCACGACGGGCGGCTCGTGATGGAGTGGTACTCCGAGGGCATGACGCCCGACACGACCCACCTGCTGATGTCGGTCTCGAAGTCGCTCACCTCCGCCCTCACGGGCGTGCTCGTCGGCCGCGGAACGATAGACCTCGAGACTCCGGTGCCCCGCTACGTCGAGGAGCTCGCCGGATCCGGCTTCGAGGGATGCACGGTGCAGCACCTGCTGGACATGCGGGCCGGCACGCGGTGGACCGAGGACTACGAGGACCTGGGATCCGACGCGCGGATCTACGAGCAGGTCATGGGCTGGCGCCCGCGGAGCCTGCCGGACCTTCCCCCTGACCTGTACGCGTACATGGCCGGGCTGAAGGAGAACGCGCGCCCGCACGGCGGCAGGTTCGAGTACCGCTCGATCCTCACGGACGTCCTGGGCTGGGTGCTCGAACGGGCCGGCGGAGCCTCCTTCGCGGAGCTGTTCTCGCGGCTGATCTGGTCCAAGCTCGGCGCGGAGCACGACGCCACGGTCACCATCGACTCCGGCGGATGCGCGCTGGCCGACGGAGGGATCTGCACCACGCTCCGCGACCTCGCCAGGTTCGGTCTCCTCTACCTGGAGGAGGGGACGATCGGTGGCCGCGAAGTGGTGCCGGCCGAGTGGATCCGGCGGCTCGGCGTCCCGGACCCCGAGCTCGTCGACGCGTTCACGGAGGCCCCCGAGGCCGCCCTCTACCCCGGCGCGATGTACCACGACCAGTGGTGGGTGCTCGACCAGGCGCGCGGCATCTTCGCGGGGCTGGGCATCCACGGACAGATGGTTCTCGTGCACCGCGAAGCGAACGCGGTGGTCGCGAAGCTCTCCACGCAGCCGGCCGCGTACGACATGGACCTCGAGCACGTTCAGGTGGTGGGCTCGATCGCGCTCTGCGATCGGCTCGCCCAGGGCTGACGCGTCGGACCGCACGTGTGAGCGCGCCGTGCGCAACGTTCCGCTTGACCCGTCCGCCGTTCCGCTCTAGCGTGCGTCGCCACCGATGGAACTTGCGGATCGCATGAACCGGCTCGGCACCGAGTCCGCCTTCGAGGTTCTCGCGAAGGCGCGCGCGATGGAAGCGGCTGGGCGGGACATCATCCACCTTCAGATCGGAGAGCCCGACTTCGACACGCCGGCGCACGTGCGCGAGGCGGCGAAGGAGGGCCTGGACCGGGGCGAGACCCACTACGTGCCGGCGCCAGGGATCCCCGCACTGCGGGAGGCCGTCACCGCTTTCCTGGAGAAGACCGGCCGGCTCTCCACCTCGCCCGATCGCGTGGTGGTCACGCCCGGAGCCAAGCCCATCATGTTCTTCACGATCATGGCGCTCTGCCAGGAGGGCGACGAGGTCATCTACCCGGACCCCGGGTTCCCCATGTACGAGTCGATCACGTCGTTCTGCGGCGCCACGCCCGTCCCGCTGCCGCTTCGCGAGGCGAACGGCTTCCGCCCCGATCCGCAGGAGCTCGCCTCGCTCGTCACCGAGCGCACCAAGCTGCTGATCCTGTCGTTCCCCCACAACCCGTGCGGCAGCGCGCTGACGCGCGACGAGCTCGCAGCGATCGCCGATGTCGTGCACCGCCACGACCTCGTCGTGCTCTCGGACGAGGTCTACTGGGCGATCACTTACGACCGTCCGCACACGAGCATCCTGGAGTTCGACGGGATGGCCGAGCGCACGGTGCTGCTCGACGGATGGTCGAAGACCTGGGCCATGACCGGGTGGCGACTCGGGTTCGGAGTGTTCCCCCAGTTCCTGGTGGAGCCCGTCACCCGCCTGGTGATCAACTCCGTCTCGTGCACGTCGGCGTTCAGCCAGCGTGCGGCGATCGCCGCGCTCGAGGGCCCATGGGAGCCGGTCGAGACGATGATCGAGGAGTTCGGCCGCAGGCGGCGCGCCATCGTGGGCGGCCTGAACCGGATCCCCGGCGTGCACTGCGTCATGCCCGACGGCGCGTTCTACGTCTTCCCGAACATCAGCGGGACGGGGCGGACATCACGCGAGACCGAGGCGATCCTGCTGGAGGAGGGCGGCGTCGCGGGTCTTTCCGGCACCGCGTTCGGCCGGCACGGCGAGGGACACCTTCGGCTCTCCTACGCGAACTCACTTGAGAACATCGAGCGAGCCCTCTCCGCGATGGAGACCGTCCTGGCAGGTTGACGGGGCTCAGCCGGCGCTCGAACGGCGCCGCTCCACGAAGCCCAGCCGCCGCGAGATCGCCGCGGCGGCCTCCATCGTGAGCCTGCCGGCCCGGGGAAGGTCCACCGGACGCATCCGGAAGGCGGGGCCGGACACCGAGAGCGCAGCGATCACCGCGCCGTCGCCCTGGCGGATCGGCGCGGCGACGGCGTTCAGCCCCTCCTCGAGCTCCTCCATCGTCTGCGAGTAGCCGCGCACCCGGATCTCCTGGAGCTGGGTGCGGATCCGGTCGGGGTCGACGATCGTGTTCGCCGTCGGTCGCTCGAGCGGCCGCGAGAGCAGCCGGTCGAGCTCCCCCTCGTCCACGTACGCGAGCAGCACCTTCCCGTTCGAAGTGCAGTGCAGAGGCGAGCGGCGGCCCACCCAGCTCACGCTAACGATCGACCTCGTTCCGGTGATCTGGTCGATGTAGACGACTGCGTCGCCCGAGAGCACCCCGAGGTTCACGGTCTCGCGGGTCCGGTCGGCCAGGTCCTCGAGCACCGGGCGCGCCGTGCTCACGAGGTCCAGGCCGGCCATCGCGGCGCCGGCGAGCCGGATCAGGCCGAACCCCAGCCGGTACTTGTCGGTCACGGGGTCGCGTTCCACGAGCCCCCGCTCGGCCAGGGTTGCGGCGAGGCGGCTCGCCGTCGCTTTGTGCACGCCGAGGCGGCGCCCGAGCTCCGTCACCCCGAGCTCGCCGGCCTCCGCGATCATCTCGAGGGAGAGCAGGGCGCGCGTCACCGACTGAAGGGTTCCGGCGCTTTCGTTTCGCTCCACGCAACATCCCCCGGAGTGCGCAACGGCCGGACGGTACGCCTCACCCCCGGGGCTGTCAATCGCCCATTGCCTCACCCGGGACCTGCGCGTATCGTCGATCCGTGGCCGCGACGGCGCCGCCCGTGCTCGAAACGATCCCCCGGCTACCCGAACAGGGGGTTCCGAAGAGGCGCCGCCGGGTGCGCGGCGTGGTCATAGTCGGCAGCCTGGTGCTGGTCGCGGCCGCGATCGCGGCGGTCGTCCGATACCAGCCGCTCGGGACGGCGAACTTCGGGAGCTGCGCCCCCTTTTCGCCCGGAGCGAACGCGGTGCGGCCCGTCTACCGCGAGGGGAAGAGCTGCGCGATCGGGCTCTCCCTGGCAAACGAGGGGAGGATCCCGGTCAGGGTGATCGGGATCGGCACGCCGTTCCCGCAGGGAGGGCTCCTGACGCTCACCGACGTGCAGCTCGCACGGCCGCCGGACGGCCGCGTCTACACGACGGCGGCGGGGGATCCCAGCCTCCAGCCCTTCGCAGCGTTCTCCCTGGGGCACGGAGACAAGCGATGGGTCGTCCTCCGGAGTCGATTCGGGAACTGCGATCGCTACGCGGTCGGCACGTCGGCCACCTGGGTGGCGGTCGAGGTGACCTACGAGGTACTCGGTGTCACGAAGCACCAATGGGTCCGGCTACCGATGAGGGTGGACGTCGCATCGCCCGCGAACTGCCCCGGGCGCTCGTAGCCGCGAGCGACGAGGGAACCCGTTCCGCCCGCCGCGGCTACACGTTCGAGTCGGGGAAGCTCGCTTTCTTCCGCTCGATCCACTCTCGGAGCTCCTCGTCCACCGCCTCGTCGATCGGCGGCGGCTCGTACTCGGCGAGCATCCGCTTCCAGATGGCGTTCGCGCGCTCGGCCGTGTCCTTGGACCCCTCCAGCTCCCACTGCTCGAACGAGTTGTTGTCGGCCACGTTCGACCGGTAGAAGGCGGTCTCGAAGTTCGCCAGCGTGTGCGCGGTGCCCAGGAAGTGCTGGCCCGGACCGTTCTCGATGATCGCCTCGATAGCCTGGCCGTTGGGCGAGAGGTCCACTCCGCGGGCGAACGCGTGCATCATCCCGCACTGGTCGGCGTCCATGATGAACTTCTCGTAGCCCATCGCCAGGCCGCCCTCCAGCCACCCGGCTGCGTGCAGAACGAAGTTCACGCCTCCGAGGACCGTGGGCTGCAACGTGTTCGCCGACTCGTACGCCGCCTGCGCGTCGGGGACCTTGGACGCGCACAGCGAGCCGCCGCTTCGGAACGGCACCCCCAGGCGCCGCGCGCACGCCGCCAGCGTGTACAGCACCAGCGCCGGCTCGGGCGTGCCGAACGTCGGCGCGCCCGACTGCATCGACATCGAGGAGGCGAACGAGCCGAACACCACGGGCGCGCCCGGTCGCACGAGCTGCACGTAAGCCATCCCGGCCATCGACTCCGCCAGCGTCTGCGCCGCCGTGCCGGCGACGGTGGCCGGGCTCATCGCCCCTGCCAGGATGAACGGGGTCATGATCACGGCCTGGTTGGCCTCCGCGTAGGCGCGCGCTGCGCCGAGCATCGTGGAGTCCCACACCAGCGGCGAGTTCGCGTTGATCAGGCTCAGCAGGACCACGTGGTCCTCCAGATGGTCCGCACCGAAGAGGATCCGCGCCATGTCCACCGTGTCCTGCGCGCGCTGCGGGTGCGTCACCGAGCCCATGAACGGCTTGTCCGAGTAGCGCATGTGCGCGTACACCATGTCGTAGTGCCGCTTGTTCACGGGCAGGTCGACCGGCTCGCACACCGTTCCCCCCGAGTGGTGAAGGTACGGAGACATGTACGCGAGCTTCACGAAGTTCCGGAAGTCCTCGATCGTGCCGTAGCGCCTGCCCTGGTCGAGGTCGAGCACGAAAGGCGAGCCGTAGGCCGGGGCGAACACGGTGTGCGCATCGCCGATCTCGACGCTGTTCTCGGGGTTGCGCGCGTGCTGGGTGAAGGCCTTCGGCGCGCTCGCCCGGATCAGGCTTCGCGCCAGGCCCCGGGGGAACCGCACGCGCTGGTCCTGGACCTTGCAGCCGGCGCTCTCCAGCAGCTTCAGCGCGTCGGGCGCGTCGCGGAACTCGATGCCGACCCGCTCCAAGATCGTGTCGGCGTTGGACTCGATCAGCTCCAGGCCCTCTTCGTCCAGGACCTCGAAGGGCTCCAGCGTCCGGGTGATGTAGGGGACGCGGGGGGTGGCGTGCGCCTGGCGCACGGCCTGGCGTCCCGCGCGGCCTCCGGTGCGCTTTCCCCTGGCGGGTTCGTCGGTCATGTCGTGCTCCTCGTCTCGGCCTGCTCAGTCTCGGCCTGCTCGGCCTGCTCGGCGGGCTCCCGGCGAGCAGGCCGAGGCCGAGGGCGGTCCCGGCGCTCGGCGCTCCGGCGCGCCGGCAGGGTGACCACGGCGCCGAGCTTCGGCGAAGGCGCGGTCGCGTGCGGGATGCCCATCGCTCCCACGAAGTGCTCCTGGAACCGAGGCTCCACCGCCGTCTCGATCTTCTCCACCCGGCGGACGATCTCCTCGATCTCGGTGCGCGCCTTCCGGTTCAGCAGCGCGATCCGCGCGCCGGTGCCGGCGGCGTTCCCAGCGGACGTGACCTTCTCGGGCTCGCAGTCGGGAACCAGCCCGAGCACCATCGCGTGGATCGGGTCGATGCGCGTGCCGAACGCGCCTGCGAGCCGGATCCGGCGTACCTCGTCGATCCCGTAGTGGTCCATCAGCAGCCGGCACCCGGCGTAGAGCGCCGCCTTCGCGAGCTGGACCTGGCGCACGTCCTGCTGGGTGATCCAGAGCTGCGGGTCGCCGTCGTGCAGCAGGTACCTGAAGGTTCGGCCGTCCTGCCGGACCCGCGGCGTGCGCGAGGCGAGCGAGCCGTCGATCACGCCGTCGGTGGTGATGACTCCTGCGAGCAGCATCTCCGCTATCGCCTCGATGATCCCCGAGCCGCACACGCCGGTCACGCGCACGCCGCGGAACCCGGGCTCGTCGGACCAGGCGTTCCGCCCGATCGCGCGCACGCGCGGCTCGAGCGTCTCGGGGTCGATCCGCACGCGCTCGACCGCGCCGGGCGCCGCGCGCTGGCCGCACGAGATCTGCGCGCCCTCGAACGCCGGCCCGGTGGGGCTCGAGGCCGCCAGCAGCCGGTCCCGATTCCCCAGAACGATCTCGGCGTTCGTGCCGACGTCGACGATCAGGTTCACCTCGTCCTGGTCGTGAGGGGCTTCGGACAGGATCACGCCGGCGGTGTCGGCGCCGACGTGGCCGGCGATGCACGGCAGCACGTACACGCGCGCGCCGCGATGGAGCTTCAGGTCGATCTCGGTGGCCCACATCCTCTGGGCCTCGTCGGTGGCGAGCGCGAACGGAGCGCCCCCCAGCTCGGTCGGGTCGAGCCCGAGCACCAGGTGGTGCATGATCGGGTTCCCGACGATCGTTACCTCCAGGACGTCCTGGGGCGTCGCTGCGGCCTTCGCGGTCAGCTCGGCCACGAGCTGGTTCAGGCACTCGCGGATCGCTCGCGTGAGGTCGCCCTCCGAGCCCGGGTTCATCATGATGTAGCTCACCCGGCTCATCAGGTCCTCGCCGAAGCGGATCTGGGGGTTCATCGCGCCGGCGGACGCCAGCACCTCACCGCTCGAGAGGTCGCACAGGTGCCCGGCCACCGTGGTGGAGCCCACGTCGAAGGCGATCCCGAGCGCGCGGCCCCGGTAGCCGGGCCAAACCCCGATGATCAGCGCGCCGTCGTACACCGCGACCGTCACCGCCCAGCCGCCTTCGCGGAGCGCCTTCTGCAACCCGGCAAGCACGTGCAGGTCGGCCTGGAGGCCGGCCAGGCCCCACTCGCGTTCAAGCGCCTCCTGGAGGCGGCGCAGGTCCGAGGCCGGGCTCGCGAGGGAGGGCTCGGCCACCTCCACGTAGTGCAGGCGCACGACCGGGTCGACCTCGATCGGGTGCGCGTCGGCTTCCTTCCGCACGACCTGGCGATGGATCTGCGAGTCGGGCGGCACGTCGATCACCACGTCGCCGAGCAGGCCCGCCTGGCAGCCGAGGCGGCGGCCGGCGGTAAGACCCTTGTCCGCCGCGTACTCGGTCTCGACGTCGTTCACCGCCGATAGGTGCTCGGCCGAGGAGGTCATGCCGTGCTTCGCGAACGCACCCTCCGACAGAACTACCTGGCAGCGACCGCAGATCCCCCGCCCGCCGCAGACCGAGTCCAGGTCCACACCCAGCGAGCGCGCGGCGTCGAGCACGGTCGTCCCAGCCTGGAACCGACCCCGCAGGCCGGAGGGGACGAAGACGACCGCGGCCTCCGAGGGGTCGGTCACGGCCGGGGCGGCGCCTCCGGCCGCCGCGCCGCCGCTGGGCGCCCGCACCGCCGCCGGCGGCCGGGTCCCGGTGCTTCCTGATCCACGCCGTGCAATCGGGGTCGTGGCCCATCAGAACGTCGGCCGCCATGACCGCCTGCCGGACCTCCATGTGCAGCGGGCTCGTGATCGCCGAGGTCAGCCCGCTTGCGATCGCCATCGCCAGGAACGCGCCGTTCAGCCCGCCTCGGTGCGGCAGCCCGAAGGACACGTTCGAGGCGCCGCACGTCGTGTTCACGCCGAGCTCGTCGCGTAGGCGCCGGACCAGGGCGAACACCTGCCGGCCGGCCGTACCCATCGCGCCGATCGGCATCACGAGCGGATCGACCACGACGTCCGAGGCCGGGATGCCGTGATCGGCCGCGCGCTCCACGATCCTCTTCGCCACGGCGAATCGCACGTCGGGGTCCTCGCTGATGCCGGTGTCGTCGTTCGAGATCGCAACCACGGCTGCGCCGTGTCTCGCGACGAGCGGAAGCACACGCTCGAGCCGCTCGTCCTCGCCGGTGACGGAGTTCACGAGGGCCTTGCCGTCGTACGCGGCCAGGCCCGCCTCCAGCGCCTCCACTATCGAGGAGTCGATGCAAAGGGGCACGTCCACCACCGACTGCACGAGCTTCACGGTCTGCGCGAGGATCGCCGGCTCGTCGGCGAGGGGGATGCCAGCGTTCACGTCGAGCATGTGCGCTCCGGCCTCCACCTGCGCGAGTGCGTCGGCGATCACCGTGGAGAAGTCACCCGCCGCCATCTCGGCCGCGAGCTTCTTGCGACCGGTCGGGTTTATCCGCTCGCCGATGATCGTGAACGGCCGCTCGTGGCCGATCACTACCTCCCTCGTCGCCGAGCTCAGGATCGTGTCGGTCATCTCATCCCTCTTCCCATCCCTCTTCCCTCAGGCCGCCGGTCCCGGCGAGCCGATCAAGCACCTCGTCGGTGAAACCGACCTCGAGGCGCTCGGCCTCGGTCTTCGCCTCGGCCTCCAGGTCCTCGCCGCACGAGCGCGACTCCTTGTGCCACTCGTCCATGTACTCGTCGGTGCCGATCAGACCGACGCGCGTCGCGGCCACATCGATCGCCTCCTGGAACCGGTCCGAGAGCTGCACGCGCGCGCGCTCGCGGCCGGCCCGGGCCGTCACCTGCGCGGGGATGTCCCGCCACCAGATCACGGTGAGCTCCGCGGCCATCGGTCCTCCCATCAGGCGCTCGCGGCCGCGCGCTTGGCCAGGACGAGCGCCTGGGCGGTCTCGGACGCGATCGCCGCGTCCCGGCAGTACGCGTCGGCGCCGACGGCCTTGCCGAACTCCTCGTTCAGCGGCGCACCGCCGACCAGCACGATGTACCGGTCTCGCAGGCCCCTCGCGACGAGCTCGTCGATCACGACCTTCATGTAGGGCATCGTGGTGGTGAGCAGCGCCGACATGCCGAGGATGTCCGGCTGGTGCTCCTCCAGGGCGGCCAGGTAGCTCTCGACGGCGTTGTTGATGCCGATGTTCACCACCTCGAAGCCCGCGCCCTCCAGCATCATGGCCACCAGATTCTTGCCGATGTCGTGGATGTCTCCCTTCACGGTGCCGATCACAACCTTGCCGATCCGCGCTGCGCCGGTCTCGGCGAGCAGCGGGCGAAGGATCTCCATGCCGGCCTTCATCGCGTTCGCGGCCAGCAGCACCTCGGGCACGAACAGGATCCCGTCGCGGAAGTCGATGCCGACGATCCGCATGCCCTCCACCAGGGCCTCGTTCAGCACGCGATCGGGGGCCCATCCGCGCTCCAGCAGGATGTTCGTCCCGACGACGATCTCGTCGGCGAGACCGTCGTACAGGTCGTCGTGCATCTGCGAGACCAGCTCCTCGTCCGGGAGCGCTGCGAGATCGACGTCGTCCTCGGCCATGTCCCTAGCTCCTGGTTCGTTCGTTCTTCGGGTCGAACTGCGGGTCGGCGGCGACGGTCGCGGCGAGCCGCTCGCCGAAGTACTCGATCTCGACGGGCGTTCCCTCCACCGCGAGCTCCACCGGAAGGTAGCCGTACGCGATGCCGCGCCCGATCGAGTAGCCGCGGTTCGCGGACGTCACGTACGAGACGACGCGGCCGCCCGACCACACGGGCTCCTTGCCCATCACGGCGGCGCGAGGGTCGTCGAGCGTCATGCACGAGAGCCGGCGCGCGTGCCCTCGCCGGAGCTTCGTCTCCAGAGCCGCCCTCCCCTGGAAGTCACCTTGGTCCATATTCACGGCGAAGCCGAGGCCCGCCTCGAACGGGTCGTGCTCCGTGTCGACGTCCTGGTTCCACAGGCGGTAGCCCTTCTCCAGGCGGAGGGAGTCGAGCGCCCCGGCGCCCGCAGCGACGATCCCGTGCGGCTCGCCCGCCTCCCAGAGGAGCTCCCACGCCCGGTCGCCCATCGCGAACTGCCCGTAGAGCTCCCACCCCAGCTCCCCTGCGTACGAGATGCGCTGTGCCCAAACCGGCCCCACCTCGCCCACGTTCAGGTACCTCGCAGTCATGTACGGGAAGGCCTCGTTCGAGACGTCCTCGTCGGTGACCGCCCGCAGCACGTCGCGCGCGCGAGGCCCCCACAGCCCTAGCGCGAATAGCGAGCCGGTGCGCTCGGTGATCGTGACGCGCTCGCCCTCGCGGATCTGGGCGCGCAGCCAGGCCAGGTCGTGCTGGCCCGAGCCCCCGCCGGTGACCACGCGGAAGAGGTCCTCGGCCTTGCGCGTGACCGTGAGGTCGCACCGGATGCCGCCCGACGGCGTCAGCATCGAGGTGTAGACGATCGCTCCGACCGGCCGGTCGATCCGGTTCGCACAGATCCTCTCCAGGAACGCGCAGGCGTCCGGCCCCGCCACGTCGAGCTTCGCGAACGCGGTGATGTCGAAGAGGCCGGCCCGTTCGCGGGTGGCCAGGTGCTCCGCGCCCACGGTCGGCGACCAGTTCATCGCGGCCCAGCCCTCGCGCTCCTCCCAGTCGGCGCCGGCAAGGAGCGCCCGGTTCGCCTCGAACCACTGCGGGCGCTCCCACCCGGCGACCGTGAAGAAGGCGGCGCCCAGCGCGACGTGCCGCCCGTGGAAGGGGGACAGGCGGATCTTCCTAGGGTGCGACATCTGCTGCAACGGATGGACTATGCCGTAGACCTCCCGGTAGAGCTGCTTCCCGCGCGCCAGCTCGTACGGCGGCGTGGTCTGGAACGGGTAGAACCGGTTCGCGTCGGCTTCGGACGGGTCGTAGCCGGGCTCGCCGTTCACGATCCACTCGGCCACCTGCCGCCCCATGCCTCCCCCGTGCGTGACCCAGACCGCCTCGCACACCCAGACGCCCCGGGTGTGTGTCGACTCGCCCACGATCGGGTTCCCGTCGGGGGTGAACGAGAACATCCCGTTCAGCGAGCGCGCGGGGTCCTCCGGTCGCATGCGGCCTTCGAGCGCGGGCAGTAGCCGGGCGGCCTCGCGCTCCGCCTCGTCGAAGTCGCCCGGCGTGAACGGAGCGATCGCCGGCGGCATCGCGCCGCCGGGCCGCCAGATGTCCTTCTGCGCCGTGACGATCGGCTCGTGCCTGTAGCTGCCGACCCCGTAGTGGTCCTGCCGATGACGGAAGTAGATCCCGACGTCCTGATGCCGAAGTAGCGGGTGCGCAACCTCGCGCGTCTCGCCGGCGAGCTCGGGGATCGGGTCCGTCCACACGAGCTGGTGCTGCACGGCGACGAGGGGGATAGGCACGCCGGCCATCGCGCCGACCGTCGGGCCCCAGATGCCGGCGCACAAGAGGACCCGCTCGCACTCGATCGCGCCCTCGTCGGTGCGCACGCCGCACACGCGGCCCTCACGCACGTCGAACCCCGTGACGGTGACCCCGCCCCGGAAGGCGACGCCTCGCTCGGAGGCCCTGCGCGCCAGCGCGGTCGCGATCCGGACCGCCATCGCGATGCCGTCGGTTGGCACGAAGTACGAGCCCAGGATCTTCGAGGGATCCAGGAGCGGGATCCGCTCGGCCGTCTGCTCGGGCGTGAGGAGCTCGGTGCCCTCCAAGCCGAACGAGCGCGCGAACCCCTGCCGGCGCCTCAGCTCCATCATGCGGGCCTCGGTGGTCGCGACCTCGATGCCGCCGACCCCGTACCAGCACGGCTCCCCATCCAGCTCCAGCGACCGGTAGAGGTCCACGCTGTCCTGCGCGATCCGGCAGGTCGAGCGGGAGCCGCTCGTCTGGAAGACGAGTCCGGGGGCGTGGGAGGTCGAGCCGCCGGTCTCGAACAGCGGGCCCTGATCCACCACGAGGACGTCGGTCAGGCCCAGCTCGGCCAGGTGGTAGGCGGCGCTGGTGCCGACGATCCCGGCACCCACGATGACGAGCTGCGCTCGATCCCTCATCCATCTGCTCCCGGGCCTGTCCGGATAGTGTGGCCGAAGCTGTTGCCCCTGCAATGTTTCGGTTGCGATGAACGCAACCAACGCCGGTCGCGCCACTACCCCGACGTGTGCTGGTATCCGGTCAGCTTCCCTCCCTCGATCGCCAAGATCCAACCCTGCAGCACGCCCTGGACGTACTCGCTGCCCGGGTTGAAACACTGCGTGCGACCGATGCGGAAGCGCCCGCCCGACTCGTGGATGTGACCGTGCAGCCCGACCAGCGGCTGGTACCGCTCGATCGACTGCCGCACCGCGGAGCTTCCTCCGCCGATCATGACGAACCTACCCCCTTCGCGCACCGGCGTCGGCAGCTCGCCCGGCCTCGACGGCCTCTCCAGCTTCAGGCAGGAGTCGATCGGCGTGTTCTTCGGCGGGCAGTGGAAGTTGAACACCGCCCGCCCCACGTCGGGCAGCTTCGAGACCTCCGCATCGATCGCCGCGGCGATCTCGCTCTCCGCCGCCTCGCGCGGCGTGTCCCAGGGCGTGAACGTGGAGAGCCCCACCGTCACCATCGTGTGCTCGTCGTCCAGCTCGACGACCCGGCCTTCGCAGGCCATCACCTGCGACCCCTCGTGCGCCTCGAGCGTCGATAGCACGGACGGCTCGTCGTCGTTCCCGCCGCAGAGGTACATCCGCACGCCGGTTCCGGCCAGCCGCTCCTCCGCGAGCGAGAGCCATCCGTGCAGGCGCGCCGCCGCGAGATCCTGGAAGATCCCCTTTCGCAACAGGGGATCGGCCTTCACCTGCACGTACTCGTCGCGCGCGAACACCTTCCAGTAGAACCCCGGCAGCTCCACGCTCTTCGTGAACGCCGCCAACCCGTCCTGCTCGAGCTCGTGGTCGGAACCTTGGAAGTGCGCCCGGTACACGCCGTTCTCGCGCACGATCGGCACGAGTGCCTTGCCCATCAGGTCTCCTCCGAACACGAGCGCCTCGCAGCCGTAGAAGGCCGCCGCGTTCAGGAACTTGCGGAACGTGGGCTGGGAGCCGTGCAGGTCGGCCGCGAAGAAGATCCTGGTCGGCCGTCCCTTCGAGCGGAACACGCCCGGCTCCTCATCCCATGTTCACGAAAGATCGTCTTCGGCTCGGTGAGGCGCCCCGTCGAGGGCGACGTGTTGGTCCCCTCGTTCACTCCGCCGCAACGACGGGGGCGGCCCTCAGGCCGCCCCCGTCTTCCCGTCCGTCGATCCCGGTCGCTACTCGACCGGGATCTCCTGGTAGATCGCCTTCAGGTCGATCCCCTGGCTCTTCCGGTAGACCTTCGCCACGACGTAGATCACGAGCGCAAGGACGTACATCGCACCCATGAACACGAGCGACGAGTGATCGTTGACCGCGTAGTTCGCGTTGGTGAACCACTCGTACAGGTTGAATCCCAGGAACGCGGCGGTGAGGAAGCCCGACACGGTGATCAACGGGATCCCCGCGATCTTGTACTTGGCGATCGCGGAGTTCTCGTACAGGTGCTTCTTCCGCCACGGCAGGATCATCGCGGCGACCGCCGTTCCGAAGAACGTCACGGCGATGACGAGCGTGGCGTCCAGGATGAACTTGTAGAAGTTGCTTGTGTAGGCGTACAGCGCGCTCACCCCGAGAGACGGGACCAGCATCAAGACCAACGCCCACACGGGAACGTGCCGCTTCTCGGACACGTCGGCGACCTTCTCGGGAAGGATCCGGTCGAAGGCGGCCGCGAAGATGACCCGCGTCGACGACAGGAACAGCGTCCCGGCCCAGCCCAGGAACCATGCGCCGAAGGCCAGGACGATGATCGCCGAGATGAGCGAGTTGTGGAAGTAGAAGCTGGCCAGGAGCGGCGGATACGCCCAGATCGGCACCGGCGACTTCCCGAGCCCGTACACCACGTCCCAGTAGTTCAGGTTCGCGGCGTTGAACCACTGCCAACCGAAGAACTTCGTGGCCAGGAGAAGGAACACGATCGCGATCACGATCGTGACCCACAGCCCACGCATCATCCCGCCCATGACCCTCTTGAAGTCGCTGGCGCCGCGGACCTCGCCGTAGAGCGTCGCTCCCCAGTTCGGCCACAGGATCCAGAAGCAGAGGAACGGGATCAGCAGCAGGGAGTCACCGAAGAACGGGGAGAACCCCAGATCCGGGACGACCTTCGTGCCGCCTGCGTCCGTGAACGTCTGCGCGTACGCGTTCTTCGCACCGAACAGGTGGGACGACTCCTGGTTGAACGCGCTCGCGAACCCGGTGCGTGAGCCGAAGAGCATGACCAGGAAGACGATCCCGAGCGCCACGAGCCCCACGTAGAAGCAGTACTTCTGGATCTTCGCGTACCCCTCCATGCCCAACGACACGAGGAATCCGGCCAGCACCACCGTGAACACGTCGACGGCGAAGATGCCGTTCTTCCCGGAAAGGAAGGTCAGCAGGCCGCCCCACTTGAACAGCGCCGCCAGCGGCTGGAAGACCTCGACGTTCAGGATGTTCCCGTACACCGGAGCCCAGTACCACAGGATGAACCACCATCCGGTGACGGCCAGTACGAACGCGATCCCGCCGCCCAGCACTCGGCTCTGCCACACGTAGTCCCCGCCCGCTCGCGGCATCACGGAGATCAGCCCGGCATAGGTGATCACTAGGAAGCTCACGAAGACGCCGGAGATGAGCAAGGCCGGGAGCACCTGTCCGTTGGGAACGAACGCGAGGACCGACAGGGCGAAGAAGAGCCCCAACGTGACGAAGTTGACCGACATGAACGAGTAGAGGAAGGCGTCGAACTTCGACCAGCCCTTGACAAGGCCGGTCGCCTTCCGCAGGAACAAGGTAGGAGCTTCACCCACCGCTGCCATCAGCACCCCCTCGGGATCCGTTGCGACGAATCGATGCGAACCGCGGTTCCATCGTGCGGCCCCGTTCCCTACATCACCTCCGTTCTCGCAGAGCCGTAACGCTCATCCGTTCACGAGCTGGTAGTTCTTCACCTTCCTCTTCTTCGTGTCGATGTTCACGATCGCGGCCTGAAGGATGCCCTCCTCGTACGAGCTCCCGGGGTTCAGGGCGAGCGTCCGGCCGATCCGCGCCGAGCCCCTGCTCTCGTGGATGTGACCGTGGAGCGAGAGCATCGGCTGGTAGGACCGGATCGACTCGAGCACCGAGGTCGACCCCACCGGCCGGATCGCCTGTCCGCCGGACACGTACGTGAGCTGGTCGGTGAGGGCCGGCGCATTGTCGAGCTTCGACCCGTACGGCGGCGCGTGGAAGTTGAAGATCGTGAAGTCGGGATCGTCCGCGTGCGCGAGCGCCTTCTCGATCCGCCTGGCGAGCGCCGGCTCCTCGGCCTCGCGGAACGTCTGCCAGGGGGTCGGATTCGTCCATCCCATCGAGATGATCTTGAACCCGTCGAGCTCCATCGGATGGTCCTCGTCCCCGGTCTCCACCACCTCGGCGCTCGCCAGCACGTCGTCGATCTCGAACATGTCATCGTTCGCAGGGCACGCGATCACGCGGATCCCCGTTCCCCTCATCTTCTCCTCGGCCATCGCGATCCAACGCTCGGTGCCCTCGACCATGACCTGCTTGAATCGCTTGTCGACCAGGTCCTCGTCCTCCTGCATCGCGACGTACTCCTCGCCGGAGACCCTGATCGGGTAGTAGCCGCGGTTCATGACCCGTTTCTCGAACTCCGTGATCTCGGACTCGCTCTCGAGCGTCTCCCGGAAGTCCTGGAGCGAGGCCTCCCACGACCCGTTCGCCTTCTGCACGATCGGGACCATCGCCTTGCCGGTGACGTCCCCGCCCAAGATCACGACGTCGGCCTTGTAGAAGGCACCCGCGTTCAGGAACTTCTTCCAACAGATCTCCGAGCCGTGGAGGTCTGTGACGTAGAAGATCTTGGGCACGCCCACTCCCCTCGGTGTCCTGGCCCTGGCCTTCGGCGCCGATACTCCGCCCCCGGGGGTGCGCGGCGCAAGCCAGAGGTTGCGGGGAGGGCAACAGGGCCCACGCACGGCGCGACTCTGGGTGCTAAGACTCTGCCTATGGAGGCTCGCTACGACTTCGTGATCGTCGGGGGCGGCTCGGCCGGCAGCGCCCTGGCGAACCGGCTCTCCGCCGACAGGTCCAACCGCGTGCTCGTGCTCGAAGCGGGACGCCCCGACTACATCTGGGACGTCTTCATCCACATGCCGGCCGCGCTCACGTTCCCGATAGGCAACAAGTTCTACGACTGGAAGTACGAGTCGGAGCCCGAGCCGTTCATGAAGGGGAGGCGCATCTACCACGCCCGCGGCAAGGTGCTGGGCGGCTCCAGCAGCATCAACGGGATGATTTTCCAGCGTGGCAACCCGCTGGACTACGAGCGCTGGGCGTCAGACCCGGGCATGGGAACCTGGGACTACGCCCACTGCCTGCCCTACTTCAAGCGGATGGAGAGCTGCCTGGCCGCGGGCATCGGGGACGGGTTCCGGGGCCACGCGGGACCGCTCGTCCTCGAACGGGGCCCGGCCACGAACCCGCTGTTCGGGGCGTTCTTCGAAGCGGCTCAACAGGCCGGCTACCAGCTCACGGACGACGTGAACGGCTACCGACAGGAGGGCTTCGCGCCCTTCGACCGGAACGTCCACAGGGGGCGGCGTCTCTCCGCGGCCCGGGCATACCTGCATCCGGTGATGGGCCGCCCGAACTTGGACGTGCGCACCCGGGCGTTCGTGAACAAGGTCCGGTTCGAAGGTAACCGGGCGGTGGGCGTGGAGTACTCCCTCGGCGGGGGGGCGGCGCAGGAGGTGGAGGCCGGCGAGGTGATCCTGTGCGGCGGGGCGATCAACTCACCGCAGACGCTGCAGGTCTCGGGGGTGGGCAACGCCGACGACCTGAAGAACCTGGGCATCGACGTCGTGCATCACCTGCCCGGTGTGGGCGAGAACCTCCAGGACCACCTGGAGGTGTACATCCAGCACGCCTGCAAGCAGCCGGTCTCGATGGCTCCGTACCTGCAGTACCGGTACCGACCCTGGGTCGGGTTCCTGTGGCTCTTCTTCCGAACGGGCCCCGGGGCGACGAACCACTTCGAGGGCGGAGGGTTCGCGCGCAGCAACGAGGACGTCGCCTACCCGAACCTGATGTTCCACTTCCTGCCGATCGCGGTGCGCTACGACGGGTCGAAACCCTCCGCGGACCACGGCTATCAGGTGCACATAGGGCCGATGTACTCCGACTCCCGCGGTTCGGTGAAGATCACCAGCGCCGACCCCCGAGTGAAGCCGGCCCTG
>JACQDK010000054.1 GCA_016201135.1 Actinomycetota bacterium
GTGCCGGGCGCGCGGCCGCGTGACGGGCCCGCCGGGGCGAGCGCGCGCTCGCGGCGCACCTCGGCGCCGAGGGCCGCCAGCTTGTCTTCGAAGCCCTCGTAGCCGCGGTCGACGTGCTGCATCTCGGCGACCTCGGTCACCCCGTCTGCGCCGAGGCCGGCGATCACCATCGCGGCGCCGGCGCGGATGTCGAGCGCCCGCACCGGCGCGGCCGACAGCCGCTGCACCCCCCTGATCACGGCGTGATGGCCCTCCACGCTGATGTCGGCCCCCATCCGGCGGAGCTCGTCCACGTAAAGGAAGCGGCTCTCGAAGACGTTCTCGGTGGCGATGCTGGTTCCGCTCGCGGAGGAGAGCATGGCCATGAGGATCGGCTGGAAGTCGGTGGCAAGGCCCGGGTAAGGGAGCGTCACGAAGTCGAACGCCTTCACCGTCTCGTCTTGCCGCACGCGGACGCCGCCCTCGGAGAGGTCCACGGTGGCACCGGCTTCGGCAAGCCGGTCGAGCAGCAGCTCCATGTGGTCGGGGCTGGCGTCCCCGATGGTCACGTCGCCTCGGGTGGCGCACGCCGCGACGGCCCAGGTTCCCGCCTCGATCCGGTCTGGCATCACGCGGTAGTCGGCCGGCCGGAAGCCCTCCGCCCCATCGATCTCGATCGTGCTGCCGCCCGCGCCGGAGATCCGCGCCCCCATGGCGACGAGGAAGGCCGCGATGTCCTCGATCTCCGGCTCGCCGGCGGCGTTGTCGATCACGGTGGTCCCCCTGGCGGCGACCGCCGCCATCATCAGGTTCTCGGTCGCGCCCACGCTGGGGTAGTCGAGAGTGATCGAGGCGCCCTGCAGGCCCGAGGTCTCGGCGAACAGGAACCCGTGCTCCAGGCGAACCTCCGCGCCCATCTTCACGAGGCCCTTGACGTGCAGGTCGATCGGGCGGGACCCGATGTTGTCGCCGCCGGGCATGGCCACGCGGGCGCGGCCCGCGCGCGCGAGCAGGGGTCCGAGCACGACGATCGACGCCCTCATCTGGCGCACGAGCTCGTACGGCGCCTCCATGGAGGCCAGTGTCGAGGCGTCGATGACGATCGTTCCACCGCTCCACGAGACCTCGGCCCCCAGACCCTGCAGCACCTCGCCCATGGTCAGGCAGTCCTGGATCCGCGGCACGTTGGACAGCACCGTCCGTCCCGGCGCGAGGAGCGCGGCGGCCATCAGCTTCAGGGCGGAGTTCTTGGCGCCGGAGACCGTGACGGTCCCCGTTAGCCGAGCCCCCCCGGTCACGAGGAGTCGGTCCATGGACCTCCGATTCTAGGGGGTACCGAGCCCGGAACCCGCGATGCCCCAGGGGCGCCTCAGCCCGCGGCCGAGATGCGCGCGACCGCCTTGGCGAGCTCTGCACGCGCGGAGGCCATCTCCGCCTCCGCCAGGCGGGTGGCGTGGCTCTGCAACCGAACCTCCGCCTCTTCCTTGCGGATCCTGGCTGCCTGCAGGTCGATCTCACCGGCGAGCTCGGCGTGGGCGGCAAGGACGTCCACCCGCGTCCGGCCCTCCTCCGAGGTCACATGCAGGAACCCGCCGTCCACTACCGCCATGAGCCAGTCCCCTCCCTCGGTCTGGATGCGCAGCGGCGCGATCGACAGGCGGACGAGCAGCGGAACGTGCCCGGCCAGGATGCCGAGCTCCCCTTCCGCTCCGCGCGCGATCACCTGCTCGGCGGTTCCCGACCAGACCTCGCGTTCGGGCGTGACGACGTGGACCTCGACCGTCATGGGCTACGCGGTCTCCATCTTCTTCGCCTGCTCCACGACCTCCTCGATGCCGCCCACGAGCAGGAACGCCTGCTCGGGCAGGTGGTCGTACTCACCCTCGCACAGCGCCTTGAACGAGGCCACCGTCTCGCCCACCGGCACGTACCTGCCCGGGATCCCCGTGAACTGCTCCGCGACGAAGAACGGCTGCGACAGGAACTTCTGGATCTTGCGGGCACGGGACACGATCACCTTGTCCTCCTCGGCGAGCTCGTCGATGCCGAGGATCGCGATGATGTCCTGTAGGTCCTTGTAGCGCTGGAGGATCTCCTGAACGCGCCGCGCGACCCGGTAGTGATCCTCGCCCACGTATCGCGCGTCGAGGATCCGGCTGGTGGAGTCGAGGGGGTCGACGGCCGGGTAGATGCCGAGCGCGGCGATGTCTCGCGAGAGCACGGTCGTGGCGTCCAGGTGCGCGAACGCCGCGTGCGGCGCCGGGTCCGTGATGTCGTCGGCGGGCACGTAGATCGCCTGGAGCGACGTGATCGACCGTCCTCCGGCCGAGGTGATCCGCTCCTGGAGGTCCCCCATCTCCCCGGCCAGGTTCGGCTGGTATCCCACGGCTGAGGGCATCCGCCCCAGCAGCGTCGAGACCTCGGACCCGGCCTGGGTGAAGCGGAAGATGTTGTCGACGAAGAGCAGCACGTCCTTCCGCTCGACGTCGCGGAAGTACTCCGCCATCGTGAGCGCCGAGAGGGCGACGCGCAGACGCACGCCCGGCGGCTCGTCCATCTGGCCGAACACCAGGGCGGTCTTGCCGATCACCCCCGACTCGGTCATCTCGAGGAAGAGGTCGTTGCCCTCGCGCGTGCGCTCGCCCACGCCCGCGAACACCGACACGCCGCCGTGCTGCTCGGCCTGGCGGCGGATCCTCTCCTGGATGATGACGGTCTTGCCGACCCCAGCGCCACCGAACATGCCGATCTTGCCGCCCTGCACGTAGGGCTCGAGCAGGTCGATGACCTTGATGCCGGTCTCGAGCATGACCTTCTTCGGCTCGAGATCGGCGAAGGGCGGGGCGTCGCGGTGGATCGGCCAACGGTCGCTCGCGTGGATCTGGTCGGCCGTGGTGTCGAGAGGCTCGCCGAGCACGTTGTAGACGTGGCCGAGGACGCCCTCCCCGACCGGCACTGTGATCGGCGACCCCGAGTTCCGGACCGGAGTCCCTCGCACGAGGCCGTCCGTGGGCTTCAGGGCGATCGCGCGTACCTGCGACTCGCCGATGTGCTGCGCCACCTCGCATGTGATCGTGGTGGTCGTGCCCTCGAGCACCACGTCCACCGTGAGGGCGTGGTTGATCTCGGGGAGCTCGGAGGGGGGGAACTCGACGTCCACCACCGGTCCGATCACGCGGACCACCCGCCCCTTCGCGTGTCCGTTGCCCTCAGCCATGGTCATCCCTCCGCCGCCGCCGAGAGCGCTTCCGCTCCGCCGACGATCTCGCTAATCTCGGTTGTGATCTCGTCCTGGCGGGCGCGGTTCGCCTGCCTGGTCAGGATCTTGATCAGCTCCTCCGCGTTGTCGGTGGCGGCCTTCATCGCTCGCCGCCTCGCAGCGTTCTCCGACGCGGCCGACTCGAGGAGCGCCGCGTACACCTTCGTGATCAGGTACTGCGGGAGCAGGTGGTCGAGGATCTGCGCCGGCCCCGGCTCGAACAGGTACTCCGCGTGCACGCCGCGCGCCCCGCCGCCCCGCACCTCGTGGGCCGCGATGGGCAGGAACCGCTTCCCGGTGGCCCGCAGGGTGAACGCCGACAGGAAGTCGGTGTAGGCGCAGTGGAGCTCGTTGATCTCATGCACCGCGAAGTCCTCGATCAGCGCGGTGCCGATCTCCTCGGCCTTGTCGTACGGGGGGACCTCGCTGAACCCCTGCCAGGACCTGCGCATCGGCACGCCCCGGAACCGGAAGTAGCCGACGCCCTTCTTGCCCGCCACGTACACGACCGGCTCCAACCCGCGGGAGCGCACCTCTTTCATCAGATCCTCGCCGACCTTCAGCACGTTCGAGTTGTAGGACCCGGCCAGGCCCCGGTCGGAGGTGACCACCAGCACTCCTACGCGGGCCGAGTGCTCTCGCTCCTCTAGCAACGGGTGGGCGACGGAGCCGGTCTGGCGCGCGACGTCCTCCATCGCCTGCGTGAGCTGCAACGCGTACGGGCGGGAGGCCTCGACGCGCTGCTGCGCCTTCACGATGCGCGAGGAGGCGATGAGCTCCATGGCTCGGGTGATCTTCTTCGTCGACTGGACCGACTTGATCCGTCGACGGACGACGCGCAGCTTCGCACCCATGGGCTACGGGGCGGGAGCGCCGGCCCCGCCGGCCGGCCCCGCCTTCTCCTCGTACTCGCGTCTGCGCTCCTCGGGAGTCTTCCCGGCCTCGCGCGCCAGCTCCTGCATGGAGGAGATCCGATCCCGCCCGCCGCCCGGCCCGGCCTCGTCGGGATGGGCGGTCTCGTCCGGCGCCGCCTCGGAGCCCGCCGGCCCGGTCGGCACGAACGTGGCCTTGAACGCCTCGAGCGCGGCCTTCACGGTGGCCTCGGCCTCCTCGGAGAGGTCGCCGGTCGCCTTCAACGAGGAGAGCACCTCGGGGTGGCGCATCTCCAGGTAGTCGGCGAAAGCCTCCACGAAGCGCCTCGCGTCCTCGACCGGATACTCGTCCAGATGACCGCCGGTCACCACGTACACGTACGCGACCTGGCGCTCCACGGGCGCCGGTAGGTACTGGGGCTGCTTGAGGACCTCGACCACGCGGGCGCCGCGCGCCAGCTGCTGCTGCGAGGCCTTGTCCAGCTCGGAGCCGAACTGGGCGAAGGCCTCGAGGGCCCGATACTGGGCGAGGTCGATGCGCAAGCGCCCGGCGACCTTCTTCATCGCCTTGATCTGCGCGTTTCCCCCCACGCGCGACACCGAGATGCCCACATTGATCGCCGGCCGCACGCCCGAGAAGAACAGCTCAGGCTCGAGGTAGATCTGGCCGTCGGTGATCGAGATCACGTTCGTCGGGATGTAGGCGGACACGTCGCCGCCCTTGGTCTCGATGATCGGGAGCGCCGTGAGCGAGCCTCCTCCCAGCTCGTCGGAGAGCTTCGCCGCGCGCTCGAGCAGCCGGGAGTGCAGGTAGAACACGTCGCCTGGGTAGGCCTCGCGGCCCGGCGGGCGGCGGAGCAGCAGCGAGATCTCGCGGTAGGCCACCGCCTGCTTCGAGAGGTCGTCGTACACGACGAGCGCGCTGTCGCCGGCGTACATCCAGTGCGCGCCGAGCGCGGCGCCGGCGTACGGCGCTATGTACTGGAACGGCGCGGGGTCCGACGCGGCGGCGTTCACGATCACCGTGTAGTCGAGCGCGCCGTTCTCGCGCAGGGTCTCGACCACCTCCGCGACGGTCGATGCCTTCTGGCCGACGGCCACGTAGATGCACTTCACGGCTCGATCGGTTCCCCAGTTCTCGCGCTGGGCGATGATCGCGTCGATCGCGATCGCGGTCTTGCCCGTCTGGCGATCGCCGATGATGAGCTGGCGCTGGCCGCGCCCGATCGCCGTCATCGCGTCGATCGCGGTGATGCCCGTGTACAGCGGCTCCTTCACCGGCTGGCGGGAGACCACGTTGGGCGCCTGAACCTCGAGGTTGCGCGTGCCGTCGGCGGGGATGGGACCCTTGCCATCGAGAGGCCTGCCGAGCGCGTCCACCACCCGTCCGAGGAACCCGTCGCCCACCGGCATCGAGAGGATCCGCCCGGTCTGCTTGACCGGGTCGCCCTCTTCGATGCCTGATGCGTCGCCCAGGATGATGCAGCCGATCTCGGCTTCGTCGAGGTTGAACGCGACCCCGAGCACCCCACCGGGGAACTCGAGCAGCTCGTTCGCCATCGCCCCCGGCAGCCCGGTGACCCGCGCGATGCCGTCGCCGCTCTCCACCACCCGGCCCACCTCGCCGCGCTCCACCGAGGGCGTCCAGCTCTCGACGTTGCGCCGGAGGGCCTGGGCGATGCTCGCGGGATCCAGCTCCAGTGCCATCGTGGTCCTTCCCTGTTCCTAGCTCTCGTCTACCCGGTCATGTGCTGCTTCGCGTCCTCGAGGCGGGCCGCTATCGATCCGTCGAAGACCTCGTCGCCCACGCGCGCCACGACGCCTCCCACGACACCGGGGTCCACCACGACCTTCACCTCGACGGCCCGGCCGGTGGCCCTGGACAGGGCCGCCGCCAGGCGCTTCCGCTGCTGCTCCGAGAGCGGCACCGCGCTCCGGACCTCGGCGAGCGCGAGCTGGCGACGCTCGGCCGCCAGACGGGCGAGCTCCTCGACGATCCGGCCGAGCTCTCGGGCCCTGCCCGACTCCACGACGAACCCGAGGAGGTTCCCCGTGACCGGGTGCGCGCGCTCGCCCAGCAGGTCGCGGATCACGCCCTTCTTGTTCTCCGCCGGTAGCGCGGCGTCGGTGAGGGCCTGGCGCAGCGGCGCCTGCTGCTCCAGCGCCTTCGCGAACGCGAACAGCTCGTCCTCCACCTTGGCCAGGACCCCCTCTGCCTCCGCGACCGAGAACAGCGCCTGCGCGTACCCCCGGACGAGCTCGTCCGATCCGGCCACCTGCTAGCCCTTCCCGTTGCCGCCCGAGGCGACCTCGTCTATGTACTCGTCGATCAGTCGCTCGTGCGTCCCCTTGTCGAGGGAGGAGCCCACGACGCGACCGGCGAGCTCCACCGCGATCTCTCCCACCTGCGTACGCAGCTCCTGGAACACACGGTCGCGCTCGGCGCGGATCTCCTCCTGCGCGCGCGCGACGGTGCTCTGCGCCTCCTGTTCGGCCTTGGCCTGGAGGTCCTTGCGCAGCTGGTCGGCGGTCCGGCGGGCCTCCTCGATTATGCGGTTCGACTCGTCGCGCGCGCCGGCCAGGTTCTGCCGGTACTCGGCGAGCACCTTGTCGGCCTCCAGGCGCGTGGTCTCGGCCTTCTCCATCTCGCCCTGGATCTTGGCGGTGCGCTCGGCGAGCATCGCGCCCAGGGAGGGGAACGCGAACTTGAAGAGACCGACGATCACGATCACGAACGCGATCGTCCCGAAGATGAGCTCGTTCGCCGCAGGCAGGATCGGGTTCTCGCCGGCTGCCAGGATCGTCAACAGATGCATGACGCGCTCCTCTACTTGACGATGAAGGCCAGCACGAAGCCGATCAACGCGAGCGCTTCGGTGAAGGCGATCCCCAGGAACATCGTGGTGCGAACCATCCCGGCCGCCTCCGGCTGGCGGGCCATCGCCTCGACGGACTTGCCGACGAGGAAGCCGATCCCGATCCCGGGGCCGATGGCCGCGAGTCCGTAGACGAGACCCTTGCCTATCGGCACGCCGACGTTGACGACCGCGGCGGCGAGCAGGCCCAGCGAGTGCACCATTCCGTCCTCCTTACCTCAATGCTCGACGTGGATTGCGCCGCCGATGTACACGGCGGTCAGGATCGTGAAGATGTAGGCCTGAAGCACGGACACGAGGATCTCGAACCCGGTGAGCCCCACCGCGAGCGCGAAGCTCGGCACCGCGAAGGGGATCGTGAGCGCCCTCCCGAGCAGGTACCCCGTTCCTACGAAGAAGATCGTGAGTATCAGGTGTCCGGCGATCATGTTCGCCGAGAGCCGGACGAAGAGCGTGAACGGGCGGAGGACGAACGTCGACACGAACTCGATCGGCGTCACCAGGATGTAGATCGGCCATGGAACCCCTGGCGGGAAGAGCACGCTCTTGATGTAGCCCAGGCCGCCCTGCTTCTTCACCCCCACGATGTTGAAGACGAACCACACGAGCACGGCCAGGATCACCGGGATCGCGGTGCGGGAGTTGACGGGGAACTGGATCCCCGGGATCACCTCGAAGAGGTTGCCGACCAGCACGAAGACGAAGATCGCGGAGAGCAGCGGCACGAACGCCAGCCCCTCGGGGCCGATCACCTCTATCGCGATGCCGTTCCTCACGAACTCGACGATGGCCTCCATCACGTTCTGCAACCCGCGCGGGACCAGGCTCGGCCGGCGGAAGGCCAGGACGAAGAGGCAGACGGTGACGATGGCCGCCAGCAGCATGTAGATGACGACCCGGTTCACGCACAGCGCTCCGTTCGTTCCCCACAGGCACGGCGTCTTGAGGATGTCGATCCCCGGCGCCGGGAACCCCGCCCGGCCTGAGAGCGCGGCAAGCATCAGGCCTCCCTCGCGGCGAGGGCTTCGGCCGCCAGCACCGCCGAGGGGTCGGCGGGGATGTCCAGGGCGGCGCCCGCGCCGCGGATCGTCAGGCGAGCTTCGAACGCGAGGAGCAGGATCGTGCCCGGCACCACAGCCAGAGCGAAGGCGAGCGGCGAGAACCACGAGACTCCGCGCAGGGCGAACAGGAGCCCGACCACCAAGCCGAGCCGGACCACGAACCCGCCGAGAGCGACCCCCTGAACGACCGGGATCGAGATGGTCGATGCCCACGCCAGCGAGAGGCCGGAGGCCGCGAAGTTCGCGAACACCACCCCGACGCCGACGGCGGCCGACACGGCAACACCCGGACCGCCGAGCACCCACCCGAGCGCGACGGCGACTGGAACGGCAAGGAGGGAGGGCGCCACCGCCCTCCTGACCATCAGACGCTCCGGTCGCTCAGTCAGATCTGCCATGCCTCAGGTAGACGATGAATATCGAGGTGCCCATCCCGATCAGCATGCCGATCGGGAGGAAGAGACCTTGGAGCCCGAGCAGCCGATCCGCGACGTAGCCGGCCCCTCCCCACACGACGATGCCCGCGAGCAGGGTTCCGGTCACGCCCCAGGCCGCGTCGGCGCCTCTCCAAGCTTCCCCAGGGTCGCGTCCCGGCATCGGCGGTGAAGCTTACCAACGGCCTCGCCGCCGCGTCAAAGACACGGGGCAGTCGTTTCCGCAGGTCAACGGCGCTTTCGGGGGTAGCTTGTGAATCGTTTCACGAGCCCTTCGGGTGGGTTGCGAGGGAGAGCCTACCCCGCCCGCGCGGGCTTGGCGGGCTTGGCGAGCTGCCGCGCCCTGCGACCCTGGTTCACCAGGGTCATGATCGCGATGAGCACGCCGACGCTGAAGATGAAGGTCCCCAGCACGAAGACCTGCGGCGGTATGCCGACCTTGACCGCCCCGTAGACCCACAGAGGGAAGGTCAGGACGTTCCCGGACACGAAGTTGGAAGTGACGAAGTCGTCGATCGAGAGCGCGAACGCCATGAGAGCGCCGGCCATGATCCCGGGGGCGATCAGAGGCAGCGTCACCTTCCGGAACGTCGCCCACGGTGTGGCTCCCAGATCCTGCGCCGCTTGTTCGAGCATCGGGTCGAAGACGGACAGGCGGGCTCGCACCGTGATCGCGACGTAGGCGACGCTGAACATCACGTGGGATATCAACAGCGTGACGAATCCGGTGGAGAGATTGATCGTGATGAAGAAGCCCAGCAGCGAGGACCCCAGGACGATCTCGGGGGCGGCGATGTTCAGGAAGAGGACCTGCTCGCCGACGCCCTTGCCGACGAACCGGTAGCGCACGAGCGCGAGCGCGAGCAGCGTGCCGATCACCGTCGAGATGAGCGTCGCCGAGATGCCGAGCCTGAGCGAAAGGAAGAAGGCCGGGGTCAGCCCCGGAACCTGGTTCCACTCCTTGTACCACTGCGTCGTGAACCCCTGCCAGTTGAACGTGACCTGCGGCAGATGTGAACGGGATTGGTTGAAGCTGTACAGGATCATGACGGCGATCGGGATGAGCAGGTACAGCACGACCCCTGCCGAATAGATCGGCAGAACGAAGTACGTCCACCTGCGGCGGGTGCCGCGCGCGGGCGGCCGCTCGGTAGCGGCGGCCGGGGCGACGGGAGCCTCGGTGACGGTGCTCATATGTACTCCTCGATGGTCCGCGACCCCAGCACCTTCGCGTACGCGGCTATCCCGATCAGCATGACCCCCATCAGGATCGCCGACAGCGCCGAGGCCGCCGGGTAGTCGAAGAACACCAGGAACTTGTTCTGGATCACGTTGCCGATCATCCCGTTGCTCGTTCCCCCCAGGATCTGCGCGTTGAGATAGTCGCCCGCGCCCGGCACGAACGTCAGCAGGAACGCGGCGAAGATCCCCGGCACCGCGAGGGGGATCGTCACCTTGGCGAACGCGGCCCGCCGGCTCGCGTACAGGTCGTGCGCCGCCTCGAGCACGTGGGGGTCGATCCTCTCCAGCGACACGTAGAGCGGGAGGGCCGTGAACGGAAGGAAGTTGTAGGCGATGCCCGCGATGACGGCCGTCCCGGTGGCGAGCACGTGGAAGTTCTCGGGCAGGAGGTGCAGGTTCTTCAGCGTGCCGAGAAGGATCCCCTGGTCGGACAGGAGGAACTGCCAGGAGATCGTTCGGATCACGAACGAAACGAAGAACGGGAGCAGGAGCATGAGGAGGAAGAAGTTCTTCCTCTTCGCGCGGAAGGCGATCCAGTAGGCGATCGGGAAGCTCACGAGGAGATCGATCACCGTCGCCGAGCCCGCGTAGTAGAGCGACCTCATGAAGAACGGCCTGAACTGGCTGACCTGCTCGGGGAACTCGCCGAAGTGCCAGATCATGCGGCACGCGAGCGTCACGCTGTCGCAGCGCTGCAGCGACAGCGACATCATCGTGACCAGCGGGACGAGGAAGAAGACCCCCAGCCAGATGGCGGCCGGGGCACCCAGAAGGTACGGCGCGAGCCGCTTCCCCTTCCGGGTGCCCCGCCTCCGCTCCACTACCCCTGGAAGATCGGAACGAACGTGTTGTTCCACTCGTCCAGCTCTTGGGAGGTCTTCCACTGGTAGTAGCTCTTGGACCGCGCGACCATGGCCGCGTCCGGGAACACGGTGGGGCTGTTCGCGATCGTCGGGTCCTTGAGCTGTTTCAGGATGATCTCCCGCGCCGCCGGCACCGGGCAGACGTACGCGTTGTAGTCCTCGATCAGGGCCTGCGTGTGCGGGTCATAGACCGAGTCCATGTAGGTCATCGCGTCGAGCGGGTTCTGGGCGTTGAGCGGCATGACCATGTTGTCCGTCCAGAACATGGCACCCTCATCGGGGATGACTGCCTTGAGCGTGTCGTACCCCTGGTACGCGGACGCCTGGAAGATGTCTCCGGACCATGCCATCGAGATCCAGATGTCCTCGTTCTTGAGAGCCTTGATGTAGTCCTGGTCGTAGTACTGGCGGACCAGCGGCTTCTGCGACTGAAGCTTGGCGGCCGCCGCCTTCCAGTCGTCGGGCGTCGACGTCGCCGGGTCGACGCCGTTCGCAAGCAGCCCGAAGCTGCCGAGCTCGCTCGCGATCCCAAACATCCCGATCTTCCCCTTGTACTTCGGGTCGAAGAGCGACTGGATGCTGGTGATGTCCTCCTTGATGTACTTCGTGTTGTACCCGATGCACGTGTACCCGGACTGCCAGGCCATCGTGTACTTGTTCCCCGGGTCCCACGACGGGTTCTTCACGAGGTCGCTCGCGTACTGGTAGAAGTTGACCATCTTCGACTGGTCGAGGGGGATCGCCCAGCCGAACGTGATCATCTGGCCGAGAGGCGGGTCGCTGTTCGTCAGAACGACGATGTCGTACCCCGTGTCGTTGCCGGCCTGGAGCTGCGGCCGAATCTTGGCGAAGAAGGAGACGTTGTCGTTGATCGGCTCGGTGTAGTTCACGTGGATGCCGGTCGCCTTCTCGAAGGCATCGAGGGTGGGGTGCTTCCCGTGTGACGTGTCGATGTAGTACGGCCAGTTGGCGAAGTTCAGGGTGTTGTGCTGGGTCTGCTTGCTCCACCAGTCGGTGGAGCCGACGCCGCCGCTCTGCGAGGCGGTCGGGTTCACCGCGCTGATGCCCTTGGTGCCGCAGGCAGCGAGGATCGCCGCCAGGCTGAGACCCCCGGCGCCGATCCCCGCAGCCCGCATGAACTGGCGGCGTGAGTACCGGGGCTCGGTCAGGCCGCGCCACAGTGCTGGGTCGAAGTTCCGATCGGTCATTCCTCCTCCTCCTCTTCCGAGAGCGACGCCGAGGGCTTCACCACGAAGGTGTGCTCCGGTCGCCACGCCAGCGAGACCTTCTCCCCCGGGGCGGGGGGGGTTACGGCCCCGAGGTTCTGCACGTAGACGGTGAGCTCCGTACCGCCCGGACCGTCGATCTTGTATTGGTGGCTCACGCCTATGTACGTGGCCACCCGCAGGAGCCCAGACACGGAGTTGTACCCCGCAGGTAGATCCTCCGAGTCGTTTCGGATCGTTATCTTCTCCGGCCGCACCCCCACCTTCACCTGCGTCTCGACGTCGGGCGGCATGCGGTCGCTCGGCACCAGCACGGTCGAACCGGTGCTGAGCTTGATCGTGGTGATCCCGTCCTGGTGGGACCCTATCTCGCCGTCCAGCAGGTTCGAGGCCCCCAGGAACCCCGCGACGAACTCCGTCGCGGGGTTGTCGTAGACCTCCTCGGGCTCTCCGAGCTGCTCGATCCTGCCGCGACGCATCACGGCGAGCCGGTCGGACATGGTCATGGCCTCTTCCTGGTCGTGCGTCACGTAGATGAACGTGATGCCGACCTCCTGCTGGATCCGCTTCAGCTCGAGCTGCATCTGCTTGCGGAGCTTCAGGTCTAGGGCCCCGAGGGGCTCATCGAGCAGGAGCACCTTCGGGCTGTTCACGAGCGCGCGGGCGAGCGCCACGCGCTGCTGCTGCCCACCGGACATCTGCCCGGGCTTTCGCTCTCCGAATCCTCTGAGGTCGACCAGATGCATGACTTCCTGCACTCGTCGCTGGATCTCCTCCTTCCCAACCTTCTTCCGGCGCAGCCCGAAGGCGACGTTGTCGAAGACGTTGAGATGAGGGAAGAGCGCGTAGGACTGGAACACCGTGTTCACGTCGCGCCGGTACGGCGGATCGTCCGTGACGTCTCGCCCTCCCAGGTACACCGTGCCGTAGGTCGGATCCTCGAAGCCGCCGATCATCCGCAGGGTCGTCGTCTTCCCGCAGCCGGACGGACCCAGCATCGAGAAGAACTCTCCCTCGGTGATGTCCACGGACAGGTCGTCCACGGCCACCGTGTCCCCGAACTCCTTCGTGACGCGTTCGAGGCGGACGTCGACTTCAGGCACCCGCACCCCCTCCCCGGCCGACCTCGAGGCACCGTGCCGCGAAGCGCGCGGGATTATCGCTCATGAACGACGGACGGCGCGCCAGCCCGCACCGGACACTCATCATCACCGTCTTGTACGGAACGGACAATACCTGGGGTTCACTTTCCCGGCTCCGAAGAAGCGCCCGGCAGCCGCTGCCCCGGCGCTCCGGAAGCATCCGGCGCCGAGCCTGCGGCGAGCCCCTCGCCGCCGTCCGGCCGGCGGTCGGCCAGGCGAGGCAGCGCCGTGACCAGGAACAATACGACCGCACCGAGCATGACCGCGCCGGCGGCCAGGCGTCCGTCGATGAACCCCACCGCCAGCCCTGAGGCGGCGATCAGGACGCTCCACAGGTACATCAGCAGGACCGCCTGGCGGTACCCGTGCCCGATCTCGAGCAGACGGTGGTGGAGGATCAGGATGACCGCGAAGTCGCCGCCGACCGGTGGGATCGGGTTGCGCGCCACACCCGAGAGCGTCGAGATCGCCACCAGCATCCCCAGAAGCATCGAACCGGTGTCCCCCATGAAGATCCGGGCAGGGTGGAAGTTCCACGGCAGGAACCCCAGGCACACCCCGGCCGTGACGCACGCGAGCAGAGCGGCGGCGCTCGCCTCGCCGAACAGGCTCGGCGTCCTGACCATGTAGGCGAAGAAGGAACCCGCGGCGATCGCAACCATCCCGGCGGCCAGGCCGTCGAGCCCGTCCACCAGGTTGACGGCGTTCACGATCGCGACCACCCAAAGGATCGTGTACGGCACGGCGAGGTCCGGCCCGACGTACACGATCTGAAAGCTCCCGGGGAAGAACAGGTAGACGATCTGCACGCCCATCAAGACGAGGACCCCGGCGATGAAGATCTGTCCGGTGAGCTTCGTGAGCGCCCTGATGCCCTTGAGATCGTCGACGGCACCCAGCGCCACGAAGAGCGTGCAGGTGACGACGGCCGCGAGCGGCTCGGACGAGCCCCGGTTCATCGGGCCGAAGAAGGGGAGGGTGCGCGACAGCCCGAGCCCGGCGAGAAGCCCCACCCACATCGCCACGCCCCCCATCGTGGGCGTGGCCCTCGGGTGCACCTTGCGATCCGAGGGCTCGTCGATGGCCCCGACCCGAACGGCGAGGAGGCGCACCAGGGGCGTGGCGAGGAACGTGGCTCCTGCCGATACGAGGAACACCCAGAGGTAGGCGATCACTGCGGCAGCCAGTGTGAGGGCCCGGTTGCCTCTCGGCAACCGGGCCCTCACACCCTACGGGTAGGCCGGGAAGCGTCGCATCAGATCGAGCACGCGCTCGCGCGCCTTCTCCTTCACTCCGACGTCGTCCGGACTCCTGAGCACGTCGCCCATGATGCCCGCCACCTCGCGCATCTCGGCCTCGTCCATCCCGAGCGTGGCCGGGCCCGGCGTCCCCACCCGTATGCCAGAGGGCGTCGAGGGCGGGTTCGGGTCGAAAGGTATCGAGTTCTTGTTGAGCGCGATCCCCACTTCCTCGCACGCCTTCTCGGCGTCCCGGCCTGTGATGCCCAGCGGACGGCAGTCGGCGAGCACCAGGTGGGAGTCGGTGCCTCCCGAGACGACGCGCAGCCCCTCGTCGCCCAGGCCCGCCGCCAGGGCGCGCGCGCTTCGGACCACGCGCTGCGCGTACTCCTTGAACTCGGGCTCCATCGCCTCCTTCAGCGCCACCGCCTTCGCGGCGATGCAGTGCTCGAGCGGACCGCCCTGCATCATCGGGAACACCGCCTTGTCGATCGCCTTCGCGTGCTCCTGTTTGCAGACGATCATCGCCCCGCGCGGACCGCGGAGCGCCTTGTGCGTGGTGAAGGTCACGACGTCGGCGTAGGGCACCGGGCTCGGGTAGGCGCCGCCGGCCACCAGGCCGATGAAGTGCGAGGCATCGACCCAGAGCAGCGCACCGACCTCGTCTGCGATCTCACGGAAGGCCGCGAAGTCGATCTCTCGAGGGTAGGCCGTGTAGCCAGACAGGATGATCTTCGGCCGCTCCGCGAGCGCCATGTCGCGGATCCGGTCCATGTCGAGCTGCTCGGTCTCGCCGTCGACCTCGTAGCCCACGAAGTTGAACCACATGCCGGAGACGTTCACCGGCGAGCCGTGCGTGAGGTGCCCCCCGTGTGAGAGGACCATCCCGAGCACCTTCTCGCCCGGCTCGTTCGGAGTGAGGAACGCCCCGAAGACGGCCATGTTCGCCTGGGCGCCGGCGTGCGGTTGCACGTTCGCGTGCTCGGCGCCGAACAGCTGCTTGGCGCGGTCGATCGCGAGCTGCTCGGTGACGTCCACGAACTCGCACCCGCCGTAGTAGCGGCGCCCCGGATAGCCCTCCGCGTACTTGTTCGACATCGTGGAACCGAGAGCGGCAAGGACCGCCGGGCTCGTGTAGTTCTCGGAGGCGATCAGGCGGAGCTGGCTCCGCTCGCGGTCCAGCTCGTTCGCGATGGCCTCCGCCACCTGCGGATCGGCGGTCTTCAGAGCCTCCCAGTCGGCCGCGTACTCCCTCATAGCTCCCCCCGTTCGATCCGGGCGATCTGCTCGATACGCGCCTGGTGGCGCCCGCCGTCGAAGGGAGTGGCGAGCCAGACGCGGACGATCTCCTCCGCCAGGACGGGAGCCACGATGCGGGCGCCCATCCCCAGGACGTTGGCGTCGTTATGTTGGCGGGAGAGGCGCGCCAGGTAAAGGTCGTGGCAGAGCGCCGCCCTTATCCCCGGAACCTTGTTCGCCACGATCTGCTCGCCCTGGCCGGAGCCGCCGAGCACGATCGCGCGGTCGGCGAGGCCGTCCGCGACGGCCCGAGCGGCCTTCGCGCAGAACGGCGGGTAGTCGACGGGCTCCGTCGAGCCGGTGCCCACGTCCAGCAGCTCGTGCCCCTCCTGCTCGAGGAACCCCTTCAGGTGCTCCTTCAGGGCGAAGCCGGCGTGATCGGACCCGATGGCGACGCGCACCGCTACTCCTCCTCTCCGGCTCGGCCGGTGCTCCGCGCGGGCACGGGACCAACGAGGCCCTCCACGAGGCGCTCGATCCAAAGGTCGAGCTCCCATCCGACGGCCCGGTAGCTCTCCAGCCCCATCCCGAGCGGATCGGCTACGTCCTCGTCGTGCGGGTTGCCCTCGAACCCGCTCGCCCGGATCGCCGCCGCCTCGCGGACCCGATCCACGAGGCTCGTCCCGGAAGCCGGCTCGCCGAGGCCCTCCAGCAGCCGGACGAGCTCCTTCAGGGTGAACGTGCGCCCGAACACCTCTGGCCGCTCACCTTGGATCGTCTCCCGATGATCGTGCGCCATGCACAGCTCGAGGTCGGCCGCATCGAGCATCGCCCGCGTGAGGCGGCGGGCGACGTGGCCCGCGATGTCCACCCCCCGCTGGGCGGCCGCTTCGATCGCCTCCGGCATCGTAGCCGAGTCCTCCCAACCCATCGTGCCGGCCGAGGCCACCTGTGGGGCGCCGTCCCCCAGCCTCCGGCCCAAGGCCGCCCGGAGCATGCCCTCGGCCATGGGTGACCGGCAGACGTTTCCGGTGCAGACGACGAGGATGGAGGCCATCGAGGGAAGGCGAGTCTAGCAGCGACTCGGGTCCAGGAAGCCGGCGAGCGCCTCCCGCCCGACGGCCCCTTCCCGCAGCATGCGAGGCTCCTCCCCCGCCAGGTCCAGCACGGTGGAGGCCGCGCCCACCAGGGGCTCCTCCTGGCAGAGGTAGACGGCGACGAGGTCGCCGAACGCGTCGACGAGCCCGTCGCAGGCGGCCGGCGTCGGCTCGCCGGATCGGTTCGCGCTCGATACCGCGAGCGGACCCGTCCCCGCCAGAACCGCCAGCGCGAGCGGGTGGTGAGGGAGCCTCACGCCCACGGTAGCCGGGTCCCCTCCGAGCTCCCAAGCCCGTGCGCGCTCTGCTCTCGGGAGCACCAGGGTGAGCGCGCCCGGCCAGAAAGCCGCCGCGAGCATCTCTGCCAGCTCGCCCAGGACCGCGATCTCGCGGGCCGCCTCCGTCGAGGGAACGAGCACCGCCAGCGCGAGGTCGCGCCGGCGACCTTTGGCCTCGAACAGCCGGGCCGTGGCGGCAGGATCGTCCGGTCGCGTCCCCATCCCGTACACGGTGTCGGTCGGGAACACGATCAGCTCGCCCCGGAGCGCTGCGGCGACGGCGTCTTCCACCGGGTAGCTCACCGGCGGCGACCCACGACGACCCGATCCCGACCGGCCAGATCCGGTTCGATCCTCACGCCGTCGAAGGACGGTCGGAAGATCTCGGCGATCGTCTCGCCGTCATCGGCACCCACCTCCACCGCGAGGACCCCTCCGGGACGGAGCCAGCTCGACGCCTCGGTCATCAGGCGCTCGTACAGCGCCGGGCCGCCGACGAGCGCGGCCACGGGGTCGGCCCGCACCTCCGGGGGCAGGGCGCCGTACGCGTCGGCGCCCACGTACGGAGGGTTGCTCACGACGAGATCCACCCGGCCCCGCAGCTCGGTGGCGAGGGGAAACAGCAGGTCGCCCTCGCGCACATCGACCTCCAGGCCCAGGCGCGAGGCGTTCCACCGCGCCAGCTCGACCGCCTCGCGCGAGAGGTCGGTGGCGAACACCGTCGCCCCCGGCCGTTCGTCCTTGACGGCCAGGGCGATGGCACCGCTGCCGGTTCCGACGTCGACGACGATCGGGGCCTCACCGAGCTCGGCCAGCGCGATCTCCACGAGCATCTCCGTCTCGGGCCTCGGAACGAAGACGCCGGGTCGCACCACCAGGGTGAGTCGCCGGAACGCCTGCTCGCCGGTCATGTGCTGGACCGGGGTGCCCGCGCACCGCAGGCAGAGGGCTCGTCCGAACGCTCGCGCTTCGCCCGGAGTGAGGTCCTGGCCTCGCGTGTAGAGGCCGGCCCGGTCGACGCCGAGCACCGACGTCAGCAGAGCCTCCGCCGTGGGGAGCGGGCTCTCCACGTCGTGGCGGGCGAGGTAGGCGGACGCCCGGCGGAGGACCTCGGGGGGCCGCATCGATCAGCCCTCCGACGCGGCGAGCTGCGAGGACCGCTCGGCGGCGAGCAGCGCGTCGACGAACCCGTCCAGCTCCTCGCCCCCGGCCAGCACGTCCTGGAGCTGGTGAGACGTGTGCTTGATCCGGTGGTCGGTGGCCCGGCCGTCCGGGAAGTTGTAGGTGCGGATCTTCTCGGCCCGCTCCCCGGTGCCGACCTGTGACTTGCGGGTCGCGGCCTCCCGCGCCGTCGCCTCGGCCTGCGCGAGCGCGAACAGCCTCGCGCGCAGCAGCCGCATGGCCTTCTCGCGGTTCTGGAGCTGCGAGCGCTCCTCGCGGGAGACGACCACCATGCCGGTCGGCTTGTGCGTGAGGCGCACGGCGGAGTCGGTGGTGTTCACGGACTGGCCCCCCGGGCCGGTGCCCCGGAAGACGTCCATCTCCACCTCCTCGGGGCGGATCTCGATCTCGACCTCGTCGGCCTCGGGCATCACCGCGACCGTCGCCGTCGACGTGTGGATCCGGCCGGACGACTCGGTCACGGGCACGCGCTGCACGCGATGGACGCCCGACTCGTGCTTGAGGCGCGAGTACGCGTCCTTGCCCCGGATCGCCAGGGCGGCCTCCTTCAGGCCGCCGATCTCTGACTCCGAGAGCGACAGTACCTCGGTCTTCCAGCGGTGGCGCTCCGCCAGGTGGCGGTACATCTCGAAGAGCTCCCCGGCCCAGAGCGCGGCCTCCTGGCCGCCGGCTCCGGCCCGGACCTCCAGGATCACGTTCCTGCCCGCGTTCGGGTCCTTCGGCACGAGCAGCTGTTCGAGACGCGCGCGGAGCTCCGCCACGCGGAGCTCCGCGCGCTCGGCCTCCTCGCGGAAGTAGGCCGCCATCTCCGCGTCGTCCTCGCCCTTCGCCAGCGCGCGGGCTTCCTCCGCCTGCCGCACCGCTTCCTTGAGCGCGCGGTAAGGCGCAACGATCTCACCCAGCTGGGAGAGGGTCCTGCCCAGCTCGCGCAGCCGGTCGGGGTCGCCGCCCGCTTCCGGCGACGCCATCTCGCCCGCCACCGCCTCGTAGCGGGCCTCGATCTCCTCCAGCTTCGCGTTCATCTCGCCTCGATTATCTCGGAGAAGGCAGCGACCCCGGCGGGAGGGGCCGCCGGGGTCGCCGAGCCTCAGGGACGTCAGGCCGGAGCGGGGTCGCCCTCGTCGTCTTCCTCGTCGCCGAGCCCGAGGTCGCCCAGATCGAGAGACACGGTCTCGCGAGAGACCCACATGTCCTCGTAGCGCGGGTCGATCGGATCGCTGGTTAGCGCCTCGAGGAACTCGCCGGCCTCGGGCTCCCCCAGGTCCTGCGCAGCCCCGGGCGGCGTGTCGGCGCGCGAGGCGGGCAGCCCCTCCTCGCTCGCCCCCTGCGTGAGGTCCATCTCGGGCTCGCCGATCGCGGGGCCCATCGCGGGCTCATCGATCGCGGCCTCCAGCTCGCGCGCCACGCCGAGGAGCCGCGACTGCATCTCGGCCAGCTGAGTCACGAGCGTCTCCCGGCGGGCCGACAGCGCGGAAAGCACGCGGTCCGCCTCGGCCTTCGCGTCGCGCAAGAGGTCGCCGGCGTCGTTCCGCGCCTCCTCGGCGCGCGACTGCGCGTCCACGCGGATGCGGTCTGCCTCGGAGCGCGCCTCCGCTATCGTGCGCGCAGCCTCGTCGCGCGCGTCGTGCACGATGCGCTCGGCTCGATCGTCGGCCGCCCGCAGCACGTCGGCCACTCGGGAGGCGAGGCGGTCGTACGGGTCTTCCGCGGCGACCGGCTCCGGGACGTGCACCACGGGCTCGGTGGCGCCGGCTTCCAGGTTCGACGAGCGCAGCGCGCGCTCGAGCGTCTCCACCTGGACCGCTATCTGAAGCAGGTAGTCGCGCACCTGGTCGGGGTCGTATCCGCGACGGATCGTCGCGAATTCCCTGCGCCGGATCTGCTCGGCGCTGGGCAGCAATGGGAGGTCGAGCTCGGCCGGAGACATGGGCACCCTCCTCGGGTTCGTCGGGCGTGCCCAGAATATTCGGGGCCCATGAGGCTCGATGCAACGACCCCGGAGGATTCAGGCGCCGGCGCTCGTCGTGCGCTCGCGCCGCAGGACCTCCTCGAACGAGGCGATCGCCACCTCGATCTGGTCCCGGTCGGGCGTCTGCGTGGTGATCTTCTGCATCCAAAGGCCGGGGGCCATGACGGCCCGCATCAGCGCGGAATCGGGATGGCGGGCCCCCAGGCGGAGCGCCTCGTAGGCGACGGCCGCGATCAGAGGGATCGCGACGATCCGCGAGCCGATCCGCCACCAGATCCCCGGGGTTCCGAACAACGCGAACACGAAGATCGTGATCACCATCACGATGATCAGGAAGTTCGTGCCGCAGCGGACGTGCAACGTGGGATACCGATCCACGCGCCCGGGCTCGAGGGGCTCGTCGTGCTCGTACGCCGCGATCGTCTTGTGCTCGGCGCCGTGGTACTCGAAGACCCGGTGGATGTCCTTCGAACGCCCGATCAGCACCAGATACCCGACGAAGATCGCAACCCTGAACACGCCCTCGAGCACGTTCACCAGGATCCCGGAGCCCACGAAGTCCTGCACCCACTTGAAGAGCGCCGCGGGTCCGGCGATGAAGATGCCTACGAACAGCACCATCGCGAGAGCCAGCGAGAGGCCCATCTGGCCGCGCGACAGCTGGACCTCCTCCGGGGAAGAGGCGCTCGCCGATACCGAGAGCGCCCTATAGCCGATCGCGAGCGACTGGCCCAGAACGATCGCGCCGCGCAGGGACGGCTTGCGGGGCACGGGCACCCTCCGGGTCATCGAGGCGATGTCGTGCGACTCGACGTGGATCGCACCGTCGGGTTTCCGCACGGCGACGGCCCAGTGATCCGCGCCCCGCATCATGACGCCCTCGATCACGGCCTGTCCGCCGTAGAGGTGGTTCCGGCGGTCGGGCGCCTGCGACGCGTCGGGCACGGAGCCCTACCCGGCGTCCGCCGGTGGGGCCTCGTGCGCCCCCGGAGAGGCTCCGGTCCGGGCCTTCGCCCCTTCCGACTGCGCGTACCTTCGCTGGAACCGCTCGACCCGCCCTCCCGCGTCCACGAGCTTCTGCTTGCCCGTGTAGAAGGGATGGCAGTTCGAGCAGAGCTCGGCGCGGATCTCGCTCACGGTCGAGCGCGTCTGGAACGTGTTCCCGCAAGAACACCGGACGTTCGCGATCTGGTACTCGGGGTGGATGCCCTGCTTCATCAGTTGCTCCTTCGGAGGTCTCCAGTCAGGGTACGACCGCTCACGTCCCCGAAGGGGCCTTCGCGATCTCCTTCAGGAACTGCTCGTTCGACTTCGTGGCGCGGATCTTGTCGGTGAGCAGCTCCAGGGCCGCCCCGGCCTCGAGCGCGTGCAGCACCCGCCGGAGCTTCCACACGAGCGCGAGCTCCTCCGTGGGCATCAGCAGCTCCTCCTTGCGGGTACCGGAGGCCTCGACGTTGATCGCGGGGAACAGCCGCTTCTCGGCGAGGTTCCTGTCGAGGCGGATCTCCATGTTGCCCGTGCCCTTGAACTCCTCGAAGATCCCTTCGTCCATCCGGGAGCCGGTCTCGACCAGGGCGCTCGCGATGATGGTCAGCGAGCCTCCCTCCTCGATGTTCCGGGCCGCGCCGAAGAACCGCCTCGGCGGGTAGAGGGCCGTGGAGTCGATGCCGCCCGACAGGATCTTGCCCGACGCCGGCGCGGCCAGGTTGTAGGCCCGCGCCAGCCGCGTGATGGAGTCGAGGATGATCGCCACGTCCTTGCCCGTCTCGGCCAGGCGCTTCGCGCGCTCCAGCACGAGCTCGGTCACCTGGATGTGCTGGTCCGGCGGCTTGTCGAAGGTCGAGTACACGACCTCGGCCGCGGCCACCGTCCGCTGCCAGTCCGTGACCTCCTCGGGCCGCTCGTCCACCAGGAGCACCATGAGGTGGGTCTCCGGGTCGGAGTTGAGGATCCCGTTCGCGATCTGCTTGAGGATCGTGGTCTTGCCGGCCTTCGGCGGCGAGACGACCATGCCGCGCTGGCCCTTCCCGATCGGGGCCACCATGTCGATGATCCGCTCCGCGACGGCGGCCGACCCGTGCTCCAGGCGGAAGCGCTCGTCGGGGAAGAGCGGAGTCAGCTTCTCGAAGTTCGGCCGCTGCTTCGCGGCCTCGGGGTCGAGGTCGTTCACGCTGTCGATCTCGAGCAGCGCGAAGTACTTCTCGCTCTCCTTCGGGCGTCGCACCTTGCCGGTCACGGTGTCGCCCTTGCGCAGCATGAAGCGGCGCACCTGCGACAGCGAAACATAGATGTCCTCCGGACCGGGCAGGTAGCCGGAGGTGCGCAGGAACCCGTATCCCTCGGGGAGCACGTCCAACGTGCCGGTGGCCGCTGGCGCGTTCTGGAGCTCCTCCTCGCGGTCCTGTTCCTCGCGCATGCGGCGTTCCTCACGCGACCGGCGTCTCTCCTCTCGGGAGGGGCGGTTCCGGCGGCGGGGATCGTCGCGGAGCCCTCCCTCTCGAGGACCTCCGTCTCGAGGAGGGCCCTCACGCGGGACGCCGTCTCGATGACCGCCGTCTCGAGGACCGCCGCCCTCTCGGGGGCCGCCCTCTCGAGGACCCCGGTCGCGGTCCTCGCGATCACCCCGACCCTCCCGGTCGCCGCGGTCCTCGCGGGCCGGACGTTCGTCCGTGCGGGTCTCCCCATTCGCGTGTGCGCGCGACGGCTCGTCGGCGACGGCCGTGGAGCTCGTCCGGGCGTCCGCCGATCCGTCGCCCGACCTCTCGACTATGGCGTCGATCAGCCCGGCCTTCCTCAGCTTCTGCGCGCCTTCGATGCCGAGCCCCTGCGCGATCTGCTGCAGCTCGGGGATCAGCTTGCCCTGCAGGGTGCTTCTGTCGGTGGTATCCATGGGGCTACGCCCCTCCCTTCAACTCTTCCTGGAGCCTTTGCCAGTCGGCCGAGAAACTCTGGAGGCCGACGTCGGTAAGTGGGTGCTTGACGAGCTTCGTGAAGACGTCGTACGGCAGCGTCGCGATGTCGGCGCCGGCGAGCGCGGCGTCCACGACGTGCATCGGGTGGCGGAGCGAGGCCGCCAGCACATTGGTCTCGTAGCCCTGCACCTCGTAGATCTCGCAGATCTGCCGAAGCGCGTGCATGCCGTCGGAGGCGGCATCGTCGATCCTTCCCAGGAACGGCGAGACGATGTACGCGCCGATCTCGGCGGCCAGGATCGCCTGCGCCGGAGAGAACACCAGCGTCACGTTGATCCGGATGCCATCTTTGGTCAGCAGCTTCCCCGTCTCCAGGCCGTCGGGCGTCATGGGCACCTTCACGACGGCGTTCGGCCCCATCGCGGCCAGTCGCCTGCCCTGCTCGACCATGGCGCTGGGGGTCGAGAGGTCGGTGACCTCGAGAGACACGTCGCCGTCGACCTCGGACAGGATCTCCTTCCACACCGCGTCGGGGTCGCCGTGCTCCCTCGCGACGAGCGTCGGGTTCGTGGTGACGCCCGAGAGCACTCCCCAGCGGTTGATCTCGCGGATCTCCTCGATGCTTGCGGTATCGAGGAACAGCCTCATGCCGTCCTCCCCTTCTTCGCGGGCGCCTGCCCGGAGGCTGCCCTAGCCGTAGCCCGTTCCATGACCAGGTCGATCACCGAGGCGAGGGCCTGGTCGAAGCTGTAGTTCGGGATGATCGGGACGCCGTGCGACAGCGCCTGGCTCTTCACGTAGCGCTGCAGCCGGCGGATGTTCTCGAAACCCTTCGTGTACCGCTGGGCGGGCCGCATGCCGGCGTCCCTTGCCACGAAGTGGCCGCGGTGCGCCTCCTCGTCCTCCACGCTGATCACGACGGGCACCGCCAGGATCCGGTCCGCGTGCGCCTCGGTCTCGAAGAATCCGGGAACGACGTGAGCGCCCTCGATGATGATGCTGGTCCCCTCGACAGAGGCGCGCTCGATCAGGGCGTTCAGACCCACCGCCACGGCGGCCGTCTGCTCGCGGAACCCGAGCACGAGCGCTTCCGTCGCCCGCGTCGGAGGCTCGCGAAGGACCCGGTCGGCCTCGAACGAGGACGAGTACAACGTCGGCATCAGCGCGGCGCTGAACATCGAGCGCATGACCTCCCGGATCGCATCGGTAGCGACGACCCTGACGATGCCCAGGCGCGCCGCAAGCTGCGTCGCGATCGTGGACTTACCGACACCGGTCGCGCCGCCGATCAGGATCACGAGCGGGATGTCGAGCGACTCGACCTCCCGCCAGCGCAGGTAGTTCTTCGCGTAGCGGTCGCCCGCGACCTCTTCGATCACGGCCCTGGTCACGTCGGCCAGCTCCCCCGTCGTGACCGAGGGAACGCCGAGCTCGTGCAGCCTTTCTTCGATCGCTTCCGCCACCTCCCACGCGCGGATCGGCGACAGCCCCGTCACCATCACCTGGGAAGCCATGAGGCCCTTGGAGTAGGGCAGGCCCGGCTCCCTGTCGGAGATCAGGACATGTGCGGTCTTGGGTTCCTTCTTGCTCACCGGTCGCTGCCTCGTTCCACCGCGAGTTCGAGCACCTCGGCGAGCGCCGTGCGGAGATCTATCGGCCCCTCCACGACGGTCGCCCGGTTGTCGACGAACACCACCTCCGCCCCCCGGGCCAGAGCAGCCTCGACGCCCGTGTGAACGGCTGCGGCCTTCAGCTCCGTGAGGAGGACTTCGTAGTCGTCGGCGGCCTCGAGGTCCTCCGCGAGCCCGGCCCGATCTGCCAGCCTCGCGCTCCACCCGACGATCCGGCATCCGGCCTCGGCCTCCAGGTGCTCGACCTGTCGCGCCGCCGCCGGCCCCGGAGCCGTCGTGGTGAAGAACACCCTCCTTCCCTGCACGTCTCCCAGCGGCACCGGTATGAGGTCGGTAACTACGTACCGCGCATCGCTACGGAAGCGCTGGACGTGAGGGCGGAGTGCGGAGAGGTTCTCGAGCCCGCCTGTTGGGCTCCTGCCCATGGTAACAACCACGAGGTCGGAGAGCAACAGCCGGAATGGGCCGAGGTAACCGCCCAGGTACTCCCCGGGCACAGAGGCCGGCACGACGAGGATCCCGGCGTCCCAAGGGATCGGAGGCACGCTGGCCCCGCTCCCCTCCAAGATCACGAGGCCGGCTCCCCTGTCCACTGCCAGATCGGCGGCCTCACGCGCGTTCGTCGCGAAGGGCCGCCCGGCGAGCCCGCCCCCGGCGCGCCGGGCGCCGATGGTCGTGACCCCGGTCGTGAGCGCGTCCTCCAGGTAGTCGGAGGCGGCGTGCTCGCCCGCGCGCACGAGCTCGACCAGCAGGGCGACGTCGACCGAGCCGGCCTCCGCGACCTGGGGCTCGGCCGGTCCCCCGCGCCCCATCGCGACCAGGATGGGGTCCAGGCCGAGGTCGCGCGCCACCCTCGCGACCTCGCCGCCGATCGCGGTCTTTCCCGTGCGCTTTCCCGTGCCGATCACGGCGACCGTCGGGACGGCAAGGGGCGGCCCTGCTATCGGCGGGTCGAGCCGGAAGTCCGGTCCCAGGTACGGCAGGCCGCGCGAGAGCGCGACCGCGGCCACCTCCATCCGCTCCCGGTACCCGAGCACC
>JACQDK010000049.1 GCA_016201135.1 Actinomycetota bacterium
GCCGAAGACGTGGTGCTCGTGAACGTCCGCAGTGAGCTCACCGAGACCACCATAGCCAGCCTCGCGGTCCGGATCGGGGGCCGGTGGTGGACGCCGCCGCTCGATGCCGGGCTTCTGCCCGGCATCGAGCGGGCGGCCCTCCTCGAGGCCGGGACGCTCACCGAGCGCCCGATCCGAGTGGAGGAGCTGGCCGGGGCGCAGGAGATCGCGGTCGTGAGCTCGGTCCGCGGCTTCCGCCGGGCGGTGCTGATCGAGCCTCAGTCTGCGGGGACCCCGCCCTCCGGGAAGTCGTAGGGCCGCATGCCCTCAGGGTCCAGCGGGCAGGCGCAGAGGGGGCACCGCGGCGGGTCCTCGTAGACCAGCACGGGACGTTCGCAGAAGGGGCAGTCGCTCTCCTGCATCGCGGGAGGTTCGGTGAGTTCGTTCGCCATGATCCGGGTCCGCACCGGGGGGAGCGGTCTCCCAATCCATCGGTAGGTAACCCGCCCGCCTTGACTCACCCTGACGCGGCGGGGCCCTCCCCCTTCGGGGGAGGGCCCCGCCAATACCCGGGCAACGAGAGGGTTCGCCTACGCGGCCGCGCGGCTCTTTCGTCTGCCGCGCGGGACGTAGGAGTGCACCGGCTCGTGCTGCCAGCAGTACCTCCACTTGTTGTACATCGAGAGCTTCGTTCCGCACCCGGGGGCCGCGCAGACGCGCCCCGCCGCGAACCGCTTGTTCGGCCGCGGGAGGGACCGGACCTGTGCGCCCCGGAACCTCTCGTCCATCACGTTCATCACTTCCTTCCGAAGGGTGTGGGTCGGGCTCCCATGCCCTACGTCTGGGTATCCGAACGATCCCGGGCTCCGGTTCATTCCGACAGGGGATCTCGAGCGTTCCGTGCGGTCCAGACGGCCTGGCGTTACCCGAACTCGTCTGCGAAGCGGTCCGTCAGCGCCCGGGTCGAGCAGGTCATCTCGACCACCCTCGGCCTGAAGCCGAGGGACTCCCAGAAGTCCATCGAGCCCTGGTTCGGGGAGAAGGTGTTCAGCGTGATCCAGGTGATGCCCCGCTCGGCGGCGAAGCGTGAGGCCTCGCGAACGAGCGCCCGGCCGACCCCCCGGCCGCGGAAGTCCGACCGCACCACCACCCCGGAAAGGTGCAGCGCCCGCTCGTCGGAGAAGCGGGAGGGCGCTCGAGCCTCACCGTGAGCCATCCCCACGATCTGGTCGTCGTCCTCGGCCACGAGGACGACGACGTCGGGCCGGTCCAGGGCCCCGCGGTACTTGCGCGCCACCTCGTCCGCGAAGCCGGGCCGGGGCGTGAACACCCGCCACTCCCGCTGGAGCCGCTCGAGCTCCTCGAACAGGTGCACCAGGCCCGGCACGTCCTCGGGGGTAGCCCGCCGGACCTTCACGGGTCGCCTCCGCCGAAGCTCGGCGCTCGCTTCTCGAGGAACGCGCGCATGCCCTCCCTCTGGTCGAGGGTGCCGAACAGGCCCACGAAGGCCTCGCGCTCCCGCGCGAGTCCCTGCTCCGGCGACTCCGACAGCGCGGATCTGATCGAGCGCTTGGCCGCGGCGAGCGCCTCGCGAGGCCCCGTCGCGAACGCCCGCGCGTCGGCGAGCGCGGCCTCGAAGACCTCCCCGGGGGGAAGCACGCGCTCGACCAGGCCGATCGCGAGCGCCTCTCCGGCATCCACCTGCCGGCCCTTGTAGACCAGCTCGCGGGCGCGCCCGGGACCGACGAGGTGGGTGAGCCGCTGCGTGCCGCCGGCTCCGGGGATCACGCCGATCCGGATCTCGGGCTGGCCCAGCTTCGCGTCCTCGGACGCGTAGCGAAGGTCGCACGCGAGCGCAAGCTCGAGGCCTCCGCCCAGCGCGTACCCGGTGATCGCCGCGATCGACACGACCGGGAACGCCTCCAGGGAGTTCAGCGCGTCTCCCAGCGCGGCAACGACCGGACGGATCTCGTCCGGACCGAACCCGGCCATCTCCTTGATGTCGGCGCCGGCCGCGAAGAGCTTGGGGCCTCCCCACACGACGATCGCGCCGCACCGGCGGCCGGCCTCCTCCACCGCCTCCCGGAGCTCGATCCCGACCCTATGATCGATCGCGTTCGCGGGAGGCCGGTCCAGCCGGATCACCCCAACTCCGCCGTCCACAGAGAGCGTTACGAACTCCCCCATAGCGCGTTCTATCCTCCCAGACGGCCTGCGCGGCCGTGCCCGGCACGTGGTCCCGTCCGGCCAGGGCGCCCACGCACCAGGACTTGCACCTGCAACGTGCTGCTACGATACGCCGCGATGCTGCGGACGACCGACACACCGGTCCACGTCATGGAGCTCCTGCGGGGCAGGGGCCTTCGGATGACGCCGCAACGCCTCGCGATCGTCGCGGAGGTCTTCCGGACTCAGGGTCACATCTCCCCCTCCGCGATCGCACGGCGAGTGCAGGGCGAGATGCCCGGAGTGAACGCGTCCACCGTCTACCGCACCCTCACGCTCCTGGAGGAGGTCGGGGTCCTTCAGCACTCCCACCTGGAGTCCGGAGCCGAGTACCACCGCGCCGAGGAGGCCGAGCACGTCCACCTCTCGTGCCGCCGCTGCGGGAGCGACGACGCCCTCTCGCTGAAGGAGGCCGCCGCCATGCAGGACCTGATCAGGAAGCGCCACGGCTTCGAGGCGGACCTAACGCACTTCGCGATCACGGGTCTTTGCACCGGGTGCGCGGCCGCGACGGCCTGATCAGCCCCCGAGGATGGGCAGCACCGCGTCCTTGCCGAGGACGAACAGGATCCCGACCACGAGGCTGAACCCCGCGGTGAGGACCGCGATCGTCACGTACACCTTCCAGTTCTCGGACGCTTTCAGGAACCCGACGGCGGACCCCAGCGTGATCAGCGAGTTCGACGACAGCAGCCCGGTGATGAAGGCGGCAAGGCCGACCTCGCCCACCAGCCGGCCGCCGGCGCCGACCACCGTCAGGAACAGGAGCAGCTGCGTCGGCGTCTCCGCGCCGATCCCGTGGATCATCCCGACGACGAAAGCGGTCCCCCGCCCGTAGCTCATGAACGCGTCGTCCGGCTCGGGGTGCTTGTGATGGTGGTGGCCCGGTCGCCCGTGATGTCCGTGATGCCACTCGGAAACCGGCAGATCATCGGGGTCGAGGGCCTCCCCGTTCCCCCCGGTGTGCACGTGGACCGGCTGGCCCTCGTGGTCGTCGGGCGTACTCCGGCGCTCGGGGCGAAGGCGCAGGTAGAGCCTCCGGACCCCGGCGAAGATCAGCATCCACCGGCTCCGCATGCGGAACTCGCGCCCGTGGCGCACCAGGGAGACGATGACGAAGACGCCGAGCACGAGCAGGGTGACGCCCACGACGCGCTTCATGACCGAGTCGACTCCTTGGGGGAGCCACTGCCCCGCCACGATCGCCGCGGTTCCGATCAGGAAGACCACGAGGGCGTGCCCCAGGGCGTAAGCGGTCCCGAAGACCATGGCGCTCCGGCGGTTCTCCTGGGAGCCGGCGATGTCGGTGATCGCCGCGATGTGGTCCCAGTCGATGCCGTGACGGAACCCGAACAGGAACGCCGCGACGACGAATCCGACGCCCAGACCCTTCTCGACGACGTCCATCGCGATCACCGGGATCCACCCCTTCGAGCCACGCTCCATCCAACCACATAGTCGCAAGCCCTAGCAACTGCAGCGTTTTGCAGCAAGCCGCCCGACCCCGGCTCCTCGGTGTGAGGGCGCCCCCCGGTCCGTCACGCCCCGGTCAGAATCTCGGGGTCTCCCGGTAGCCGCCGAAGACCTCCGTGAGCGCGCGGACGATCTCGCCCTCGGTGCACCGCGCCCGCGCACAGTCGACCAGAGGCTCGATCAGGTTCGCGTCCGTTCGAGCGGCATCTGTGAGCGTTGCGAGCGAGCGCTGCGCGGCGTGCCCGTCGCGCTCGGCGCGCAGGCGCCCGACCCGCTCCACCTGGGTCCGTTCCGTGTCCTCTCCGATCAGCAGGGTGTCGATCGGCGGCCCGGACTCCTCCACGAACCTGTTCACGCCCACCTTCACCGCCCGGCCGGCTTCGAAGCGCTGCTGCTCCCGGAAGGCGGAGTCCGCGATCTCCTTCTGGAACCCCCCCCGGTCGATGCCCTCGAGCACCCCCTCCAAGATCGAGCCACCGCCCATCCGGTCGATCTCGGCGAATATCGCCTCGGCCCGCTCCTCCATCCGGTCCGTGAGCGACTCCACGAAGTAGGAGCCGCCGAGCGGGTCGATCACGTCGGGCACGCCCGTCTCGTTCGCGATCACCTGCTGGGTGCGCAGCGCGAGCTTCGCCGCCTCTTCTGTGGGCAGCGCGAGCACCTCGTCGAGGGCGTTCGTGTGCAGCGACTGCGTGCCCCCCAGCACCGCGGCCAGGGCCTCGATCGCGGTGCGAACCACGTTGTTCATCGGCTGCTGCGCCGTGAGTGAAACACCCGCCGTCTGCGTGTGGAAACGCAGCCGCACCGCGTTCGGATCGGCGGCCCCGTAGCGGTCGCGGAGCCACCGAGCCCAGATCCGCCGCGCCGCACGGTATTTCGCGATCTCCTCGAAGAAGTCGATGTGCGCGTTGAAGAAGAACGAGAGGCCCTGCGCGAACCCGTCGACCTCGAGCCCACGGGCGACGCCGAGCTCGACGTAGGCGAACCCGTCGGCCAGCGTGAAGGCGAGCTCCTGCGCTGCCGTCGCCCCCGCCTCGCGGATGTGGTAGCCGCTGACGGACAGTGGATGGAACTTGGGTATCCGCTCGGCGCAGAAGGCCATCAGGTCCCCGATCAGCCGAAGATGGGGCCTCGGCGGGAAGAGCCACTCCTTCTGAGCGATGTACTCCTTCAAGATGTCGGCCTGGATCGTGCCGCCCAGCCGCTCCCAGGGCACTCCCTGTCGCTCCGCGGTCGCCAGGTAGAACGCGAAGGCGATAGCCGCCGGGCCGTTGATCGTCATCGAGGTCGAGATGTCTCCGAGGGGGATGCCCTCGAACAGCCGCTCGAAGTCCTCGAGCGAGTCGGCCGCGACGCCGCAGCGGCCGACCTCGCCTTCGGCGCGCGGGTCGTCCGAGTCCAGGCCCATCAGCGTCGGCATGTCGAACGCGACCGACAGCCCGCCCTGGCCCTGGTCCAGCAGGAACCTGTAGCGCGCGTTGGTCTCGGCCGGCGTGCCGAATCCCGCGAACTGCCGCATGGTCCACGGCCGTCACCGGTACATCGTGGGATACACGCCCCGCGTGAACGGGTACTTGCCCGGACGCCCGAGCTTCGCATCCGGATCGAAACCCTCGAGGTCCTGCGGCGTGTAGACGGGCCTCACCGGCTCGCCGGAGAGCGTGGTCACCTCGGGTTCGGGGTCGACCATCCAGGTCCTTCCTTACGCGATCCCGGCCCTTTCCGCAAGGATAGCCGCGGCCCGGTACGGGTCGATACGCCGGGCCTGCAGGTCCGCGACGAGCGCGCGGTCGAGCGCGAGGGCAGCCGCCGCGAGACCGCGGAAGCGCTCGGCCGCAAGGGTCTCCACCTCGCGGAGCAGCCTCGCGCGCCTGCGCGCAGCGAGACCTCCGTCCGCATCGAGATCCTCCCGGTGCTCCTCGATCGCTTCCCACAGCTCCTGGACCCCACCCCTGTCGATCGCCGTCGTGGCGATCACCGGAGGACTCCAGCCGCGCGGCGGGCCCATCTGGAGCATCTGCTTCAGGTCGCCCACCGTCTGGGTCGCCCCCTCTCGGTCGGCCTTGTTCACCACGAAGACGTCGGCCACCTCGAGGATCCCCGCCTTCGCCATCTGCACCGCGTCGCCCCAGCCCGGGGCGAGCACGACCACGGTCGTGTCCGCCTGCGCCGCGACCTCGACCTCGGACTGGCCCACGCCGACCGTCTCGATGACGACCCGCGCGTAGCCCGCGGCATCGAGGATGCGAACCGCCTCTGGTGCGGCAAGGGCCATGCCGCCGAGGTGACCTCGTGTGGCCATCGACCGGATGAAGACGCCGGAGTCGGTGGCGTGCTCCTGCATGCGTACGCGGTCACCGAGCAGCGCGCCGCCGGTGAACGGCGAGGTGGGATCCACGGCCAGGACCGCCATCTTCAGCTCAGCGGCCCGACCCAGTCGAACGAGCTCTCCTGCGAGCGTCGACTTCCCCACGCCCGGCGCGCCCGTGAGCCCGATAGTCGCGGCGCCCCCAGTGTGCTCGAAGACGCCCGCCGAGAGCGACTCGAGCTCGGCGGCCCCGTCCTCCACCAGCGAGATCGCGCGCGCGACGGCGCGACGGTCCCCCTCGATCACCCCTTGAACCAGCAGCGAAACGTCCACGAGCGCAAGACTACCCGGCGTCTCCCCGCCCGCCCGGATGCGGAGGAGGCACGGCGGGTTCGGCCGTCTCCGGCCGCGGACCTGCTTGCGCCGGCGCCGCGCCCGGGATCGCGTGGAGGGCGTCGCGGAGCGACTTGCAGTACTCGCGCTGCCGCGCCAGGGCGGGGTCGTCGGACCCGGCTACCCTCGCCCGGATCATCGCGAGGTTCACCTGCTCGCGCTGGAGCCGGGCCAGGAGCGCCGCCGCGCGGTCCCCGGCCCGCGCCCGCATCTGACGCCGCGCGGCGCGGCGGCGCTCCGGGTCCCCCAGCGCAGCGAACTCCTCGCTCGAGATTCCAGCGGTCCCGACCTCCCCGGCGAGCTCCGAGCCCAGCCAGCGGACCTCGCGGCGGCGGGCGAGCACGACCGCCGCCGCGACGAAGAGTAGAGACCACTGGCGATCACCCGCAGGAAGAACCCGTGCAGGACTTCGCGCGGCGAGCCACCGAAGACGGCCACGAGGTAGAAGACGTCCTCGACCACGGCGAAGCCCAGACCGCACACCGCCCCGTAGACGAACCCGTCCATCACGTCGGCGAGCTCGTCGCGGGCTATCAAGTAGATCATCACCACCCCGAGGCCCTTCAGGGTCTCCTCGACGACGGGCGCTGTGAGCGCGGCGGTCCACCGCGCGGCGAACTCCGGTCCGCCGACGCGGGCCACGACGAGGCCCCATCCGTCGTTCGCGAAGCCCGCCAGGGTCGTGGCGGCGATCGCTCCCCACAGCAGCGATCCCAGGAGCAGCGAGAGCGGCTCTCTCTCGTGCAGGTCGAGCAGGTAGACCACCAGGAACGCCGGGAGCGCATAGAGCAGAACGAGGCCCCAGGACAGGGCCCACCCCGCCGGCGAGATCCGGCGGAAGAGACCCTGCTGGGCGATCGTGGCGACGCCGGTCCCGCACAGGATCGCCGCGTAGAGCCAGAAAGCCGGCTGCCCCGGCTGGTACAGCGAGGCATGAGCGAGCGGCAGGCGCCGGCGCGGGGCGGTCGGTTCCGCTGCCACGCTCACGCGAACAGCTCCACGTCGTCTTCCATCGCATGGACGTCCCCCTGGATGAAGCGGAAGAGCCCAGCGGGCGCCGACGCGACGAATACCACCCCGTCACCTCCGGGGGTGGCGAGCGCCGTGACCTCGCCCTCCACCGACGCTCCGGTGTCGTGCCGTACGCCGACGAACCCGAGCCTCACGGCGGGCACTCCCGACGCGAGCGTGACCTGCTCGGGGCGGCGCGACACCGACAGGCGGTCGAGCTGGCCTCCGAGGGCGTCCGCAACGAAGGCGTCCGCCAGCGCCCCGGGGGCCACTCCCGCGCCCGGGACCGCCGAGATCGACAGGTTCCCGTTCCCGCGCGTGAGGACGACGAACGCCAGCGGAAGGGGGCGCCCGCCGACGTCGAGGGTCCCGTGACCGAACCCTGCGTCCTGCCATCCCGAAAGCGGACGCACGCGCGCGATCCCGTTGAACCCGACCGGGGGTCCGGCCGGCTCCGACAGGGCGGCCGCCACCACGTAACCTCCCAGCACCACGACCAGGATCACCGCCACGACGCCGGCCAGCGGCCGTGCGCGGCGGGCGAGCGAGGCGGGGGACGCCGGACCGGGCGAGCCTTCCATCAGCGCACCGACAGGAGCATCGTGAGGCGCGCGAGCCGCCTCGGGTGGGTCAACATGCCTCGTACGTGGATCCTCCGCGAGACCACGTCACGCAGGGCCGCCCGCCCCTCCGGCGTCAAGGGATCGGGGAGCCCGAACCGGAGCGGGACGGCTATCAGCTCCAGGAGCCGGATCGAGGGCCCCTCGATACTCACGTGCCCCCGCTCCTGCCCGTCTGCGACGACGATCCGCCCGGGCAAGATCCGGAGCGTCACCGAGGCTCCGGCGTCGGTGGCGTGGATCGATGCCACCGCCGGGCGCAGTAGCCGCAGCCGCGACGGGTCCCGCTCGAGGTTCTGCCGGATCAGCCCCCCCACCACCTCGACCAGACCTCCTGGGTCCCCTTCGGCGAATTCGACGGTCAAGGCAGGAGCACCACCTTCGTGGCCTCGCGCCGCTCGAAGAGCTCGTAGCCGAGAGGAGCCTCCTCCAGCGGAAGTCGGTGCGAGATCAACGGCATCGGATCGATCCGGCCCGCCTCGACCTCGGCCAGGGCCCGCTCCCACCAGGCGTGGATCGGGCAGAGTCCGGCGAAGCGCAGCGTGAGCGCCCTCGCCCAGTACACGCCGAGCTGGATCTGGGCCGTCTCACCCGCGTACACGCCGACCACCGCGACGGTGCCGCCCCGGCGTACGACGCCGACGGCTCGCTCGAACGCCGGCGTCGAGCCGACGGCCTCGATCGCGACGTCGGCCCCGCGGCCGCCCGTAGCCTCGGCCAGCACGCTCTCGGGATGCCGGTCCGCCGGATCCACCGGTTCGGCCCCGACCATCGCCGCCAGGGCCAGCCTCGGCCGGTCCGGATCGATCGAGAACACCTTCCCCGCGCCCATCACCCTGGCGGCCTGCACGCAGAAGAACCCCACCGGGCCGGCGCCGACCACCGCGACGACGTCGCCCGGGGCGATCCCCGCGAGCGAGGCCGCGTAGTACCCGGTCGTGAGCACGTCGCCCACGAACAGCGCCCGCTCGTCATCGAGCCCGCCGGGAACGAGGAGCAGGTTGACGTCTGCGGCAGGGACGAGGACGCGCTCCGCCTGGGCCCCGGGGACCGATCCCCCGAACGGGCCGCCGCCGAGTACCCGCACGTCGTCGCAGAGAGCGGTCTGGCCCTTGGAGCAGAACCAGCACGCACCGCAGGCGAGGTCGAACGAGACGATCACGCGATCGCCGGGAGAAAAGCGTGTGACCCCGGGTCCGGCCGACTCCACGAACCCGACCGCCTCGTGCCCGATGACGTCCCCCGGCTCGATCGGGGTCTTTCCGTGGAGATAGTGCAGGTCGCTCCCGCAGATCGCCGCGCGCGTGACGCGGACCACCGCGTCGCCCGGCTCCCTCACGACGGGATCGGGAACGTCGGCGACGCGCACCCGCCCCGGGCCCTCGACGACGACGGCGCGCCCGGGACTAGGCCGGGGCCTCGTCGGGGAACTCGGTCTCGACCGTCGTGGTGAGGTTCACCAGCTCGTTCGCCGCGCGCACGTACCTCACGATCGTGGCCAGGTCCCCCTGCACCTTCAGCTTGCCCTGCATCATGCCCTTGACCGGATCCAGGTCGCCCCGCAGGACCTCCTTCCACCGGGAGTAGGGCGCGCGGATCACGTACCTAGCGCCCGTACCTGCGTCGACCACGCCGCCCCCCCGGCATTCCCCGTGCCAGAGGTCGAGGTACCCCCATACGTCCTCGGGCACGCCCTTGTCGGGCTCGGCCTCGACCGCGAACGCGATGTCGCCCTCCCAGTCGGCCGCCGCATCCCGATACTCCGAGGACGCGTTGACGCGCGCCGCCAGCTCCTTGAACCACGGATCGGTCGGGAACCGCGCCATCTCGCCCCTCCTTCGAAGCCCTCTAGCGCATCAGGACCAGCGCTATGCCGATCACGTTGAACATCGCGTGCGCCGCCCAGTTGGCCACGAGGTTCCCCCGACGCTCGTACACGAACGCGAGCCCCAGACCCGTGAAGACCATGATCGTCTGCAGCAGGACGGCATCCTGCCACGGCGCCGGCACGTAGTGCACCAGGCCGAACGCGAGGGCCGAGACGATCGCCCCGGGCCAGAACCCGCGCCGGTCGCGGATGGAGCGGAACAAGACCCCCCGGAAGAAGAGCTCCTCGGCGAAGGGAGCCACGCCTATCGCGTACACCGCGGCGAGGGTGGCCGCTCCGGCTCCGAGCGAGTTGGAGAGCTGCTCGGGCGCCTGCACGTCTCGCCCGAGCAGCCCACGGAATACGATGGTGAGCACCACGCCCACGCCGAACGCGATCGCCGGGTAGAGCGCGAGCCCCGCGAGGACCCCTACGCCCGCCTCGCGAGCGACCCGGTCGCGGGACGGGAACCGGATCGACTGGCGCCAGTGGGGATGACGGGCACGGAGCCAGAGGACGAGCACGCCCGTGGTCACGAGCTCGGACAGCATCGACGCCGCGATCCCGAGCCCAGTGCTCCCCCCGTTGGCGGCCTCTACGGCACGGCCGGCAACGAGGGGCGCGACGACGATCGCGCCGATCACCAGCCCCACGAGGTACATCGACAGCGCCTCCCACCACCGCCACGATGCGGGCGGCGGCCCCGCCGGGCCGTACGGTACGGCTGGGAGGTCGGGCCTCGGGGGGAGTGGCTCGTTCACCGTTACATCTTCCCTGTGGCTTCGGTGAGCGACACGTGAAGGAGGGCTCCGAGGCCGGCGCCGAAGCCCAGACCGAGGGCAGCCGCGCCGGAGTCGTTCGCGACGAAGGCGACCACGCTCGTGACCAGGATCGCGAGGATCGTCTCGCGCCACACCGGCTGCCGCTCGAGGGCGCTACGGAGGGGCCGGGGCGGACGGAGCACGGCCCACAGGCACGCGGGCACGCCCAGGACCGGAACAAGGGCGAACGGGTTCCGGACGATCAGGTCGACGCCCACGCGGAGCCGCTCAGCGGCCCTGCCAAGGACGGTCCCGGACTCCCCCTCCACGAAGTGCGTGATGTGCGTAGGGAACGGGGCCAGGTAGCGGTGCGCCGCGAGGATCGCGAACGTCCCCGCGCCGGCCGAGACCAGCCCGACGCCAGTCTCCCTGAGGCCGAGTCGCCCGCTCCTGCGGATCGAGTACCACAGGCCCGCGCCGGCGAAGAGGGTCACGGCGCCCCCCAGGTTCGACCCGGTCCAGGGCAGGCCCGCGAAGAGCCCGGCAAGCACCAGGACGACCGCCCCGGCGAAGGGCACGCCGATCCACGCCGCCACGTACATCGCCGCGCCCACCAGGAGCCCGATGTCGACGTTCGGCAGGCCGTAGAACCGGCCCCCGTCGAGCTCGGACCCGCCAAGGAACGGGGTGAGGGCGGCCGGCCACCCGAGCGCGGCTTCCAGCGCGAGAGCAGCCAGGACCGCCGTGCCCAAGACCCCGGCCGCGGCGGCGGATCCCCGCGCACGGCCGAACCTTGCCCCCGCGGCCGTTCCCAGCGCCGAGACGACGATCACCGAGGGCACGACCGTCGCGTAGGACAGCAGGGGAATGTGCCCCGCGAGGAGCAGCGCCAACCCGATCGGCAGGACGCTGAGAGCGCCCAACGCGCCCATCCGCCTCGTCCGCGCGGGCGCGCGAGCTCCCAGGGCGAGAAGCCCCACGCACAGGAGCCCCACGACCGCCGCGTAGATGCCCGCGCCCACCTGAACCGGCACGGACATCCGTCGATCCGCCAGATAGCGCTCGTGCAGCGCGAGCGGCGCGGGTCCGGGGTCCGCCCGGATCACGGCGGCATCGGGCGCGCCGCGCCCCAGGAACGCCTCGATCGTGGCCGTCACGTCGACGGAGGCGACGACGCCGCTCCGCCTGGTCGAGTCGGAGGTGAGGGTCGTGAGGGAGGAACCGTTCGGCGGCGGCGCGGCCGCGATCGCGGCCAGCGCCGCCGCCGAACCTCGGGCCACGACCACGCCCGTGAGGTCGTCCTTCGCGCGCTCCATGGCGCTCGACGGCGAGGGCGTCGCCACGATCACGAGCTCGCGCCCGGGGCCCGCTCGCAGCGCGGCGGTGATACCCAGCTTCGCGCGCCGCAGGCTATCGGGCGACGGCTCGCCCGAGGTCCCCTCGATCGAGCCGAGGTCGACGATCCGAACCCCGGAGAGATCGGCCGAGGTCAGGAGGTCCCGCAGCGGCGTTCGCGACGACATCAATCCGGCGCCGCCTGCGGCGGCCAGCCCCCGGACCGGGGGGATGGACAGGAGGTTCTCGAACGACACCCGGTCGATCAGGAACAGCACGACCGTGCGGTCGGGGGGCTCCGCGGCCCGCGCGCCCGGCGCCATGAGCAGCGGGACGACCGGCAGCAGCAGCGCGAGGCGCCGGGCG
>JACQDK010000056.1 GCA_016201135.1 Actinomycetota bacterium
GCGGGCGGGCGGGATCGTCGGGGTGGACGGCCAGCGGGACATGCTCGATGTGTTCGAGGAGGGCGCGCGGGCCGCCGGTGTGCCCGCCGTCGGGACGGTCCTCGGAGCCTGGCCCGACGTCGCGGGCGAGGCCGAGCCGGCCGATGTCGTGGTGTGCGGGCACGTCCTCTACAACGTGCAGGACCTCGCCCCGTTCGCGCGGGCGCTCGACGACCACGCGCTCGCGCGCGTGGTCGTCGAGCTCACCGCCCGCCATCCGCTCGCGTGGATGAACGACCTGTGGGAGGCCTTCCACGGCCTACGGTTCCCGCAGGGTCCGACCGCGGCCGACGCGGCCGACGCCCTGGTCGAGCTCGGGCTCGACGTGCGCCGCGACGAGCGGGTGGACATGGGCCACCGCGGAGGCGGGTTCGAACGACGAGAGGATGCCGTGGCGCTCGTCCGCCGCCGCCTCTGCCTGCCCGCCGACCGCGACGCCGACATCGCCGAGGCGCTCGGCGACCGGCTCCGCGAAGACCTCGGCCGGTGGACCGCGGGCCCTCACGAGCAGATCGTCGTCACCCTCTGGTGGGACGCGACGGCGCCCTGACCCCTAGCCGCCGTCCGAGCCCGCGCAGCCACGGACGCAGGCGAGCCTGGCGCGGGTGTGCGAGACGTACGTGCCGCGGCCCTCGCTATCGACCCGGGTCATCGAGAGCGTTCCCTCGGCCTTGCCCGGACCCGCGCGCTCCAGCACGAGCGTGGAGCGCCGCCCCGGCACCAGGATCGTCCGCAGGAATCCGCCGTAGTCGTCGGCCCCGGACGATGGCGTGCTCCCCGACTCCGTGAACCGGAGCTCGAGCCCGTGCGAGGTGACGGTGCCGTGGGCCGCGAGCTCGAACGAGGCGATCTGGGCCTGCGTCGTCGAGAAGTCGCAGCGGAGCGGGCCCACCCGGCGCACGGTCGCGCGCCCATCGGCGACGCCGTTCGGGTCGATCCGCACCACGAGGGTGCCGCGCCAGTCCGTCTCGCACCGACCTCCCACGTAGAGCAGGTGAGCGGTCGAGCTCTCGATCGAGCCCTTCCAGATCGCGGCCGCGTTGCCGGGGGAACCCGCGGGCCCCGGCGTGAGCGGCACCACCGAGGGGGACGCCCCCACGTCCGGGGGGAACGGGTTCGAATGCGCGGCGATGAAAGCACCGACCCCGGCCGCGCCCGCGAAGACCAGGACCCAGACGGCGACCTTGGGGATCCTTCGCGTCACCGGGCCCGCCTTGCCACGTAGTCCCGGACCACGAAGTCGCCCAGCTTCACGTCGTCCATCAGGAACACCCGGCCCACCGTCATCCGCGCCAGCCGCTCCATGAAGCCGATCAGGCCCTCGGATCCCTCCAGCATGAACACGTTCAGGGTGACGCCCGCCTTCGACAGCCTGACCGCCTCCGCGAGAGTGAGCCGGATCGTCTTCGGCACGGGCGGCCACGAGAAGAACGCCTCCTCGCCCTCCAGGTGCGCGGTGGGCTCGCCGTCGGTGACCATGATGACCTGGCGCGTCGCGCGCGGGTGCTGCGCCAGGAGCCTGCCGGCCAGCATGAACGCGTGCTGCATGTTCGTGCCGTACACGCGCTCCCACCCGGCGGCGGTGAGGTCCTGGGGCTCCATCCGCCGGGCGTAGTCGCTGAACCCGATCATGTAGAGCTTGTCGTGCGGGTAGCGCCCCTCGATCAGCGCGTGCAGCGCCAGCGCCATCTTCTTCGCGTGGACGAAGTGACCACGCAGCGGCATCGAGAACGACAGGTCCAGGAGCAGCGCCGTCGCTGCCTCCGTGCGCTCTTCCGCCTCCACGAGCTCGAAGTCCTCGGGAACGAGCCGCAGGGCCTCGCCCGGCTCGCGGCCGCGAGCCACCGCGTTGAACACGCTGCGCTGCACCGCGATCTGTCCCGTGTCGCCGAACCGCCACGGCCTCGTGGCGCCCGTGGGCTCGGCCTGTCCGCCGGCGACGCGCGCTTCGTGGGCGGACTCCCGGTCGCGCCGGAGTCGTTCGAACACCCGCACGAGCGCCCGCTCGCCCATCTTCCGGGCGCCGCGCGGCGTGACCTCCAGGCGCCCCTCCTTCCGCGTGAGGAGCCCCGCCTTCTCGAGCGCGCGCTCGATCTCCTTCAACTTCCGCAGGTCCCGCGTCGCCGGCTCCCCGAGCGTGCGCCGGAGGGCGTCCTCGTCGACGTCATCCAGAGACGCGCCGGCGTAGTCGCCGCGCATCGACCGCTCGAGGTCCTCGAAGTCGTGCAGCCGCTCCATGGCGTCCACCGTCGCGGACAGCGAGGCGGCCTCGTCTCCTGCGCCGAACGCCGGCTCGTCCCCGTTCATGTCGGGGAACAGGCTCGCCAGGTTCGACCCCAGGCGATCGACCTCGAAGGCGAGGTCCATGTCGCCGAGGATCTGCTCGGAGAGGGCCTGGAGCTCGGCCCGCTGCTCCGCGCTCAAGGAGGCCATGAGGCGCGACATCGCCGCCATGCGCCGGGCCATCCGCTGGAGCAGCTCGTCGAGCGTCTTCGGATCGTCCGGGAAGAAGGCGCCGTGCCGCCGCATGAAGCCCTCGAAGTCGTAGGGCTCTCCGCGACCTCGCTGCTCGATCATCCGGTTGAGCTCGGCAAGCATGTCTCGGAAGGCCGCGAGCTCCTCGGCGGAGAGGGTGCCGAGCCCCTCGGCCATGCTGCGGAAGTGCGCCCCGAGTACCTGCTCGCGGAGCGAGGCCATCATCTCGTCGAACATCAGCTGAGCCCGCGCGTCGCGGAACCGGTACCCCTGGAGCTCCCGGATCTTCCCCGGCGCGTCGGGAGGCAGCGCGTCAAGGAACGCCTCGCGCGTCCTCGCGTCGTCGTCGGGCTCGAACGACAGGCGCGAGCGCTCGCGCTCCACCATCTCCTCGAGCTGCCCTCGGACGGCCTCGAGCGGCCCGGAGAGGTTCAGCGCGGACTCCTCGCGTTCCCGCTGCGCCCGCAGCCGCGCCCGGAGCGCGTCCAACCCCGTGAAGTGCCCCGACATGCCCCGCCGTACCAGGCGCCGCAACGCGGCCTGCGCGCCCGCCCCCGAGAGCACGTCCTCCGAGATCTCTTCCAGGAGATCTGCCGCGGACAGGTCGGGCCCGAGCGGATCCTGGGTGCCGTCCCAGCGGGAGTATCGGACCCTGCGCATCTCACCAGCGTACGCCGGGCTCACGGCTCGGGGGTCATCGACGCTCGGGGGTCATCGACGCTCGGGGGTCATCGACCCTCGGGGGCGAGGTGCCGACCCCCCCGCCGGACTCATCCGATCCCGAGGCCGGTCATGAGCGCGCGCAGGGTGAGCCCGAAGCAGATGAACGCGGCCCACGCGAACGGCACCCACGGCTCGATCCGCTTCTTCGGGTCGAACCCGATCATCGACGCGTTCCCCTCGCGCGCGATCGCGTGCGCGAATACGAGCAGCAGTATCGGAAGGGCGCCGTACACGTAGTGCAACAGGTTGCTGATCGGGCGCCCGACGTCCACCCTGTGCCCGGTCAGGAACAGCGTGATTCCGAGCAGCGCCTGCGCGCCAACCGCGACCTGAACCGCGGTGAGCCACGACCAGTACCGCTCGCCGGGACCGCGTCTCGCGAGCTTGGCGCCCAACCCCCAGATCCAACCGAGGGCGAAGAGCCCGACCACGCCGTACGCGAGGACCTCGTGGACCCGCACCATGGGGCCTCAGCCTACGCGAGCTATGCCCCGACGCCCCGGTAGCGCGCGGACCCGCCGGCATCGTCCTTGTTCAGCCGGCGCGAGAGGTGCAGGCCCTCCAGGGTGAACTCGAGGGCGGAGGCCGCGACCCCCGGCGACTCCTCCTTCACGCCGAGACGCTCGAGCAGCTTCGCGAGCCCCGGCAGGTCGCCGAACTGCGCCAGCACGTCGGACGCCGGCGTGAGATCCGAGGTCTCGGCGGTGAAGCCCGGCGCGTCGAACTGCGAAAGGACCGGCTGGAAATCGAACCCGGAGAGCCTGCGCCGGAACACCTCCAGGGTTGCCTGATGGAGGGCCCGGCCCAATATCTCGTCCTCGCGCCCCTCCTCGATCGTGTCGAACTCGACACGGCCCAGCGAGGACGCGACGGCGGCGGGCAGGTCGCACACCCGCGGCACGGCCTCGGGCTCCCCGGTGCGGGCGGCGCGGCGGACGGCGGCGGCCGCCAGCGTCTCGAGGTTCCCTATCGAGTACCGCACGCTCACCCCGCTGCGGTGGTTCACGTGCGGCGATCGCCGCAGCTCCGAGGTGAACGCGGCCACGATCTCCTTCATGAAGGTCGGGATGCGCACGGGGACGCCGGCGGCCGGAGGGCGCGCCTCCTGATCCATGATGCGGATCTCCTCGGCGACCGTCTCGGGGTAGTGCGTCCGCACCTGGGTGCCGAACCGGTCCTTCAGGGGCGAGACGATCCGTCCCCGGTGCGTGTAGTCGTCGGGGTTCGCGGTCGCGACGAGCAACAGGTCGAGCGGGAGCCGGATCCGGTAGCCGCGGATCTGCACGTCGCGCTCCTCCAAGATGTTGAAGAGCGAGACCTGGATCCGCTCGGGCAGGTCCGGGAGCTCGTTGATCGCCACGATCCCGCGGTTCGTGCGCGGGATCATCCCGTAGTGGATCGTGAGCTCGTCGGCAAGGTAGCGGCCCTCCGCCACCTTGATCGGATCGACGTCGCCGATCAGGTCGGCGACGCTCGTGTCCGGCGTGGCGAGCTTCTCCGCGTAGCGGTCCTGCTGGCCGATCCAGGTGATCGGCACCGAGTCCCCTCCAGCCTCCACCAGCTCACGACAGCGCGCGCAGATCGGGCGGTAGGGGTGGTCGTTGATCTCACAGCCGGCGATCACCGGCGCCTCGGGGTCGAGCAGCTCCACGATCCGGCGGATCAACCGCGTCTTGGCCTGTCCCCGCTCCCCCAGCAGGATCAGGTCGTGACCGGCCAGGATCCCTCGTTCGAGCGAGGGCAGCACCGACTCCTCGAACCCCACGATGCTGGGGAACAGCGTCTCGCCGCGGCCGAGCTTCGCCAGGAGGTTCGCGCGGAGCTCCTCCTTGACGGTCCGGTCGGGATACCCCTGCGTGCGAAGCTCGCCGATGGTGGATGCCGAGGGCATGTCCACCAGCGTATCGGCTGCGCGGCTCCCAGGTCCCGGGCCGAATGGGGCTCGGATCCGATTGACAGGCGAGCGGGCGCCGCAGAGAGTTCGGCGTCGAGGACACGGCCGACGGAAGGGCGGGCACATGCTCGACAGGTTCGCAACGCTGGCGGAGGGCCTCGATCACCCGGAAGGCGTGGCGTGGGGACCCGGCGACCGGATCTACGCCGGAGGCGAGGCCGGGCAGATCTACTCGATCTCCCTCGACGGGGTGGTCGAGCAGGTCGGCGGCACCGGCGGGTTCATCTACGGCGTGACCCTGGACGGCTCGGGCAACGTCTACGCCTGCGACTTCGGCGCGGCCCAGGTCGCGCGGATCGCGCCCGGCGGCGAGGTCACTACCTATTCGGCCGGCACGCCCGAACGCCCGATGCGGGTCCCGAACTACGCCGCGTTCGATGACGCCGGCGCCTTGTACGTGACCGACTCTGGCACTTGGGGGAAGGACGACGGGCTCATCTTCCGCGTCCTTCCCGGGGGCGAGACTTCGGTCTGGACCGAGCAGGCCCACCGGTTCCCGAACGGCTGCTGCCTGTCCCTCGACGGCGGCTCGCTGCTCGTGATCGAGTCGAGCGGACGGACGGTCTCTCGCATCCCGATCGAGGATGACGGGTCGGCCGGGAAGATGGAGCCGCTGGTGGACCTCACGGGGTCCCAGCCGGACGGGATGGCGCTCGGCGCCGACGGGACGCTCTTCGTCGGCTGCTACCGGCCCGACCGCATCTACCGGATCCCGCCCGGCGGCCGGCCCGAGATCCTGGTCGAGGATCCCGACGGCATCGTGCTCAACCAGCCGGCGAACGTCGCCTTCGTGGGGACGAAGCTCGACCGTCTCGCGGTCTCGAGCCTCGGTGGATGGGGCCTCGTGTGGGCCGATGTCGGCGCCGTCGGCGCGCCCCTCAGATACCCGAAGCTCTGAACCGCGCGACGCGCCCGCCCGTCGGTGTCAGGGTCAGAGCGCTCGAGCCACGAGCAGAGCCGCGGCGAGCACCGGCATCGCGACCGAGAGCAGGCGCAGGGCACGCTCGGGTGCCGCGCGCAGGGCGGCCGCGTCTAGCGGCTCCCGCTCCCCGCCGGCCAGCACGATCTCCCCCGAGACCGCGATCACCTGACGGCGGAGCCTACGAACGGGCGTCGAGAGCGCGCGCTGGGCAGCCGCCGTCACCGCGCAGAAGGCCGCGGCAAGCAGAGCGCCGGGACGGATCGTGCCGGCCTGCGCCAGGAAGGCCGTGAGCGCCGGGAACCCTCCCCACGCGAGCGAGAACCACAGGTCCGAGTGGAACGCGCCTCCGAAAAGCTCCAGGTTGTACGCCGCCACCAGGAAGATCCCGACCGGGATCGCCACCGCGATCCACGCCGAGACCTCGATCGTCCCGTCGACTCCCAGCGCCACCGCGCCGGCGAGCCCCAGCACCGCGATCGCGCGGAGAGCGCCGCCCGGGATCCGGGTGCGCAGGGGCCGCCCGTGCAGCTCGTCCAGCGCGTGCGCCGCCAGTCCCATCGCCAGGAAGAACGCGAGCAGGGTCTCGCCGAGCCACCGGGCGTTCACGCGCGGCGCCATCGCGGCCCCGATCGCCACGTACGACAGGTGCCACAGGGTGTACGGAGGATGTAGCAGGCTCCAGTAGTCGCGCCACCCTCCGGGAGGGAGCGCGTAGAACGCCGGCCGTTCCTCGCGATCGCTCACCGCTCCTTCACGCCCCAGATGGCGATCCACGCCCCGCCGAAGAAAGTGCGCGAGCGCACGCGTCGGAGCCCGGCATCCTGCCACCAGCGGATCTGGGCCGGCAGCGGATGCTCGTCGTAGAAGCGGGAGATGTTCGGGCCCAGGAACCGGGCGGTCCCCGCCCACGCCGGCGAGACGGCAGCGCCCACCAGCGGCATGACGGCGCGCGTGTATGCCCACCATCCTCCTCGCAGCAGCGGTCCCTCGGGACGGTGGAACTCGAGGCTCGCGAGGGTTCCCCCGGGTCGAAGCACGCGTGCGAGCTCGGCCAGCGTCCTCCCGGGATCGTCCACGTACCGCAGCAGATAGGTGAAGGTCACCGCGTCGAACACACCGCCCGCGAAGGGGAGACGTTCGGCCGTCCCGAGCACCGGGAAGATCCGGTCGTCCAGCCGCGCCTCGCGGTTCACCCCGACGCCGGCGCGGAGCATCTCGGGGGACTGGTCCAGCGACACCACCCGCAGGTTCCTTCGGGCAGCGAGCTCGCGCGCCACGAGCCCGGTTCCGCTCGCCACGTCCAGCGCGAGCTCGCCGGGGACCGCATCCACCTTCGAGACCATGAAGCGGCGCACGCGCGCGTCCTGTCCGAGGGAGAGCAGCGCGCCCATCCGGTCGTACTGGGGCGCGATCCCGGCGAAGATGCTCCGGGCGAACCGAGCCCGACCGGACAAGGCTCAGACCTCCAGGAGCCCGGCCAGGTCGGCGAGGGAGCCGATGACGTGGTCGGGCCGGCCCTTGGCGAGATCCGACTCCAGAAACTTCCCGGTCCGAACGAGCACGCCGGTCATGCCGGCGGCCTGGGCTCCCAGCACGTCGTTCACGATGTCGTCACCCACCATGGCAGCACGCGCCGCCGGCACGCGAAGGAGCGAGAGCGCCGATTCGAAGAAGGCCGCCGAGGGCTTGCCGCAGATCGTGGCGGCGATGCCGGCCGCCTCCTCGAGCCCCGCGATGTAGGCGCCGCCGTCGAGCTCCAGGCCCTCGGAGGTGCGCCAGTAGAGGTTCCGGTGCATGCCGACGAGCGGCGCGCCCTCCATCAGCCGGCGGAAGACCCGGTTGAGCGTGGCGTGGGTGAAGTCCTCGCAGGCTCCGCCGATCACGACCACGTCGGCCTGGTCGACGCCGACGAGCTCGACCCCCTCGAGGTCACTCGCGGCGTCGCCGTCGGAGAGAACGAAGGCTCGCGCGCCCGCGTGGTGCGCGCGAAGGTATGCGGCGGTCGCGTTCACCGCCGTGACGAGGTCGCCGGGCGCGACGTCGAAGCCCGCGGCTCGGAGGGTCTCCGCCAGCGCAGCGCGGGTGCGCGTCGTCGTGTTCGTGATGAGCCGGAAAGGGATCCCCACCTTCCGCAGGCGGTCGATGGCCTCGATCGAGCCCGGGATCGGCTCCCACGAGACGGCCAGCACCCCGTCGATGTCCAGGAGGAGCCCGTCGACGTTCACCACGGCGAGTCTCCCACGCGCCGGGAGCCTCCGGTCAAGACTCGAGGCCGGCCCGCCGACGGGCGCCGTCGACCGCGCCCGGTGCGCCCGGGCCCCGTTCTCGAACACGGAACTCGTGGTAGGGAGCGATGAACCGGTACCTGGAAGGAAGGATCGGCCGCAGGGCCCGGGTCGCCGCGAACGCCGTCCGCATCGCCGCCCTGCGGCCGGGCCCGAGCCGGATGCCGTACATCTCCCGGAGCTCCGTGGGAAGGGTTCCGAACGCGAGGCGCGAGACCGCCTTCAGGACGGGTCGCCATTGCGCGTCACGGGGAGGATCGGTGAAGAGACCGGCGACCTTCCTGGCGGCGTCGGTCACGAGCAAGTCACCCCGGTCGATCGTCTCGGCGACGTAGGCCCGGAGCGCCGGGAAGGTCGCGGGCACGATCTCGCGGGGCACCTTCACCATCTCGGCCACGAGCATCTGCTCCTCGTGGAAGCGCTGCCGTCCGGCCTCGTCGAGCCCGCCCACCGTCAGCTCCTCGAAGAGGAGGGCGCTCTCGACGAGGCAAGCGTGCACCCAGAGCAGCAGCTCGGGGTCGAGCCCGTCGTACGGCCGCCCCGTCACAGGGTCGACGCCCTTCACGCGGGAGTGCACCTCGTTGATCCTGTCGGCGGCGGCGTGCGCCTCGGCCTTCGTCCCGAAAGTGATCGTGTAGGTGAGGATCAGCGTGCGCTGCAGCCGTTTCCACGGGTTGCGCTCATAGAAGCCCGTCTCGCGCGCGCCTGCGATCACCAGTGGGTGAGCCGCCTGCATCAGCAGCGCCCGAGCTCCCCCGAACAGCACGGTCGTCTCGCGGTGCACCCGCCACGAGATGCTCTCAGGGCCGAAGTAGCCGAGGTCGCGATCCACGGGCTCCAGGGTATCGGCCTGCGGCGAACCGGCGAGCGCCCTGGACTCGGGCCACCGGGCGGGCGAGAATCCTGATTCCACTCCCCATGTCCCTCATCCTGCTGATCCTCGCCGGAGCGATCGGCGCCGGCTTCCTCCTCGGAGGGAGCCTGCGTCCCTTCGAGCACGTGCGGATGCACTTGTGGGGCGCGGCGCTGCTCGGGCTCGGGATGCAGGTCGTTCCGGCGCCCGGCCTCGACGCCCGGTCGCGGCTCGCCGCGGCGGCGATGCTCGCCGGCTCGTACGGGTTCCTGGCGGCCTTCGTCGGAGTGAACCGCCGGATGCCCGCGGCCCTCGCGATGCTCGTTGGGCTGGGGCTGAATCTCGCGGTCACGTTGCCCAACGCCGGGATGCCCGTCAGCGCGGCGGCGATCAGGGCCGCCGGGGGGTCGAGCTTCGAGGTGAGCGATGCCCGCCACCACCTGGCGCAGGGAGGCGACGTGCTGGCCACGTTCGGCGACACGATCCCGGTCCCGGGGCTGCGCGTGGTCCTCTCGCCGGGGGACGTGCTGCTCTACGGGGCGATCGCGTGGTTGGTGGTCGCCGTCATGCGCGGACGCTTTCGCGAGACCCCTCGGCCGCCGGCCCGCTTGCTCCGGATGTACCGGGGGAAGCATGAGCCCGTCCGGTACCGGCCGTGGGCGGCACGGTGGAGTCGGGAGTGGGAGGCGCCGCCTGTAGCAGTGAGGTGGGGAACCGGACGGTGATGGTCGTCCCCGCCCCGGGGGCGCTCTGCACGTCGAACGTGCCACCACCGACCTGCGCTCGCTCGCGCATCATCGCCATGCCGAAGTGACCCTCTGGTCCGGGGGCGGCGGCGTCGAACCCGACACCGTCGTCGCGGAGCTGGAGCTCGATGTGGTCCGGGGTCTCGCCGACGGTGATCCAGAAGTTCGATGCCCGCGCGTGCTTCAGGGCGTTCGTCACGCCCTCACGGGCTATGTGGTAGACGAGGAGGGCGATCGGGGCAGGGAGGGCGACCTCCTGCACGTCGGTGTGGAAGGTGACACCTGAGTCGCGTCCCATCTCCTCCGTGAAGGAGCCGAGGGCCTCGCGGAGTCCCTTGGGCCCCAACGGGCTTCGGTGTAGGTCGCGGATGAGCGCACGGATCCGATCCGAGGTGTCCTGCTTCGACTGGCGGATCTTCTCCAGCTGCTCGAACGTCTCCTTCGTCTCCCCCTTCTCGAGGAGCCGCTTGGCGACGTCCACCTGGATGGAGAGGCGGAACAGGATCTGCGCGAGGTCGTCGTGGAGGTAGCCGGCGATCTGCGCCCGCTCGTCCTGCCGCTCCTCGGCCATCGCGTTCGAGAGCGACTTCAGCACCTGCTCGCGCTCCTGGAGCTCCTTGTGGGCCTCCTCCAAGGCGCGCGACCTGAAGAACATCTGCCGAGCGAACAACAGAGGCGCGACGAACGTCGGAACGGACCACCACTCGACCTGAAGGAACAATATGGCGAGTGCGAGGCCGAGCACACCCAAACCTAGGTAGCTAACGAGGAATTCGCTCAACCGCCCTATGCGAAGCTCTCGTATGACCTTCCAAGGGGCGAGCCGGGTCCTGATGGACATGTAGACCGTGACGAGCCCGCTGTTCACAAGGTAGTCAGCGCCAGAAGCAAGCATGGCGGCTTCGATAAGCCGCCAAGAAGGAGATGACTCGAGACTGGCCAGGGAATGGAATAGCGTGCTGGCGGCGAAGACGGAAAGGGCTACCTGGCTTCTGTTGAACAGAGCATGGAGAGGGCGAATCTCTCTCTTGAACTCCCTAGGATCGGACGTGCCAACGAAGGCTGTGGCACCGGCTGCGACAGGCGCGTAGACAAAGGCAACCGCCATGAGCAGGGGAAGTCCCATGCTCACAGAAAGTCCACGCCAGGCCGGTACGGGGAGGAGTTCGATAATCGCAATCAAGAGGGCCCACACGACGAGTTCAGACCTAAGCGTCTCCGGATGTCGGCTGATGCCGTACACGCCCAACCCGACTGTCGGCAGGACCACAGCTACCAGAAACGCTGCCTGCGCGTGGCGCTGGAAGAGTGGCGTCACCTTTCCGGGCTCCATATCGGAATCATCTTGGTCGCTGGCAGCTCCATTTGGAAGTAGGGCGACCCGCCCCCGGAAGAGTGGCGCTGCGGGGTACAGCATAGGTAGTAGTCCCACTGCCCTCTTGTCCACCAATCGGGTGTCACCCGATAGTGATGCCCCATCCCCCAGGTGGGGTCGATTTGCCGGATGACGGAGGAGGTTCTCCCAAATGAGGACGACGATTCGCAGGATTGCAGTGGCGCTAGGCTCGCTTCTCGCCGTCGCCGTCGCGGGCGGGGCCCACTGGAAGATTCCGTAAGGCCGCCGTCGGCGGACGGGATCAACGGTATCCGACAGAAAGCCCCTCAGTAGCAACTGAGGGGCTTTCTTCATGGGCAGATTTCCTGTGCTCGGCCGCTAGGCTTGGGGCAGGAGTACAACGACGGTCGTGCCTTCCCCTGGCCGTGATTGGATACTCAGTTCGCCCATGGCGGCCGCGGCTCGCTCGCGCATGAGCACCAAGCCGAAGTGGCGCTCGTCGGTGATGTCCGGGTCGAAGCCGCCGCCGTCGTCCTCGACGCACAGCTCGATTCTTCCTCCACCTTGGGATAGACCCAACCAGACAGTCGATGCACCTGAGTGTTTCACCGCATTCATCATGGCTTCACGCGCAATCTGGTAGATGAGGAGCTGCACGCTAGCTTCGGCGCGCACCGCCCCAATCGTGGTGACGAACCGAATACCCGACTCGTCGTGCAAGTGCTTGACTAGCAAGATCAGCGTGTCTTCAAGACCCGCCCGACCCACAGGAGACCGGCGGAGGTCGCGGATCACGTCTCTCATTTCCTCAACCGCGCGCTCGCTCGCCTCTAGCACCGCGGGCACATCATCATCCAAGTCCAAGAGACGACCGCTTCGCAAGTCCTCCTTGATGACGTGAGCCCGGATTGTGATGTTGAAGAGAGTCTGGAGAACCTCATCGTGGAGGGCCTCAGCGATCCTTGCCCGCTCGTCTCGCCTTTCCTCGGCGATGCGCTCGTCCACCCGACTCAGCGCATGACCCTTTGCCCCAAGGGACCGCGTCGCAACATCGAGGCCCCGTCGGTGA
>JACQDK010000057.1 GCA_016201135.1 Actinomycetota bacterium
CGGCCCCCCTATCCGTTGAATTGCAGGGAATAAAGCCGCGAGTACTCCCCGCCGCTCTCCAGCAGTTCCTCGTGCCCGCCTATTTCCTTTATGGAGCCGCTGGAGAGCACTATTATGCGGTCGGCCTTCCTGACGGTGGAGAGCCTGTGGGCTATCACGAAGGTGGTGCGCCCCTCCATGAGGTTTGCAAGGGCCTTTTGCACCTCCATCTCGGATTCGGTGTCGAGCGAGGAGGTCGCCTCGTCGAGGATGAGGATCCGCGGGTCCTTCAGGATCACGCGGGCGATCGCTAGGCGCTGCTTCTCGCCGCCGGAGAGCTTGTACCCGCGCTCCCCCACGATCGTGTCGAAGCCCTCAGGCAGCTCGACGATCCGGTCGTAGATGTTGGCGGCGCGCGCCGCGGCCTCCAGCTCCCGCTCGTCGGCATCCGGCTTCCCGTAGAGCAGGTTCCGGCGGATCGTGGTGTGGAACAGGTAGGTCTCCTGCGTGACGACCCCGATGATGTCACCGAGCGACTGGAGCCTGATGTTCCGCACGTCGTGGCCGTCGATCTCGACCGCGCCCTCCTGCACGTCGTAGAGACGCGGCACGAGATAGGTGATCGTGGTCTTGCCCGCGCCCGAGGGACCGACGAGCGCCGCGAGCTGTCCGGGCTGGATCTCTATGTCGACGCCGTCCAGCGTCCATTCCCGGCGCTCTGCCTCCGGCGGCGAGGTGGCGTCCGGAGGCGACACAGGCAGGCCCTCCGGAGGGGGCTCGTCGTACCGGAACCGAGCGGCCCGCAGTCGCACGTGCCCGCGGACGCTCGCCGGGGAAAGAGCGACCGCGTCGGGCGCATCCTCGATCTCGTGGTCCATGTCCAGGTACTCGAAGACCCGGTCGAAAAGGGCGAACGAGGACTGCACGTCGGTGGAGACCTGAAGCATCGACCCGATCGGGAAGAACAGGCGCGACTGCAACGTCGTGAACCCGACGAGCGTGCCGTACAGGATCGGCTTCGCCGGGTGGCCGCTGTTCACCCACCCCGCGACCAGATACACGAGAGCGGGCGTGATCGAGAAGAAGGTTCCCACGACGGCGAAGAAGGACCGCCCGATCATCGTCTGGCGGATCTGCAGGCCCGTCAGCCGCCGGTTCTCGCCGCCGAAGCGGTCGATCTCGTACCGCTGTCGCCCGAACGACTTCGACAGCAAGATGCCGCTCACGCTGAGCGTCTCCTCGGTGATCGCCGTGAGGTCCGCGAGGGTCTTCTGGGTCGACGTCGCCACCTGCCGCCGCGCCTTCCCAACCTTCGCCGTGAGCCATACGAACAGCGGCATCAGGAAGAGCGACAGCAGGGTCAGCGGGACGGACAGGAACAGCATCGCGACCAGCGTGCTCACGATCGTCACGAAGTTGGACAACACGGTCGACATCGTGTCGGTGACGACCGTCTGCACGCCACCGACGTCGTTCGCCAGGCGGGACTGGATCTCGCCGGTGCGGGTCGTGGTGAAGAACCGGAGGGGCATGAACTGAAGGTGCGAGTAGAGCCGGTTCCGGAGGTCCTGCATCACGCGGAGGCCGACGAGGTTCGTAAGGTAGGTCTGCCCGATCCCGATCACGCTGGTCACGATCGGGACGGCGATCATGATGCCCACGTACCGGTAGAGGAGCGGCAGGTTGGGGCAGGCCACCCCTCCGCAGTCGTTCGAGCCGAGCGAGCTCCCGAAGAGGGCCTTGTTGAAGACCACGACGATCATGAGGGGGTTGACGACGCCGAGACCGCTCGTGACGACTATCGCGAGGCCGACCAGGGCGACCTTCGACCTGTACGGCGCGAAGGTCGCCAGGACGCGGCGTATCGTCGATCGGGTGATGGGCCGCGCGTCCTCCTCGCGCGCGGGCGCCGCGTAGAACCTGCCGTGCCTGCCCATGCGACCCAGGATACGCGGGGTCGGTGATAGGCCTCCGGGCCGGCGGTAGGCTGGTCCGCATGCTGGTGACCGAGCTCTCGCTCTTCGGCCGGATGGCGCTGGCTTCGCTCTTCGGGTTCCTGATCGGATTCGAGCGGGAATACCGGGGGAAGGCTGCTGGCGAGCGGACGTTCGCGCTGCTCGCCCTTGGGTCGGCCGGCTTCACGGCCGTCGGGGTGGAGCTCTTCCCCGTCTCAGCGGAGAAGGTCATCGCGGGCGTCGCCACCGGCGTCGGATTCATCGGCGCCGGCATCATCTGGAGGACCGAGAGCGGACCGGCCGGGCTGACGACGGCTGCGTCGAGCTGGGTGGCCGCCGCGATCGGGGTGCTCTGCGGCGCGGCGGTCTACCTGTCGGCCGGGCTCGCGACGGCTCTCACCCTCCTGATCCTCGAGTCCGAGAGCCTGCCGATCGTGCGCCGCGTGCGTCGGAAGAAGGAACGGCCGGGGGACCCAGGCCCGCAGCCGCCCGAGCCCTGAGCAGCACCGCATCGAGCATCACGGGCGTGAGCCTCCCGGTGAACGTGTTCTGCTGGCTCGGGTGGAAGCAACCGATCAGCGCGTAAGGCCCCACCGCCACCTCCGCTCCGTGACCGAACGCCGGCTTCGGGCGCGCCCGAAGCCCCTCAGAGGCGAGGGCGCGCAGGACGCCGTCCCACGCGAAGGCTCCCAGCGCCACGATCACCCGGAGCTCGCCCAGCGCAGAGAGCTCGCGTGCGAGGAAGGGGAGACACTCATCGCGCTCGCCGGGAGTCGGGTGGTTCCCGGGAGGGGCGCAGCGGTTAACGGCCGTGACGTAGGCCCCGCGCAGCCGCAGCCCGTCGTCGCGGGAGACCGACTCCGGCAGGTTGGCGAACGCGGTCCGGTGAAGCGACGCGTACAGGAAGTCGCCGCTCCGATCGCCCGTGAAGATCCGTCCGGTGCGGTTGCCGCCGTGTGCGGCCGGGGCGAGCCCGACCAGCAGCACCCTCGCGTGAGGATCGCCGAAGCCGGGGACGGGCCTGCCCCAGTACTCGTGGTCGGCGTAGCGGGCGACCCTCTCGCGCGCGACGTGCTCTCGCCACTCGACCAGCCTCGGGCAACGCCGGCAGGCGACGACCTCGGCCGAGATCGCGTCGAACTCGCTCCGCGCATGGGTCGCGTCGGGAACCACAGGGGCGAGGCTAGCGCGGCCGGGGTCCCATATCATGCAACCGCGCGGACCCTTCCGGAGGAGCGAACGGGATGACGCAGAGCGACCACCTCATCGAGCTGGTAGAGACGTACTCGGCGCACAACTACCACCCGCTGCCCGTCGTGATCGCGCACGCGGAGGGCGCCTGGGTCACCGACGTCGAGGGCAAGCGGTACCTGGACATGCTCGCCGCGTACTCCGCCCTGAACTTCGGCCACCGCCACCCCGATCTCGTGGCGGCCGCCAAGCGCCAGCTCGACCTCGTCACGCTCACCTCACGCGCCTTCCACAACGACCTGCTCGGTCCCTTCTGCGAGCAGCTCGCGGACCTCTGCGGCATGGAGATGGTGCTCCCGATGAACACCGGCGCCGAGGCGGTCGAGACCGCGCTGAAGACCGCCCGAAAGTGGGGATACGAGGTGAAGGGGGTCGCCCCGGACCGCGCGAAGATCGTCGTCGCCGAGGGGAACTTCCACGGCAGGACGATCACGATCATCAGCTTCTCGACCGACCCGGCCTCGCGAGAGTCCTTCGGCCCGCACACCCCGGGCTTCGAGATCGTCCCCTACGGTGACGCCGAGGCCCTGCGCGCCGCGATCGACGACGACACCGTCGCGTTCCTGGTGGAACCGATCCAGGGAGAGGCCGGCGTGATCGTGCCGCCCGAGGGCTACCTGCGCGCGGTGCGGGAGATCTGCAGCGAGCGCGGCGTGCTGATGATCGCCGACGAGATCCAGTCCGGCCTCGGGCGGACCGGCACGACGTTCGCGTGTGAGCACGAGGCCGTCGTGCCCGACGTGTACGTGCTCGGCAAGGCGCTCGGGGGCGGCATCGTTCCGCTGTCTGCGGTGGTCTCGCGCCGCGACGTCCTGGGCGTCTTCCGGCCGGGCGACCACGGGTCCACCTTCGGCGGGAATCCCCTCGCGTGCGCCGTCGGCCTCGAGGTGCTCCGCCTGCTCCGCAGCGGCCTCTACCAGGAGCGCGCCGCCACGCTCGGACCGCCGTTCATGCAGAAGCTCTGGGCGAACGCGCCCGCCGACGTCACCGAGGTTCGCGGCCGCGGGCTGTGGGTCGGGATCGAGCTCACGCCGGGCGGCGCGCCGGCGCGTTCGATCTGCGAGCGGCTGTTGGAGCTCGGCGTTCTGGCGAAGGACACGCACGAGACCACCGTGCGCCTGGCGCCGCCGCTCTGCGTGACCGAAGAAGAGCTCGACTGGGCCCTCGAGCGGATCTTGACCGCCCTGACGGAACGCGGGTAGCGCCGGGCGGTGCCGGCGGCCGGGCCGGCGGCCCCCGGTCATCCGGATCTGGTTCGAAGGACCCGGAAACGCTCGACCGCTCCCTCGAACGCGCCGAGCGGCCCTAGCAGCTCTTCTACCGCCCAGATCAACCCCTCGAACCCTCCCAGATCGGGCGCATCCTCGCGGAGCCGGCGTGCCTGGTCCAGGGACGCGTCCACTCCAGCCGCCGCGGCGAGCCACGCGTCCTCGACCTCTGGGGTTCGCCAGGCCGGCATGCGCTCCCGCGCTTCGCGCAGCAGCTCCTCGAACTCGATCATCGCGTCCGGGAGCGGCCGGCCTGGGAGCCTCGTGGTCGGGACCACCTCCGTCAGAGCGAGCTTCGCTCGCTCGGCGATCCCCACGATGTCGACGAACGCGGCGTACGGCTCCTCCAGCTGCGGAGGGAGCCGGCGACGCCTCCGCTTCACGCGAACAGCTCCCGGCGGGCGCGGGCGATCGTCGCCGGGTCGTTCGTCGCGACGGCGTCGATCCCCCACCGCATCAGTCGGAGGGCCGGCTCGGGCCGGTCGACGATCCAGGTGCCCACGCGCATCCCCGCCGTCCGCGCCTCCCGCAGGAAGCCCTCCCCCGCGGACAGCACCGACTCGGCCGCCGGCAACACCCACGGGTGAGCGGCATCTCGCGCTGCGGCCAGGGCCGCCGGCGCGCCGATGCCGTCGATCGTGAGGAGTCCCGTTGGGACCCCCGGCGCCAGGGCCCGGCTCCGCGCGATCGATGACGGGTTGAAGCTCGACACGAGCACCGTCCCGACGAACCCCACCTCTTCGACCGCCCGGAGCGTCGCCTCGACCACCGGCTCGCCGCCGGCGTCGAAGTCGGGTTCCCCGGGGATGTTCTTGATCTCGATGTCCACGGTGGCCCGGCCTGACAGGAGAGCGAGCGTCTCCACTAGCGACGGCACCTCGGCCGAGCCGCCGGCGGCGGTCCTGATCCGCAGGCGTTTCAGCTCTGCGAGGGACATGGCCCTTACAACCCCGCTGCCGTCGGTGGTGCGATCGACCTCGGGGTCGTGGATCACCACCGGCACCCCGTCGGCGGTGAGGCGCACGTCGAACTCGACGGCGTCGGCACCGGCGGCGAGCGCCGCCTCGAACGCCTCGAGGGTGTTCTCGGCCTCGACCGCCGACGCCCCTCGGTGCGCCACGACTAGCGGCATCTCTTGACTGAATGGTCGTTCAGACACTAGGCTCCGCCTCCTCAGGCACCCTGATACCCGTGAGGGAGCTCGTGCGCCGAAGGATTGAACGAACGTTCAGGAACGTCGACGAGCGGATGGACTGGCTCCGCTCGGCCGCCTGCATCTCCGAAGAGCCCGAGCTCTTCTTCCCCGTGGGCTCCTCGGACGACGCGACCCGGCGGACCGCGCGCGCGAAGGAGGTCTGCCGGCGGTGCCCGGTGATCCACGAGTGCCTGGAGTGGTCGCTCGCGACGGCCCAGGACGCGGGCGTCTGGGGCGGGCGCTCCGAGGAGGAGCGCCGAGAGATCCGGCGCGAACGCCGCCGCGCCGCGGCGCTCACCGCCGCAGGCTGAGTCACGCCAGGCTCGCGGGGCACAGCTCGCTCACCGGGCACTCGCCGCACCTCGGCTTCCGCGCATCGCAGACCGCGCGCCCGTGATCGATCAGCACGTAGGTGAATCCGAACCATGAGCGCTTCGGGATCAGCCGCATCAGGTCCCGCTCGATCTTTTCGGGGTCGGACTCTTCGCTGAAACCCAGCCGGTTCGCCAGACGCTTCACGTGCGTGTCGACGGCGATGCCCTCGACCTTGCCGAAGGAGTTGCCGAGCACGATGTTCGCGGTCTTGCGCGCCACGCCGCGGAGGGTGATCAGCTCCTCCATCTCGTCCGGAACCTTGCCTCCGTAGACCTCCACGATCCTGCGGCAGGCCTCGCGGATCGACGTCGCCTTCTGGTTGAAGAAGCCGGTGGGCTTGACGTCGCGCTTCAGCTCGTCCTCGGGGACCTTCAGGTAGTCCTGGGGCATGCGGTACTTGCGGAAGAGCGTCGCCGTGACCTCGTTCACCTTCTCGTCCGTGCACTGAGCCGACAGGATCGTCGCCACGAGGCACTCGAGGGGGTTGGTGAACCGCAGCGCCACCTTCGCGTCGGGGTAGGCCTTCGAGAGGCGCTTCACGATCTCGGGGGCGCGGACCTCGATCGGGCTCTTGCGGGTGAGCTTCGCCATCGCGCTCTCCGACCTCCGGTTTCCGATCTGGATGCTACCCGGCGTTCACTCCGCCGTGACGGTCGGCTTGGGAGACTCGTCGACGATCAGGCGGAACACGTCTGGCCGCGAGTAGTGGCCCACCGGGTCGAACTTGTAGCGCTCGGCGCGGGCGTGCTCGGCATCGATCTCCGCGGTGAGGATCCCCTCCTCCCCCACGAGGGGTCCGGCGAGCATCTGGCCGTCGGGATCCACGATCGCCGACCACCCGTCGTTGCACACGTCCTCCGCACCGCCCCAGAGCTCGCGGCCCGGGACGTCGTCCGGTATGTCGGAGCCGCGGAGCAGCGTCGTCACGCCGATCACGTAGCATCGCCCCTCTCGGGCGATGTGCCGGAGGTTCGCGACCCAGTTCTCTCCGTTGTCCCAGGTGGGAGCCGTCCAGATGTCGACGCCCTTCGCGTACATCGCGACGCGCGCGAGCGGCATCAGGTTCTCCCAGCAGATCAGCCCGCCGACGCGTCCGAACGGCGTCTCGTGAACCTCGAGATCCGAGCCGTCCCCGAACCCCCACACCAGGCGCTCTCCGCCGGTCGGCATCAGCTTGCGGTGCCTGCCGGCGAGCGTCCCGTCGGGCGCGAACATCAGCTGGGTGTTGAAGAGCGTGCCGCCCCCGTCCGACTCGCGCTCGTTCACGCCGATCGAGATCCAGGCCTTCGCCGCCTTGGCGGCCTTCCCGATCGCCTCGGTGGCGGGGCTCGGCACCTCGACCGCCTGGTCACGCAGGCGAGCCGTGAGCCCCTCGAAGGCCTCACCCCACGCCGGCGCGCGCCAGACCCAGTCGGGGTAGTTCGGGATGAAGGTCTCGGGGAACACGATCAGCCCCGCGCCCGCACTACCCGCCTCCTTAACCAGACCCACGACCTTGGCGACGGTGGCCTCGCGGTCGAGGAAGACCGGAGTCGCCTGCACGGCCGCAACGGTCACCTTCTGCATCCCGACTCCTCTCAGATCACGGTCACGCCGGGGACCTTCGACGTGCGATGCCCGTCGTCGTAGAGGCCGCTCACGCGCCGAGCCCCTCCAGCTCGAGCTCGAACGGATCTCCGGCCCGGTATCGGCGCCAGTTGCTGCCGTCGAGCACGTGCACTTCCTGCCGTCCGAACACCCGCCAGGCCCGGCCGTCGCCGACCATGGCGGTGTCCTCGTCGATCCCAACGAAGGCGTGACCCTCCGGGACCGATCGCACGATGAAGTCCGCCGCGCCCGGGATCCAGGTGTCGACCATGTCCCAGTGCGGGCCGAAAAGGACCCGCCGCGCGAGCCCGAGCCCCGGCTTCAGCACCTGCTCGAAGTCTTCCGTGTCGCTGTCGAACGTGCTCTCGGTGAGGCACGCGACCCCGGCGCTGCAGCCGATGTACCCGAGGCCTGAGTCCAGCGCCTCGATCATGGCCCTGCAGAACGCGGTCTCGCGCAGCACCTCGGCCAGGTACCAGGGGTTCCCGCCCGAGAAGTACACGGCCGAGGCGCCGTTCAACCACTCGACGAGCTCGGGCCGCTCGGCGTCCTCCCGGGTCTTGATCGGCACGACCTCCGCTGTGATCCCCGCACGCGCGAAGTGCTCGCGCCCCTTGGTGGCCCAACCCTGGAAGGCCCCGTCGCCTTCCCGGGCGGAGGCGGTGGGCAGAAGCAGCACGCGTCCGTCCCCGGGGGACCGATCGAGCACCCAGCGGTCCACCTCGGCCGACCACGGCTCGAACTCCCCGCTGCCAAGGAGCGCGAACGTCCGGCTCACCGAAGCGCCTCAGGACGCAGCTCGGCGTCGAGCTTCGCGCCCAGCTCGGCCGCGACGGCCAGCACCGCCTCCACATCCCCGGCCTCCGTGCGGAAGTTCACGATGCACGACCGCAGCACGAACGTGCCGCCCAGGATCGCGTTCGAGATGTAGACGCGGCCGTCGAGCTGGATCTCGGTCATCAGCCGATGGTTCAGCTCGTTCAGGTAGTCCTCGCGACCGGGTCCGTCCGCCAGCTCGACCGGCACGTACCGGAAGCAGGTGATCGAAAGACCCACCGGAACGGCGAGCTCGAACTCCGGGCGCCCCCGGACCCTCTCCCCCAGGTACCGCGCGAGCTCCGCGTCGTGGGAGATCCGGCGGCCGTACGCGGCCCGGCCGTGCGCGAGCAGCGACACCCACACCTTCAGCGCCGAGAACCCGCGGGAGAACTGCGGGCCGTGCCGCCCGAGGTCGATGCCGTGCTGCGTGTACTCCTTGTCCTGCACCGTATAGGACGCGTACACGTCGAACGACTCCTGAAGGAGCCTCATGTCTCGCACCACCACGCACCCGCCGGAGTGCGGCGTGTACAGCCACTTGTGGGGGTCGAACGCGATCGAGTCCGCACGCTCGATGCCTGCGAAGAGCGGACGCAGGTCGTCGGCGAGCATCGCCGGCCCGCCGTAGGCGGCGTCCACGTGGAACCACGCGCCGTGCTCGGCGCACACGTCGGCGATCTCGCCCAGCGGATCCACGGCGCCTGTCGCGACCGTGCCCGCGGAGCCGACGATCGCAAAGGGGCGCATCCCCGCGTCGAGGTCGCGTGCGATCTGCGCCCGCAGGTCGTCGACCCGCAGCCGGAAGCCGTCGTCGACGCCGACGTGGCGCACGTTCTTGAGGCCGACCCCCAGCATGTCGGCGGCCCGATCGCTCACGACGTGGGTCTCGGCCGACAGGTAGAGGACGAGGGGCGGACCCGCGGCGACGCCCTCGTTCCGCACGTCCCACCCGGCGCGCTCGTCGCGGGCGGCCTTGAGGGCCACGAACGTCGCCATCGCGCCGCCGGTGGTGACGATCCCGCCCGCGCCCGGAGGAAGGCCGAACACCTCGTTCGCGAAGAAACGCGTGAGCGCCAGCTCGATCTCGGTCGCCGAGGGCGACAGCTGCCACCCGCCCAGGTTCATGTTCATGCCTGCGGAGAGCAGGTCGGCCGCCGCGCCCGGCACGGTGCCCGCCCCGGAGATGTAGGCCATGAAGCGTGGATGCCCCGGGAACGCCGACCACTCGAACACGACCTCGCGCAGGTACGAGAAGAGCTCGTCGTCGGACATCGGCTCGTCGGGCACGGTCCGCGCCACGGCGTCCCGCACCTGCTCGGAGGTCCAACGGCCGGACACCGGGAGCGACGGGAGCCGCTCGAGCATCTCCTGCCACAGGTCCGTGGTGCGATCGGCGAAGGCGCGGGCGCGCTCCGGATCCCAGTCGAGATCCGGGACGGCTTGCGGGCGCGGCGTCACGGCTACTCCTTCACCTCCGCCAGGCGGTAGTTCTCCTCGGCCATGAAACGGCGGAAGCCCGCCTCGCCGAAGACCTGGAGGAGGCCCTCGATCTGGCTGGCGTGCTCCTGGATCGCCTTCACCTTGCGCTCCAGCTCCCGCTCGCTCAGCCCGTAGGAGATCCCGAGCTCCTCGCGCGGCGTGACCGGGGGGGTGCCGGGAAGGAAGATGTTGAAGGGCTCGAGCTTCGCCGCCCATTCATCGGCGAACTCGGGCGTCTGGGTGGCGTGGAAGAGCTTGGCGCCCGGCGCGGCGACCTCCCGGAAGGCCTCGGTGGCCCAGCGGCTGACCGACCTGTGGCCCTCGTGGCCGGTCATGCCGTCGGGGCCGAACGTGAGGACGGTGTCGGGCCGGATCTTCTCCATCAGCCGCCGAACGCGATCGGCGCCGACGTCCGGCAAGGGGGACTGCATGTCGACGTCGGGCAGGTCGAGCAGTAGTGCTCGGTGACTCCGAGCATCGCCAGGCTCCGGACGAGCTCCTGCTCGCGGACCTCGCCCATCTTCTCGGGGGGCCAGCGATCCTCGTCCATCGAGCCGCCCTCACCGCGCGTCGCGGTGACGTCCACCACGCGGGAACCGTGATCGGCCGCGTGCGCGAACAGTCCGGCGGAAAGGTACGTCTCGTCGTCCGGGTGAGCCCAGACGCCCAGCACTGTCCCGAGCTCCATGGTTCGCGGAGCTTACTTCGTCCCGGACGGGCGGTCACCCGGGCGGAGGCGTCGCGGCCGGAAGGCTCTGGGACGGCGACGGGCTCAGGCCTTGCCCGTACCGGGCGAGAGACGCTTGCCCCGGTAGGTGGGGAAGATCACGTCCGCGTGCTGCCAGCAGTGGATCGAGGGGTTGTACCGGGAGAGCTCGGTCCGGCACCCCTCGGCGGCGCAGACGCGCCCCTCCCCATGGCTCCGCGAGGGGGGTGGGAGCTTGCCCGGGCGGGTTCCCTGCATCGGACCTCCTTCGCGTGGGGATTCGCCACGCAGGTCCGGGAGGTTCGCAGGCGCCGGACGCTGGAAGCCCTCAGGGGGCCGGGGCGTCCTGGGCGTCGATCATCGCCTCGACCCTTCGAAGGAGATCGGCCGGCATGCGGTCGCGCCCGCACTTGGAGGCGATCAGCTCCTTCAGGTGCTTGCGGAACTCCGCGCGCTCCATGCAGGGGCTGCACGACGAGAGGTGCTTGTCGATCACGGCACGGATGCCCGGGTCCAGCTCGCCGTCGAGGAACCGCTCTATCTGGCGGAGGGTCTCTTGGCACTCGGGTCCGCAGTCAGGATTCACCGATGAGTCCTCGCTCCTTGGCCACGTCGTACAACGCCTTCTCCAGGGCCCTTCTTCCCCGGTGAAGGCGCGACATCACCGTGCCGATCGGCACGCCCATCATCTCAGCGATCTCCTTGTAGGAGAAGCCTTCGACGTCGGCCAGCAGCACCGCCATGCGGAAGCCCTCAGGGAGGGCCTCCAGCGCCCGCTTCACGTCCTCGTCGGGGATCCGGTCGAGCACCTCGGACTCGGCCGAGGTCTCGACGCTCCGGGACCCCAGGCGGTCGTACAGGTACCACTCGTCGACGTCGTCGGGGCCCTCCACCGTCACCGGCTCGCGCTGCTTCTTCCGGTAGGTGTTGATGAAGCTGTTCGTGAGGATCCTGTAGAGCCACGCCCGCAGGTTCGTGCCCTCCGTGAAGGAAGCGAATCCGCGGTAGGCACGCAGGAACGTGTCCTGAACGAGGTCCTCCGCGTCGGCTGGGTTCCGGGTGAGACGCAGCGCGGCGCTGTAGAGGTTCGCCATGAGCGGAACGGCCTCGCGCTGGAACCGCTCCCGCAGGACGGGGTCCTCGGAGGTGGAGGCGGCGGCGGTCTCGCTACGCGGAGCCATCGAAGACCCTCGCGTCGTAGCCGGTGGCGCCCGAGGGGTGCGGCGGAGAGACCGAGGAGACCTGGAGGCCGCCGCGACCGTCGGTGGCGCGCACGACGTACTCGGCCCCCGAGCGGAAGTCCGCCACCGGGAACCGCCAGCGCCGCCACGTGAAGCTCGAGAGCGCCGTTTCCAGCTCCGCCTCCTCCCAGGTACGGCCTCCGTCGGCCGAGACCTCGACCTTCGCGATGCCGCGCTCCCCGGCGAACGCGACGCCGGCGATCACGAAGCTGCCGCCGACGTCGCCGCCCCCGTCGATGCGGGACATCGTCTTGACGATCGCGGCCTTGATCCAGCCGCGACGCTCCCAGTATCCGACATAGGGGCTGTCCACGACCTCGATCTCCTGGAGCCACTTGGGCTGCTTCATCCCGTACAGCCCGGGAACGAGCAGGCGCGCGGGGAACCCGTGCTCGCGTGGCAGAACGTGGCCGTCCATGCCGACCGCCACCAGCGTCGTCGGCAACATCGCCTGCTCGAGCGGGATCGAATCCGAGTAGCCGCCCCCTATCCAGCGCGCGGTGGAGATCAGATCGCCGCCGACCTCGTTCGATATGCACTCGAGGGTCTGGAACTGCTCGATCGCGGGGAGGGCAAGGAGCTCGTCGTACGTGAGCTCGTACGGGCGGTCGACGAGGCCCGTGATCCGCAGGCGCCATGTGTCGGGGTCGATGTCGGGATCGACGATCTCCTCATTCACGACGTAGTGCCGCGCCAGAGGCGTGATCCGCGGCGAGAGCCCCGGGATCAGGTCGAACGCGGGATCGGGAGGGGGCACGGTGGCGGGACTCCTGAGATCGGCAACGCGAAGGAGGTTCCGCCCGGGGTTCGGGCGTGGGAACAGGATCCGGCCGAGCTCGAGCCAGCCGAGGAGCAGCCCCGCGCCGCCGACCGCCAGGGCGCCGGTCACCGTCCGGCGGGCGGAGTCGTGCGGCGCTTCCGGCGCGCGCAGCCGCTACCGTCAGCGGCAGCGCCCTGTGCTGAAGCAGGTCGATGAAGTAGGTGGCGACGTTCCCGGGCATCAGGCGGGCGACGGCCTCGGCCACCGAGATCGGAGGGAACGGCACCCGCAGCCACAGGGTGTGCACCACCGCGGACGCGAGCAGCCCCGCCGCCGCCCCGGTGAGCCCCGCCGCCGCCCCGGCGCGCGAGGCCGAGCGGAGCCCGCCGTCCGTGTCCGAGTCCACGAGGCTACGGTGAGAGTGGGCGCCGATCCGTTACGCCGCGCCGGTCTTGCCTGCGAGGGTCGCCCGGCGCGGACCCACGCCTGTGGGAAGATGGCTGTTCGGGATGCCTGAGAACGACGGGAAGAAGCGACGGGGCCGCTGGGTCGGTCCGGACTCCAACGGAGGGCCGGGCGGACCAGGCGCGCCGCGGACTCGCCTCAATCCGTGGCTCATGATCCCCGTGATGCTGCTCGTCCTGTTCGCGTTCAACACATGGCTCGGGCGGGCCTCCACCACGCCCATCACCTACTCGAAGTTCATCTCGCTGGTGAACTCAGGTCAGATCGTGGGAACCGTGACGATCTCGGCCTCAGACGTATCCGGACAGTTCAAGACCGACAAGGGCGACACCGTCTCGTTCCGGGCGACGCTCCCGCCGAACCTGGACCCCGGGCCGCTGACCAACGAGCTGATCGCGAAGGGCGTGCAGGTCCAGGGCGGTCAGCAGAGCCTGCTGACAGGCCTGCTCGTCAACACGCTGCCGCTCCTGCTCGTGATGGTGGTGATCTACTACTTCGTCTTCCGCCGGGTCGGCGCCGGTGCGTCCGCGGCTCTCAACCTCGGCCGGAACAAGGTCAAGGTCTATGACCGCAAGGAGTTGAAGAGCACCTTCGGCGACGTCGCCGGGGTGGACGAGGCCAAGGAGGAGCTCCGCGAGATCGTCGACTTCCTGAAGAACCCGAAGAAGTACCAGCGCCTGGGCGGCAGGATCCCCAAGGGCGTCCTGCTGCTGGGGCCCCCGGGCTGCGGCAAGACGCTGCTCGCGCGCGCCGTCGCAGGCGAGGCGGACGTTCCGTTCTTCTTCATGTCGGGCTCGGAGTTCGTCGAGATGTTCGTGGGCCTGGGCGCGGCGCGCGTTCGGGAGCTCTTCCAGCAGGCGAAGGAGAAGGCGCCGGCGCTGGTGTTCCTGGACGAGATCGACACGATCGGCAAGGGTCGCGCGGGCATCGGCGGAGCCGGGTTCGGCGCCCACGACGAGCGCGAGCAGACGCTGAATCAGCTGCTCGTCGAGATGGACGGATTCGACTCGTCCAAGGGTGTGATCATCATGGCCGCGACGAACCGGCCGGACGTGCTGGACCAGGCCCTCGTGCGACCGGGGCGGTTCGACCGGCAGGTCGTGGTGGACCGGCCGGATCTCAAGGGTCGCGAGGAGATCCTGCGCGTGCACGCGCGCGGCGTGGCGCTCGACCCGTCGGTCGACCTGCGCCTGATCGCGGCGCGGACGCCCGGGTTCACCGGCGCCGACCTCGCCAACGTCGTGAACGAGGCCGCGCTGCTCGCAGCTCGCCGCGAGAAGAACTCCGTCACGATGGAGGAGCTCGAGGAGGCGATCGACCGCGCCTCGGTCGGCCTGGAGCGCAAGTCGCGCGTGATGAGCGAGAAGGAGAAGACCCGCGTCGCCTCCCACGAGATGGGCCACGCCCTCGTCGCGCTCTTCTGCGACAACATCGACCCCGTGCATCGCGTGACGATCATCCCGCGCGGGACGGCGGCCCTCGGCCTCACGATGACGAGGCCGCTCGAGGACCGCTACCTCGCCACCGAGCCGGAGCTGAAGGACCTGCTCGCGTTCGCGATGGGTGGACGCGTCGCCGAGGAGCTCTGCTTCGATGAGATCTCGACCGGGGCGCAGAACGACCTCGAGAAGGCCACCGACATCGCGCGGGCGATGGTGGCCGAGTACGGCATGAGCGAGAAGGTCGGCCCGCTGTCGTTCGGGCACGACGACCCCAACGCCTTCTGGGGCGCGTCGGCGGGCAAGATGTCGGGGCACACGGCCGAGCTCATCGACCAGGAGGTCTCGCGCCTCCTGAACGACGCGCACGACCGCGCGGAGCGGATCCTCACCGAGAAGCGGGAGCTGCTCGACCGCCTGGCGGAGGTGCTGCTCGTGACCGAGACGATCGACGGACGCGATCTGAAGGCCTACGCCAGCGGCGAGATACCGATCCCCGACCCGAAGTCGCTCCCGCCGAACGGGCGGGCGGGATCGGCACACAAGCCGGCGCCCGAGCCGGCCCACGCGGCCGCCGCGCCGACCGCTCCCCCGATGCCCAAGCTCGAGTAGGGCGCCCGAGCCGCCGGCTCAATGCCGGTGGTCGTGGTGGTCCCCGTGGTCGTGATCGTGATCGTCGTGATCGT
>JACQDK010000060.1 GCA_016201135.1 Actinomycetota bacterium
CTTGGTCGAGAGCACCACGAACTCGTGCTTCTTCTGGCCCGTGTTGGTGACGATGAACGTGACCTTGCCCTCCGGAGCGAAGGACTGGGACAGATCGATCGACATGTGGGTGGCGTCGGTCTCTGAAAGGGTGACGGAGACCGGCACCGATCCGGCAGGGGTCACCCAGAAGTCCTGGTGCATCCCGTTCGCGTAGTGCCCCGGCAGGTTGCAGACCACGGCGTAGTGCCCGGCCGACAGGTCGATCGTGAGCATCTTCTGGGCCCCGGACTCCATGTCCCCGGTCTCGCCCACGTTGGTGACTCCCTTGGCGTCCTCGTTGATGCGGTTGGCCTCCCCTTCGAAGGACACGATCGGGAACGCGCCCGCCGGGGTCTTGGTCGAGAGCACCACGAACTCGTGCTTCTTCTGGCCCGTGTTGGTGACGATGAACGTGACCTTGCCCTCCGGAGCGAAGGACTGGGACAGATCGATCGACATGTGGGTGGCGTCGGTCTCTGAAAGGGTGACGGAGACGGCGTCGGTCTCTGAAAGGGTGACGGAGACGGTCGTGGGGGGCGGGGTCTGGTACCCGTACACAGTGGGCGCCGCCATGCCGCCCGGTCGGTAGCCCGGGATCATTGCCACGGTGCCCTGGCCCGAAGCGGTGCGGAGGCCGCCGCAGGCCGCGCCGACGAGTCCCGTCGCCGCGACGAGCGCGAGGATCGCCGTCCTGCGGATGCCGATGGGTCGCCGCATGCCCCGCCTCCCTATCCGCCGGATCCCGGGGTGCGCCAGTCCGGCCGGCTCGGCGCGTTCTTCTGCCACGAGCGCACGTACGCGACCAGATCCTCGATCTGCTGATCGGTGAGCGGTCCCCCATACTCGTTCCACCAGGCGGGCATCTCGGTGCCCGGGACCCCACCGGCGACGATGCCGTGGATCTGCTGGTCGCTCGCGCCCGTCAGGAACTCCTGTGAGTTCAGCGCGGGCGCATCCACGCCCTCGCCGTTCACGCAGTGGCACGCGGCGCAGTTGAGGCTCCAGAGCTGGTGACCTGCCGAGACGAGCGCTGCGTCCTGGGCCGTGAGCGCCTCAGCCCGGCGAGTCTTCTCCACCGCGAGGTAGACCGGGAAGGCGACGACGAGCAGGAACAGGACGAACACCCCCATCGTCTGCCAGCGTCTCGTGAGCCGGAGGATCGCCGTGTCTTCGTGAACGAGGTCGCTCACGACGGCATCCCACCCGGGCTCTGTCCGCTCGCGCCCGGGCTCATCCCACCCGGACTCATGCCCCCGCCGACCCCGGGCACCGCCGGCGCCTCGCCCTGACAGGAGGGCCCGGCGGCCTCCGTCGGACCGGTCATCACGCCCCGCGGCGGTCCCTCGACGACCGACGAAGTGTCCACCATCACCCTGTCGTTCCGGATGCGGATCGGGAAGCGGTCCATGCCGCGCGGCGCCGGCCCCCGCACGTACTCACCGATGACGTTGTAGACGCTGCCGTGGCACGGGCACTCGAACCGCGTCGAGCTGTCGCAGAACGGCACCTTGCAGCCCAGGTGCGGGCACTTCTGGTAGAGCGCGCGGAGCCCTCCCTGGTACTGGGTGACGTAGAAGCGCCCGTCCAGGAAGTACTTGACGGTGCCCTCCGCGAGGAAGTCGCTCACGGGGCCGGCGTCGACGAGGCCGCCGAACCCCTCCGCCGCGTTCGGGCTCAAGATGTCGTAGCTGGTCCATCCGGCCTCGACGAGCAGCGCGGCCCCCAGCACCTTCCAGGTGCTGTTCAGAAACCTGCGACGGTCCACCCCCGGAGGCGGGTCTTTGAGCGGGGTCTCAGGTGCGACTTCTGGCGCGGCGTCTCGCTCCATCGCTACAGCTCCACGTAGAGGTGCTTCCAGGGCCACACCCACGACCACTCGGGTCCACGGAACAGGGTCCCGATCAGGGTCAGGACGAGTGCGGCCAGGGCCAGCACGGTGAACACGACCACGATCATCTTGCGGTCTCGGATCCTCCAGCCCTTCGCCCGGTCGAGGTAGGGCAGGGCGAACAGGAACAGGACGGCCGCGCCGGGCATCAGGATCCCGGCGACCATGGGCTGGTAGTGCGACAGCAACTCCTGGAGCCCGGCGAAGTACCAGGGAGCCTTCGCCACGGGCGGGGTCTGGCTCGGGTTCGCCATGTCCTTCAGGGGAGCGTTGAACAAGATCGCGAGCAGGAACACGACCGCGACGGTGGCACCCGCCACGACCGCGTGACGGATCAGGAAGTGCGGCCACGTGAAGACGGTGTCGTCGGGCTCCTGCGTCTCGCGCTGCTGGGCCTCGCGGGGCACGACCCCTAAGAGCCGGTAGCGCCCTTCGGGCTCGGTATCAGGCATCGACGGTCTCCTCCGCGTGAGCGTCCTCGTTCTCGCGATCCGCGATCGCGAACCCGTCCTTGCGCACCCGCCAGATGTGGATGCAGATCAGCACGACCATCAGCGCGGGCACGAAGTAGATGTGCAGCACGTAGAAGCGCAGCAGCGCGGGCGCGCCCACGTCGGTGCCGCCCAGCAGGATCTGCCGGGCGTGGTCGCCGAGCATCGGCACGTAGCCGGCGATGTTCGTACCCACCGTGATCGCCCAGAAGGCCAGCTGGTCCCAGGGCAGGAGGTCCCCCGTGAACGACATGAACAGCGTCAGGAGCAGCAGCAGCACCCCGATCACCCAGTTGAACTGCCGCGGCTCCTTGTACGCCCCCGCGTAGAACACGCGCATCAGGTGCACGCACACGACTAGCACCATCAGGTGCGCCGCCCACCGGTGGATGTTCCTGACGAACTGCCCGAACGCCACCTGGGTCGAAAGGGTGTGCATGTCGAAGTAGGCCTCCGGCACGGCCGGGTGATAGAAGAACATCAGGTACATCCCGGAGACGAACAGGATGATGAAGAGCACGCTGCCGATGAACCCCAGCCGGAGCGTCGAGCGGAACGACAGGACCTTCCGCGGCACCTGCACCGGGTAGATGTGCAAGAAGAAGCTCTGGAACGACGTTAGGGCTCGCCCGCGCGGCGTCTCGGGCTTGGGATGGCGGATCGCCGAGCGGTAGACCTCGGAGCTTCTGAAGGACTCGCCGGGGTGGATCAGGGCGCGGTACCACCCCTTCTCCCGGATCCCCCGTCCGCTCGCCACTCCCGACCTCCTCATGCTCCCACCGGCTCGAGCGCGATTGGCGAGGACGAGGCCTCCGACCACCCATCGAGCGAGAGGGCGTTCGTCGGGCACCGGTCCACGCAGAGTGCGCACCGGATGCACCGCTCCTCCTGGATCACGAGCACGCTCGAGGGGTGGTCGAGATCCAGCCCCTCGATGTCCTCGGCAGGAAGGATCCGGATGCACTTCTCGGGGCAGATGTCCACGCAGCCGCCGCACAGGATGCAGATGCTGGGCTCGAGCACGATGTTCAGAAAGCACTGGAGGCAGCGAGAGGCCTCGGTCCTGGCCTGCTCTTCCGTGTAGCCGTGCTCGATCTCCGCCGAGCCGATCCGGCGCTCCGAGGGCTCGGAGGGGATCGTTACCCGTTGCAGCGCCGTGTAGTCCTCGCGGGGCCGGTTCACCGATGCGATCGGCAGCAGCTTTCGGAGTCCGAGCGAGGGCCGGGCTGGCTCCTCGCCGGCGATCTGCCTGTGGATCGAGGCGGCCGCCCGCCTCCCGTCGGCGATAGCGTCGATCAGGTTGCGCGGCCCGAACGCGACGTCGCCCCCGGCGTAGACCCAACCGGCGGAGGTCGCGAGCGTCTCCCGGTCTATCGCGATCGTGCCTCGTGGGCTCACCTCGACCCCGTCCGACGGAGCGAGCCATGACAGGTCCGGGGTCTGGCCGATCGCAAGGATCACCGAGTCGCACCCGATCGTCTGCTCGGTGCCCTCCACGAACCGCGGGTTGAATCGCCCGTCGGGATCGAACACCGAGGAGACGTCGAGGGTCTGGAGGCCCTCGACGCGAGCGTCCCCCAGGATCGCCTTCGGCCCGAGGCGGTGCATGATCTGGATCCCCTCGACCTCGGCTTCCTCGATCTCGTACTCGTGGGCCGGCATCTCCTGCCGGTTCTCGAGGGCGACGACGCGGACGCGGAGCGCTCCCATGCGCTTGGCGACCCTGGCGACGTCGAGCGTCTGGGTTGCGGCCGCCTCGACGCCGTTGACGGCCGGCTGCGCCGGCTCCTCGGAGGGCCGGTGGCCGGCTGCGATCTCCCGCAGGGCCGTCCGGGCCACGTCGAGCGCGACGTTGCCGCCGCCCACCACGAGCACGTCGTCTCCCAGGTTCACGCGGTAGCCGAGGTTCGCGTTCAGCAGGAAGTCGACGGCAGTCAGCACGCCGTCGAGCTCCACGCCCGGGATCGCGAGGTCGCGTGCGCGCATCGCGCCCACGCCCACGAAGACCGCCGCGAACCCCTCGTCCTTCAGTGAGGAGAGGCTGAAGTCGCGACCGAGGCGCATCCCGGTCCGGAGCTCGACCCCCATGTCCAAGATCGCGCGGATCTCGTCCTGCAAGACGTCGCGGCGCAGCCGGTAGGAGGGGATGCCGAGGACCATCATGCCGCCCGGACGGTCCTGAGCCTCGAACACGATCGGGCGGTAGCCGTACGTGGCCAGATCGTGAGCGCACGCCAGCCCGGCGGGGCCCGCCCCGACGATCGCGACGCGCTCTCCGCGAGGCGAGGCGGCCGGCAGGGCATCGGCCCAAGCGCGGTCGCCCGACCCGCTCTCGACCCCATGGCGCTCGCACACGAAGCGCTTCAGAGCCCGGATCGCGATCGGCTCGTCGATCGTTCCGCGGCGGCATGCGGCTTCGCACGGCGCGGCGCACACACGACCACAGATCGAGGGGAAGGGGTTCGGGAGGCGGGCGATCCGGTAGGCGAGGTCGTCATCGCCGGCCGCGATCGCGGCCACGTAGCGCCCCGCGTTCGTGAGCACGGGGCAGGCGCGGGTGCATGGGACGTTCTCGTCGAACCATCCGGCGCCGGCGTCGATCGCCGCGAAACGCATCGCCACTACCTCCGCCTGCCCTGTTGCAGCCGCACGAACAGCCAGGAACAGGCCACGAGGGTGACCACCCACCAGAGGGTGACCAGGAGGTCGCGCTCCCGCGGGACCACGCGAAGGGACAGGTAGGTCAGCAGCTGGTTCGGGATGAAGACGAACCCGAGGATGCTCACGACCAGCATCAGCGCGGCTCGGAGAGCGGCCGATCCCCATCCCCCGCCGCCCCTGCCCTGGGTGCCTTCGAGCTCCGGTGGCGTCTGGACCATCGTGGGTGACCTTCCTACGCGGGAGAGGTCTCTGCAAGCCCGAAGGGCCCCTTCGTCCCGGGCCGAAGGTCCCTCGGCCGAACGGTCCCGGACTGTTTCGAGCGCTGGGAGCGTCCCTGGGCACCGGCCCTGGAGGAGCCACCGAGGTTGGACCGTTCGGCCGATTGTGCCCGTGCGCAAGGTCCGCGGTATGGTGCTGTTGCCGAGGAGGCAGATACGTCCTTCGGCACTCACGGGGGACCTTGGGAGGGAGCCGTGACCGTTGTGGCAAGGTTCACCCGCGATCGGGTGAGCCGGTACGTCTGGGGCGGGGTGCTGATCGTGGCGCTCTGTCTGCTCGCCTATGCGGTCATCGTGGGTCGCCGCGAGGTCCTCGACGAGCGAACCGCCGCGCAGAGCCGGGCGGTCGCCTACGCGACCGGCGAGCTGAGCCAGCCGGCGGCCGGCATGGAGCGCGGGCCGCTCCCGGCCGGAGCCCATGACCGGTTGGTCGCGGAACTCCGCCAGCGAGTCCTGTCCGACCCTCGCGTGTCGCGCGTCCGCGTCTGGGGTCTGGACGGGCAGCTCCTGCTCACGGCCGACCGGGGGAAGGGGACCTCCCTCGCCGCACTCGACGCATCCGTGCTCGGTCGCCTCCCGACGACGCCCGTGATCACCGTCCAGAGCGAGAGCGCCTCCGGGCCGGAGCTCGAGACCTTCGTGGTCCTGGAGCCGCCGCAGGAGGGTCGGACTGGCGTCGCGGCCGAGATCGATCAGCCCCTCGGTCTCGCCCTGGGCGACGTCGTTCGCCGTTGGCGCGATACGCAGATCGCGGCAGGCGCCTTGGTCGCTCTCGTTCTCCTGTTCACCCTCCTCTCCCTCCGAGAGCCGCTCGAGAGGATCGGTGCCGGGGTCAGGTTCTACCCCGGATCGGTTCCGGAGGGGCTCGCGGTCGTGGAGAGGTCGCAGCTCCGGGAGGTGGACCGCGTCGTGTCTGAGGCGGACGAGCGCGCCAGCCGCATGAAGGAGCGATTGCAGGAAGCGGAGGCGGCCCGGCGCGAGCTGGAAGGCGAGTTGCAGATCGCGCTCTCGACGGCTGCGGCGGCCGGCGTGCGGAGGTCGTCCCGGGCGCCCGCCGTGAGGGCCGAACCTCTCGGGGACACGTGGGCAGCCCCGGCCAGGCCGGCGGTCCTGCCGCCTCCGGTTGCGCCCGTTCGGGCGCTGGAGCCCGTTCCCGATATCGTCGAGCCGGTCGCTGACGAGCCGGTCGCGAACACAGCCGAAGTCGAACCGGCCGAAGCCGAACGGGAGCCGGTCGCGATCCTTGCCGAAGCCGACGCGGAACCCGTTGCCGAGGTTGAGATAGCGACGGCGGTTCCGGCGGTCGAAGAGGTGATCGTGCTCCCGGAGCCGATCGCGATCCCTGCCGAAGCCCTCGCGGAGCCCGTTGCGGAGGTTGAGATAGCGACGGCGGTTCCGGCGGTAGAGGAGTTGATCGTCCTTCCCGAGGCGAGCGCGCCTGATGCACCGGAGGACGAGGAGTCGTCCGCGGCCGCAGCGGACCTCCCCGAGGTCCTCGAGCCCGCGCTCGAGCCCGCGCTGCTCGAGCCCGCGCTCGAGCCCGCGATGATCGAGCCGGGATCGGCGCGAGACCTCCTGGCTCGGATGCTGGCAGCGTCCGAGCTCGCCGCCGCGCGGCCCGACCAGGATCCGGGAGCGCTCCGCGCCGCGCTCGCCCGTACGGCGGCCCGCAAGAAGCCCGGGAACCGACAGGAACACCCCGACGGGTCGCTCCCCCCGGGTCCGCGTTCCCACCGCTGAGCCCGTCTCGGTGCCGATATGCCCGCCTGACCTGGGCGTTTGCCGATATCGGCCTGGCTCCGGGTTTCCTCCAACTCTGTGCTCAGGGTGGCGCCGTCGCGTGTCGAAGAACTACGCGTACGGCCGGTTCCGCGCACGCGGCGCCGGAGAAGGCGACAGGGGGCTGGCTCGTCGTGAGCGCCATGGACAAGACGGGTGGTCTACGCAGGCGTCGTGGATGGATAGCCGGCGCGGCGTTGGTGTGCGTGGCGGTCGCGGCCGGGAGCGTCTGGCTGCAGCAGCGCGCTCTCGCGCAGGGTCGGGCCGACGCGGAGAACCGGGCGGCGACCTACGCCGACCAGGTCGTGTCGCCGCCCCTGGCCGACCGCATCATCTCGGGGCCGATCGAAGGTGGGGCGGCGGCGGAGCTCTCGACCGCGCTCAACAAGGAAGTGTTCGCCACCAACAAGGCCGTCGAAGTCATCCGGATCTGGTCGCCGACCGGGGACCTGCTGTTCTCGAGCGACGATGGAGACAAGCTCGGGCCGAACAAGCTCGCCGATCAAAGCGCGATCCGCGCCGCGGTGAAGGGCGACGGAAAGGTCACGTCGTCGGTCGCGCGCGACGTGCTGTCCAGCTACGTGTGGCTCCGCGTCGGCGGCAAGACCGTGGGCGCGGTCGAGGTCGACACCAACCAGACGATGATCGAGGCGGCCGCGCGGCAACCGTGGACGATGGTCCGCACCGTCGCCGCAGGGCTCGCAGGGTTCTTCCTGCTGCTGACGCTCGTGTCGTTCATCCCGTTCGGGCGCCGCGCCGCCAAGCGGGCCCGCGGGAAGGCATTCCAGCAGGACGAGGCGTTCGGCGGCAGTCCGACCAAGGAACTCGATCGGACCCGCGCCAAGCTCGAGAAGGCTGAGCAGGGCCGCGCGGCGCTCGAGGTGGAGCTGGGGCAGCTCCGGACGCAGATCGCGACGGCCTCGGAGGGAGCCGAGCGCAGGGTGGCTCAGCTCGAGAAGGCGCTCGAGCTGGCCGATCAGCAGCTGAAGCGTGCGCAGGCCTCACCGGCGACCGCGGCCCTTGACGCGAAGATCGGTGCGCTCGAGAGCGCGCTCGCGGGCGCGAAGGCGCACGCGGCCGAGGTGGAGGCCCGCGTGAGCGACATGGCCTCCCGCAGCACGGAGAACCAGACGATCGCCCAGCGTTCGCAGGAGGAAGCCGAGGCCGCGCGCGCGCAGCTCGCCTTGGTGGAAGCCCGTGCGGCGCAGGCCGAAGCGAAGATCGAGGAACTGGAGCGGAAGCTAACCGACGTCGAGCTCGCGAAGTCCGAGCTGAAGGATCGGAACGCGCAGGTCGAGGAGGAGCTCCGCTGGACCCGGGCTCAGCAGACGGAGTCGCAGCCGATCCTGCAAGAGGCCGCCGTGCGCTCGCAGGAGGAGAAGGCCCGCGCCGAGGAGATGCTGGAGCGCGCGACCAGGGCGGAGGCACGGTTCGCCGATGCCGACGCCCGTGCCGCCAGGGCGGAGCAGCGCGCCGCCGAGGCCGAGCAGCGCGCCGCCGCGGTCGAGGCGCCGGGTGGTCTTCTCCAGGCTTCAGGTGCTTCGGCGGAGACTGGTTCCGATGAGCGCGTCCGCGCGCTTGAGGAGGAGCTGGCTGCCGCGCGCCGCGAGGAGGTGGACCTGCGCGCCGAGCTGGGGGATGTCTCGTCTCGACTCGAGCAGATGGAGGCCAGGGTCAAGCGAGCGTACGCCGAGGCCGAGGCGGCCCAGGCGCAGTTGAGCCTTGCCGGTGAGCGCGGCCAGGTTTCGGCCGATGCCGGAGAGGTCGTCTCGCTTCGCACCGAGGCCGATCGGCTCGGCACCGAGCTCGCGCGGACCCTCGAGCGCGCCCACGCTGCCGAGGAGAGGGGCGCGCGCCTCGAGGCTGAGCTCGTTGCGCTCCACAAGGGGATGCAGCTCGGCGAGGGGCCGCCGCCGTCCGTGCCCAACGGATGGGCGAACTCCCAGTCGCCGCTCGATCCCGCCGCCAACGGGAGCTCGACGCCTGAGGCTGAGTCGGCCGGGGTAGAGGCCCTCGACGGCGAGCCGGTCGGCGGCGACTTGGCCGACGAGGGCCCCAGTCTCCGGGCTCGCCTCGCGGCGACAGCCGCCCGGAAGAAGGGCCGCACCCGCCAAGATGGCGGCGGGTCCCCCACATAGGTCCATACCCGTCCCTTCCGCCAGGTCCGTCTCCGTCCTCCCGCTCAAGGTCCCCCTGCGGAGGCGCCGATACACGGGAGGCCCGATCGTTCGACCAGGAGGCCCCCCGGATGATGTTTCGACGTGCTGTGGCGCTTGCCCTTTGCGCCACCGCCCTGCTCTCGTCGCTTTCCGGGCCTGCCTCGGGATCGGCCCTCGACCGAGCGGAGAGCACTCGCAGGCACCTCGGCCACCGGATCCACGGGCTCCGCATCGAGATGCGGCGGGACGAGCGGAAGCTCCTGGGCCGGGCCGGGCAGCTCTGGCTCGTCGCCGGCGCGATCCCACCTCGCAGGCCGGACTCGTTGCTCCGGACGTGGCACGTGCAGCAGCGCCGGCTGTCCTGGGAGATCAAGAAGGTCCAGAGGCGGCTACTGGTCCTGACCCGGCGCGCTCGGCGGCGGATCCGCTCCCTGGCCTCGCAGCGCGACCGGGTGATCGCTTGGATCGCCCGGTACGGGGTGCTCCGAACCTGTCCCGTCCGAGGCGCCGTGGTCGTGAGCGACGACTTCGGCGTCATCGTGCGGAAGCCCAACGTTCCCCCGCACGTCCACCTGGGTAACGACATCTCGGCTCCGACTGGGACGCCGGTGGTTGCGCCATTCGCGGGAACCGCCTACGCCGTGCCGAACAAGCTGGGCGGTCTCGCGGTCGCGGTCTACGGGAAGGACGGGTACATGTACGGGGCCCACCTGTCCGCCTACGGCAACCTCGGTGTCGTGCACACCGGCACCGTGATCGGGTACGTGGGCTCGACGGGCGATGCCAGCGGATCGCACCTGCACTTCGAGTGGCATCCGAGCGATGGTGCTGCGGTCGACCCGCATGCCTTCCTGATGGCGGTCTGCTGATCGTTCCCGCGCAGGCGGAGGGGTCGGTATCATCGAGCGGTGACTCGCGCCGAGGTCCTCCGCCCGTTCGTGGAGCAGACCGTCGCCGAGTATCTGGGGCTCGAGCCTCGTGAGCTCCAGATCTGGGAGGACGGCACCATCCCCATCCGCGCGGGCAGCTCCGTCGTGAACGTGCGGCTCGTCGACGGAGCTCGCGGACACGCCCTCCTGCAGGTATTCGCCCCGATGCTTCACGGCATCAGGAAGAGCACCGGCCTGATCGAGAAGCTGAACGAGGTGAACGCCTCGCTGACGTTCGCTCGCGCCTTCTGGTTCGAGGAGCAGGTGATCCTGACGATGGAGCTGCTGGCGGAGTCGCTCGACCGCGAGCAGGTGTCTCATGCCGTGAGCCTGGTGAGTTTGGCGGCCGACCACTGGGACGGCTTGCTGAAGAAGGACTTCGGCGGCGAAACTGCGTTCCCGGAGTCGTCGGTGCAGGAGGCACCGGCGACTCGGAGCGGAGTCGAGATCGCGGGCTCCACCCCGTCCGCGCCCTCCTCACCCGGGGCGGCCGAACGTCCCCCGGCCGAGGAGCCGCCTCCGGCGGGCTACATCTGAGCGATCAGCGCGCGAGCGCGTCCACCACGTAGGTAGAGCGCAGCTCCTGTTCCACCCCTCGCGCGTCGAGCTCGATCGCCGGAGCCATACCGTGCCGCCGGGCTGCGACGAGGTGGTCGTCGCAGAACGGCATCATCCGGCCCAGCCCGAAGTACCCCACCACATCGGCCCTGCATCGCAACGGCCCCCACTGCCAGAAGCACAGGAAGCACACCAGGGCCAGCCGCTGCGGATATCCGAACTGGGCGCGGTAGCCCAGCTCGTGCTCGACGACGCGCCCCCACAGCGCCACGCGCCCGAGCACGCCGGGGCTCTTGGTCCGTCGGAGCAGGTCCGGCTCGCGGGTGGCGTGCAGCCCGCAGGTGCAGTCGACGTTGGGCGCGACGTGCATGCGGCCCAACCGGCAGACGGCCTCCGTCGGGCGCTCGGGCGCCCAGGGCTTGGCGCGGCCGGCCACGGGCCGCAGTCGCAGGTTCGTCCCGTCCCGGCGTCCGGTTAGCCTCCAAGTTCGCCAGGCCACGATCGGGTCCGTCGTCCGCTCCAGCTCGAGGTCGGCGCCGAGCGACACCGGTGACGGGCTCATCTGGACGGCGCTGCCGGCTCACGCTCCGGGGCCTCGGGCAGAGGCTCGACCGAGGGCAGAGGCTCGACCGAGGGCAGCGGGAGCTCGAGCGGGTCGATCTCGATGATGCGCTTCGGGCGACCGATATCCACGGCCCCTCCCTTTCTTTGCATGCGGGCGCGCGCGGGGGGCGCGCGCCCCGAGCGTAACCCGCGGGCGCGGATGCGGTCGAGATGGACCTTCGTCCATGATCCGGCTCCGCTCAGCCGGTAACGAGCCGGTAGATCCCCGAGAAGTCGCTGAAGTAGATCGAGCCGCCGGGCCCGACCTCCATCGAGAGCACGCTCCCCGAGTGGGTCATCACGACGGTGCGCGTGCTGTTGACGGTGTCGTCGCGGGTCCCGTTCAAGTCGACCCGGTAGACGTTCCCGTTGTTGTACGACCCCCAGAAGAGTCCTCCCTCGCTGGCCGCGTTCAGGTGACATCCGTCGCAGACGGCATCGCCCGTGATCCCGATCGTGCCCAGGAAGAAGAGCGACGGGAACACGGGGCTCGGGCCGTCCTGGTTCGTGTCGTCGGGGTGCGTTCCGCTGCACGTCTCGTTGGGACCCCAACCGTAGTTGCTGCCCGCCGTGATCAGATTCACCTCGTCGTTGCACTCGGGGCCGTTCTCCGTCTCCCAGAGCGATCCCGTCTGCGGATCGAATGCGAACCCGAAGGAGTTCCGGATCCCGTACGCGTAGATGAGGCTGTTCGGGATCGGGTTCCCGGAGGGGACACCGCCCGAGGGGGTCATCCTGAGGATCTTGCCGCGATCGTTGCGCGTGAGGTCTTGCGAGTTAGAGGAGTCATGCGCGTCGCCGACGACGGCGTAGAGCTTCCGATCGGGACCGAACAGGATCCTGCCGCCGTTGTGGTACGGGTTCGAGGACGCCCGCGCCGACCAGAGCAGGCGGAGGCGGCGCCCCTTCCCGTTCACGTCGGTGAGCCGCAGTATCTGGTTCCGCAGGTGGCCGTTCACCACGCGCGTCGCGTACACGTAGACGAACGGCTTGTGGGGGAAGGCGGGGTGCAGCGCGATGCCCAGCATGCCGCGCTCGCCGTCGCCGTTCACGCCGGGGACATCGAAGAAAAGGGCCGTCCTGCCCGTCGTCGGGTTGAGGATGTGGATCTCCCCGGTGGTCTTCTCCACGTAGAAGATCCGGCCTCCGGGAGTGAACGTGAACGCGACCGGGGCGTTGAGGCCGCCGGCGATCCGCCGGGCGTGGATCGAGGCAGCTCGCGCCGTGGAGCCGTCGCCGACGATGGCGGTCACCGCGGAGGCCACCAGGGCCAGGGTCGCCGCGGCCAGGATCCCGCGCCAGGTTCCCCCGCCTCCGGCGGGCTCCGTCCTCGCGGCTACAGTGTCCGCCATGACCAGCTCTCCCTTCGGCGGCGCCGTGCTCAGGTCCGAGGACCCGCGTTTCCTCCGCGGCGAGGGTCGTTACCTCGACAACATCGCCGTCGAAGGGGCCCTGTGGGCCGTGTTCATCCGGTCCATCTTCCCACATGCGCGCGTCCTCGGCGTGGATGCCACGGCGGCGCGCTCGGAGCCGGGAGTCGTGGCGGTGCTCGTAGCCGACGATCTGGGCCTCGCGCCGCAGCCCCCATCCGGCACCGTGGAGGGAGGAACGGGCGAGGAGATCGAAGGCCCGTTCCTTCGGGAGGTGCTCGCGCGAGACGTCGTGCGCTTCGTGGGAGAGCCGATCGCGGTGGTGATCGCGGAGACCCGTGAGCAGGCGATCGACGCCTCGGAGGCCGTGACCGTGGAGTACGACCCGCTCGATGCGACCGTGGACCCCGAGGCCTCCTGTGAGGCCGGCGCCCCGCTGCTCTGGCCGGGGTTCGGCACGAACGTGTGCAGCGCGATATCCCGGAACTGGGATGAGGATCCGCTGGAAGCGGCGGAGGTGGTTGTAGAAGGCCGATTCGTGAACCAGCGCCTCGCGCCGGTGCCGATGGAGCCGAACGCGATCTGCGTGGTGCCCGGTCCCGATGACACCTTCACGGTCTGGGTGTCCACCCAGGTCCCGTTCGACGTCCGGAACGACGTTGCGGAGGCGCTGGGGGTCTCGAGGGAGAAGGTGCGAACGATCGCGCCCGACGTGGGCGGGGGATTCGGGGCGAAGCTGCAGATCTACCCTGAATACCTGGCCGTGGCCCGGGCCGCGCAACTGCTCGGCCGGCCCGTCCGGTGGTCCGAGACCAGGTCGGAGTCGATGCTCTCCCTCACGCACGGCCGCGCGCAGGTGCAGAGGGTGCGGATAGGTGCGACGCGAGAGGGCAGGGTCGTGGGCCTGCGAGCCGACGTCCTTGCCGACGTGGGCGCGTACCCGATCGCCGCGTTCCTGCCGACGAACACGGCGAACATGATCTCCGGCTGCTACTCGATCCCGAAGATCTCCTACCGCGTCCGCTGCGTGGTGACGAACACGACGCCGATCGGCCCCTACCGGGGTGCCGGGCGCCCCGAGGCGTCCGCCGCGATCGAG
>JACQDK010000061.1 GCA_016201135.1 Actinomycetota bacterium
CCGAGACCGCCGGCGGCGCCCGCCCCCGGCGCGTCGCGGAGGTCGACCCCGAGGTCACGGTGGACTACCGCGGCGAGGTGCCCGAGCGCCCGATCGAGCAGCAGCACGTCGTCCTCGGACGCGCCCTTCTGAGGGCCGTACACGCGCGAGGCGCCGCGGGGTCCGGTGAGCGGGTTGTCCACGTCACTCGCCACCGTGAAGGCGGTGCCTCGAACCGAGCGATCCATGCCGGTGACGTCGATGCGCGCCAGCTCGAGCAGGCCGGCTCCGCCCGGATGGATCGGCACCTCCTGGGCGTTCAGCAGTCGGGCGCCGAGCGCGGCGGCCATGCCGGAGCCGCCGTCGTTCGTGGCACTGCCGCCGATGCAGACGATCACGCGGACGGGCGAGCGAGCGAGCGCGGCGCGGATCAGCTCCCCCGTCCCTCTGGTGGTCGCCCGGAGCGGGTCCCGCCGGCCCTCGGACACCAGCGCGAGCCCCGAAGCTCGGGCCATCTCGACGACGGCCAGGACACCCTCCGCCGTGCGGACCAGCCCGAACGGAGCCTCGACGGGGTCCCCGAGCGGCCCGGTGACCCGCTCCCTCAGGGTCTGGCCGCCCAGGGCCTCCACCAGCGCATCGAGCGTTCCCTCCCCGCCGTCGGCCATCGGCACGACCTCGACCTGATCGTCCGGCCGTACCCGGAGCCACCCGGTCTCGAAGGCCCTCGCGGCCTGTGCCGCCGAGAGCGTTCCCCGGAACTTGTCGGGAGCCACCAGCACGCGCACCGCCCGAATGTACAGGGCGCCGCGAGTCCCTGGTTGACCGGCTATCTCGGGGCACCTGCTGCCACTCTCGCCGGCCGGTCGACCGGGAGCAGCCGATCCCTGCGGCGAGGGTCGCGATCGGCCCCGTCGCGACGGACGTAGGCCAAGGCGGGCGGACCGTACCGAGCGGCGGCCGACGCCACCGGGCGAAGCGCGCCCGGCGCTCCGACCGCCGCGAGGCACGACCCCGCGAACATGCGGGTGGCTCCGGACAGCGGCGACTCGGGGAGTGCCACAGCGAGTGCCAACAGCCCGAGCGCATGCCAGGGCAGGAACCACGGCGTGACCAGCAGGTACGCAGCCGTGACCGACATCACGCCGATCCAGGGATCGCGCCGGCGACGAAGGACGCCGGCGAACGCGGCGACCATCACGCCGAGGCCGGCGACCCGGACGAGGGCCCCGGCGACCTCCGCAGGCTGCCTCACATCAGCGAGTCCGAGCGCCGCCGTCGCAACGCGGAGCACGTCCCCCGACAAGGAGGCCGAGGTCTTGTCGGCAACCGACGCGATCGCCGCGAACGTCGAGAGGCCCTCCCAATAAGGCGCGAACGCGGCGATGCCGACGCAGCCGGCCACCACGGCTCCGACCGATGCGGCCCGGCTGCCGTCTCGCTTCGCGACGGCGATCAGGTACGCGACAAGCGCGAGCGCCGCGTACGGCTTGACGAGCGTCGCTGCGGTGAGCAGCAGGACGGCCCCAAGCGTCCGACCTCGCCGGTCTACCACGATCGCCCAGACGAACGCCGCAGCGACCGCGACGTCGGCATGCCCCGAGAGCGGCACGGCCGAGAGCACGAGTGGGTTCAGCGCGAAGAGGGCGACCACCAGCGCGCTTCGGCGTTCACCCCTTCCTAGGTTCAGCTGCACGAGTCCGTACGCGGCGACCGCGCCCAGTGCCACCGCCAGCACCTTGCCGAGGAACATCGCGCGGAGGACGCTGCCGCGGGCAAGGGCGACGACCGCCTCCATCGCCGCAGTCCACAGCGGTCCGTACACGGAGGGCTGCGCGGGCCACCCAACCCATGGGAACCATGGATCCCCGGCGAAGAGCGATGGCCGGACCACGTAGGGGTTGGCACCGTGGACCACCTGCATGCGAGCGTAGAAGAGGTACTGGAAGAGGTCTTGGGATTGGATCAGGGGTGCGACGAGGAGGAGCCCCCACACAGCGGCGGCAAGGACGGTGACCTTGCGGAGCGACGGCCCATCGGGGCGGCGGATCGACCGGAGCGCGATCAGGTACGGGCAGAACAAGGCCGCGATGGCCCACGTATAGGCATACCCCGTCGCGCCGCGCCGCGGACCGTAGTAGGCCGCAGAGGACACCAGGGGGCGAACGACCGCGAACCCGGCGAACGCGAGGAGCGACGCGGCGGCGGCTCCGAACCCCAGGATCGGTGCGCGCCCTCCACTCCCGGGAACGACCCGTCCGGCAAGCTCGCCGAGCCGCTCCTTCACCATCGGGCAGAGACTCCACCGACAGGCCAGATTCCGCAAGAGACCCCGAGCGGCAGGAGCCCTGAGCAGGGCGGGTGCACCCGGGTCCGCCTGCGCCCCGGCGCGGGCAGCAAGGTGCGGGACGAGTCGGGACGAGTCGGGATGAGCCGGGCACCTCAGCACGCACGTTCACGCATGTACAATCCGCCGCGATGTCCGCCGCGATCGACACGGGAAGGCCGGCCGGCCCCGTCCCGAATCGCCCAACGCTCCTGGGTCTAGCGCACGCCGAGCGCCAGCGTCTGGGCCGCATGATCCAGTTCGCGGGGCCCGAGACGTGGGAGCAGCCCTCCGCCTGCCCCGGCTGGTGGAACCGCGACGTCATGGCCCACCTGGGCGCGCAGGACACGGCCGCGGCGCAGCTCCTGAACGGCGACCCCCCGGTGGAGCTCGACGAGTATCGCTCCTCCCTCGTAGGGGAAGGGTTCACGGTCGACGGGTACAACGCCTTCGCCGTGAACCGTCGCGCGGGGCTCTCCCCCCGCGAGGTGCTGACCCTTTGGGGCAAGGCCGCCGACGCCTTCCTGGGGCTCGCCGCGAAGCTCGACGACGAGGCGTGGGCCTCCAGGACGGTCACGTGGCTCTCCGGCGAGATCGCCCCCCGGTACCTGGTTCAGTCACGCATCGTGGAGTGGTGGGTGCACGGCGAGGACATGCGCGCGACCAACGGCCTCGCCCCCGCGATCGAGCACTGGCCCGTGCACCTCACGGCGGACCTCGCGATCCGGATGCTCCCGTGGGCACTGGACCGGGCGGGCCTTTCGTTCCAGGGCCAGAGCGTCCTCGTCGAGCTCGAGGGGGCGGGCGGGGGCTCGTGGCACTGGGGGCTCTCCCCCGGTGAGGTCCCGCCGGCCGGCAGGAAGCCCGCTGCGTACGTCTCGGGCAGGGCGCCGCAGTTCGCGCTCGTCGCGGCGCGCCGGATCCCCGCCGAGGAGGCCCTGGACTCGGGGAACCTCGTGCTCGGGGGCGACATCGAGCTGGCCGCCTCGCTCCTGCGGCACATCCGCTGCTACGCCTGAGGGGCTCCTCGTGAGCCGCTCGGCGGGGTTGGGCGGGCCGCCACCGGCGAGGGCCCGCCGCGCGCTGGCGCTCGGCGTCGCCGCCCTGATCGTCACCGGGTGCGCGCGCGGCGGGCCCTCGCCGAGCCCCTCCCCCACGCCGACCGGCGCGACCGCCTCGTCGTCGGTCGCGCCGGTCTCTCCGGTCTCTCCCTCTCCCCCCACACCCACCTGCACCCGTTCGCTCTCCGACTACCGGGTGCGGTTCCAGCGCGGACCGGGGGTGGCGGCGAGCGACGAGCGGGACGCCAGGAGCGGTACCCGCCTCGCGCTGACGTCCTTCGACACGAGGATCCCCCGGTGCGACTACTGGCGCGTCGTGGTGAAGCTCCTTGCTCGTACCGGCCCCGGCGCGGTCGCGGCAACCCGGCCCGATCCTCCGAACTTCACGATCGACGTCTACACGCGGAGCCCGGGCTGGGCCGGGGCGCCGCCCGGCCAACGACTGATCACGATGCTGCACGAGTGGTATCACGTCGTGGAGTTCTCCGAGTTCGCCTACTGCGCCTGCACGCAGACCGCCCCCAACTGGCTGATCGAGGGCGCTGCCGTGTACGAGAGCTACCGGGAGGCCGCCCGCCTGCACCGGGTCGACTACGCGTCCCTGCGCCTGCGCGACGTGTACTTCGCCGGCCGGGACGGCCGGCCCCTCGCGGCACTCGCCCACGGGCACCTGGAGACCAACGACTACAGCGTCGCGTTCCTCGCCGTGGAGGACCTGGTCCGGCGCGCGGGCGAAGGCTCACTGAAGAGGTTCTGGCTCGGCTACCAGAGCCGCGGCAAGGTGCCCGCCGCCTTCCAGGAGGCCTTCGGCGTGCGGATCGACCGCTTCTACGCGGCCTTCGCCGCCTACCGCGCCCGCGGCTACCGATAGAGCCGGGAGTCCTTCCCGCTCGTACACCCAGCGAGTACCGTGCGACGAGTGAGAAGCCACGATCCGGAGGACGCCGCCTCCCTCATGCGAGGGTTCGCGGGCCGCGACCCGCGGGCGGCCGAAGAGCTGTACGGGCGGTTCGCCTCCCGGATCTACGGCCTCGGGATCGTGATGCTCGGGAACGACGCTGCAGCTCAGGATCTGGTCCAGGACACCTTCGTGAAGCTCTGGAGGAACGCCGATCGCTATGACACCGCTCGCGGAAGGCTCGAGACGTGGGTCCTTCTCGTCGCGCGATCGCTCGCGATCGACTCGCTGCGCCGCCGGGTCCTGGAGTCGCGCTCGCTGGAGGCCCTCGGACCTCCGGTCGAGGCCGACGACCGGCCGGGCCCCGACGATCTGGCCGCCACCGGCGACATGGCGGCCCGAGCGCGGCGCGCGATGGGGTCGCTCTCGGACGAGCAGCGGGCCGCCCTCGAGCTCGCCTACTTCGGGGGCAAGACCAGCGCGGAGGTCGCCGAGATGGAGGGCATCCCGGTCGGCACGGCCAAGACCCGGATCCGAACCGCGCTGCTGCGGCTGCGCGAGGCACTGACGGAGGAACACCGTGACGTGTGACGAAGTGCGAGAGCTCCTGCCCGAGCACCTCCTCGGGACCCTGGAGGGCGAGCAGGACATCAACGTCCGCCGCCATCTGCGCGGCTGCGCCGGGTGCCGTGCCGAGATGCAGGCGCTCGGCGAGGGCCTCACCACGTTCGCCCGCGCAGCTCACGATCGTCGTCCGCCGACCGAGCTCCGCGACCGCGTTCTCACGGTCCTCGAGGAGGAGTGGCGCGACACCCCCGTCGAGGCTCCCCGCGGCCGCCGGCTCACCCTGCTCGCGGCCGCGGCCGCGGCCATCCTGCTGGTCGTCTCCGCCGGTTGGGGCGTGGCGCAGACGCGCCGCGCGAACGAGTTCGCGGCCGGCGCGCGGAGCTACCAGACGATCCTTCACGTGCTCGGAGGCCGAGACTTCCGGATCGGCACCCTGCGCCCGAGCGGCGTCCAGCACGTCGAGGGCAGCCTGGTGCTCTACGACGCCCACACCGACCAGTCCTGGGGCCTGGCGATCCTCCGCGTGCCGGGGATGAGCGGCGACGGCTTCCAGGCGACCCTTTGGACTCGCGACGGCACGCGGATCCCCTTCCCCTCGATCACGCTCGACGCGCAGGGCGAGGGGTCCGCATGGATCGTGACGAACGCGGACCTGCGCTCGTTCACCAAGCTCACGCTGTCCTCGCCCGACGGGACGCTGCTCGCCTCGGCCGAGATCCGAACGGCCTAGCGTCGCACCACGAGGCGCTTCACCGACCTGGGGACCGCGCCGAACCGGTACTTGTAGGGGTAGTCGCCCTTCAACAGGTCGAAGGCCTGGCATCCGTCTTCGATCGCGAGGCGGATGTCCTCTCCGACCAGGACCATCCCGGGCGCGAGCTGCTGCCACTTCCGGTCGAACGCCGAGTTGTACAGGAAGAAGGTCCCGTCGAAGGAGAATCCGATCGTGCCGGCCGCCTTCACGCCGCCCACCTCGATGAAGGTGAGCCGGAACACGCCACTGCGGCAGAAGGCCTCCCCGAGCCGGCGGAAGAAGATCTCCATGCCCGGCACCATGAACACGCCCTTCGGGCCTTCGCTCGTGCGGTGCAGCTCGACGAAGCGGTCCAGGAGCGGGAGCAGCGTCCGGTCGGTGGCGGTCTCCGTGCTGAAGGGGCCGGCCTCGGCCTCGAGCTTGTTCGCCTTGCGCCTGATCTCGTGGCGGAGCTTCGAGGGCAGGCCTTCCAGGTAGGCCTCCCACGTCGGGGCAAGCGGCAGGAACGGCGCGACGCCGTCGTGGTCCTCCGCCAGCTCAACCGAGAGCCCTTGGGCCGCAGCCGCTTCAGATAGCAGCCCGAGCCACGGCCGGTCCTCAGCCAGGCCCCAGAGGTCGGCCTCGGCCCAGTCGTCTCGGGTGAGCAGAGCCGCCCAGAGCTGCTTCGCGAACTCGTCCTGACGCTCGGGCAGGCCCACCGGGCCCATGTAGTCGGTCACCTCGGTCCCGCCCAGGAACCGCAGGGTCGTCCCGATCCGCTCGAACGCGCACGCCCCCACCTGGGTGCCGTCGTCCTCTTCTGCGAACGCGAAGAGCAGGTGCTCGGGCGTCTCGCCGAACTCCTCCCAGTACAGCTTCAGGTACTCGGGGGTGTGGAAGAAGGTTCCGGCGGGGTCGGCCTGGACGAGCTCGCGCCAGCCTCGCCGCCGGAAGTCGCGCCCGTCCTCGGAGAACTCGATCCGCATCGCGAGAATGCTAGCCGCCCGAGAGGTCGGGCTACGCCTCGTGCGGAGCGGAGGCCGTCGCCTCGCCGGCGCCCTGGAGGGCCTCCTGGAGCACGTCCCAGGCGAGCACCGCGCACTTGATCCGGATCGGGTACTTCACCACGCCCTTCAGCGCAATCAGGTCGCCGAACTCCTCCTCGTCGGGGTCGACCTCCCCGGCCATCATGCCGCGGAAGTCCGAGGCGAGCGACAGGGCCTCGGCGAGGCTCCTCCCCTGCACGGCCTCGGTCATCATCGAGGCCGACGACTGGCTGATCGAGCAGCCGGCGCCCTGGAAGCTCACCCCGGCGACCCGTCCGTCCTGCTGGTGCACGAAGACGGTGATCTCGTCGCCGCAGAGCGGGTTGTTCCGCGTGCACGAGAGCTCCGCCCCGGGCAGCTCCCGCTTGTTCCGCGGACTCTTGTAGTGGTCCAGGATGACTTCCTTGTAGATGTCGTCGAGCGCCACTGCCCCTCCAGCCTCAGACGAAGATGTCCTGCGCCCTGGCGAGCGCCGCCACGAGCACGTCCACTTCTTCCAGGGTGTTGTAGACGTAGAACGATGCCCGAGCGGTGGCCGGCGTGCCGAAGCGGCGCATGACGAGCTGCGCGCAGTGATGCCCCGCCCTGATCGCCACGCCCTCCTCGTTCAGGATCGTCGCCAGGTCGTGCGGGTGCACGTCCCGGTACCAGAACGAGACGGCGCCTCCGCGCAGGCCGGGGTCCGCCGGCCCGAACACGGTGGCTCCCGCCTCGATCAGGCGCCCGAGCGCGTACGAGGTGATCTCGCGCTCGTGCCGGCGCACGGCATCCATCCCCAGCCCCTCCAGGTAGTCGATCGCCGCGCCCAGGCCGACCTGCTGCGCGATCTGCATCGTGCCTGCCTCGAACTTGTAGGGGATCTCCTTGTAGGTGGAGTGATCCGGGTAGACCTCGTAGATCATCTCCCCGCCCCCGAACATCGGGTCCATCGCGTCGAGCACCTCGGCCTTGCCGTAGAGCCCGCCCGAGGCCGTCGGCCCGAGCATCTTGTGCCCGCTGAACGCGAGCAGGTCGCAGTCGAGCGCCTGCACGTCGACCCGCGAGTGCGGCGCGAGCTGGGCGGCGTCGATCGCCACGATCGCGCCCACCGCGTGCGCCGCCTCGACCAGCCGGGAGAGCGGCGGGATCGTGCCGAGCGCGTTGGACATGCCGGTCACCGACAGGATCTTCGTGCGCTCGGTGAGCAGCGAGCCGAGATCGGTGAGGTCGAGCACCCCGTCGTCGGTGAGCGGGATGTAGCGCAGCACGCAGCCGGTCACCTGGGCCGTCATCTGCCACGGGACGATGTTGGAGTGGTGCTCCATCTCGGTGAGCAGCACCTCGTCGCCGGCTTTCAGGAACTTGCGGCCCCACCCCTGGGCGACCAGGTTCATCGACTCGGTGGTGCCGCGCGTGAAGACGATCGTCTCCGGGCCCGGCGCGTTGAAGAACCGCGCCACCTTCCCACGGGCGCCCTCGAACGCCTCGGTCGCCTCCTCGCCCAGGAAGTACAGGCCGCGGTGCGCGTTCGCGTTGTGATGCGCGTAGAAGTCCGATACCGCGTCGATCACGGCCGTGGGCTTGTGCGAGGTGGCCGCGCTGTCGAGGTAGACGAGCGGCTTCCCGTTCACCGTCCTCTCCAGGATCGGGAAGTCGGCCCGCACGCGCGCGACGTCCAGGCTCCGGGGGTGCCGCTCGTCCGAAGACATCTCCACGCTCCTACTCGGTCGCTGCCCCGACGGCATCTTCCAGCCCGAGCTCCGCGCGGATGCCCTCGTAGCCCTTGGCCTCGAGCTCCTGGGCGAGCTCCTTGCCGCCCTCCTTGACGATACGCCCCGCGATCATCACGTGGACGAAGTCGGGCGTGATGTAGTTGAGGATCCGCTGGTAGTGGGTGATCAGAAGGACCCCGAGGTCGGGGCCGACCAGCCTGGCGACGCCGGTCGCCACCTGGCGCAGAGAGTCGATGTCCAAGCCGGAGTCGGTCTCGTCCAGGATCGCGATCTCGGGCTCCAGGACCGCCAGCTGAAGCACCTCGTTCCGCTTCTTCTCGCCTCCGGAGAAACCCTGGTTCAGATAGCGGTTCACCATAGCGTCCTCCACGCCGAGCATCTCCATCTTCTCCTTCATGTGCTTGCGGAAGGCGAGCGCGGAGGTCTGCTCGCCCTTGACGCTCTGGTAGGCGGTCCGCAGGAAGTTGACGACCGAGACCCCGGGAACCTCGACGGGGTACTGCATCGCGAGGAAGAGCCCGCGCCTGGCCCGCTCGTCGGCGGTGAGGCCCGTGACGTCCTCGCCCTTGAAGACGACCGTGCCGGCGGTGACGGTGTAACCGGGCCTTCCCATGATCACGCTCGCCAGCGTGGACTTGCCCGAGCCGTTCGGGCCCATGATCGCGTGCGTCTCGCCCTGCCGGACGGTGAGGTCGATCCCCTTCAGGATCTCCTTGCCCTCGACCGCGGCCCTCAGGCCTCTGATCTCCAGCGTCGCCTTCGTGTCGGTCATCCGGTCACCTCTATCAGGATGTCGTCGCCCTCGGTCTTCACGGGGTACGCGGCCACGGGGAGCGTGGCCGGGAGCGTGCGGGGCTTGCCGGTGTTCAGGTCGAACGTCGAGCCGTGCTGCGGGCACTCGATCGTCTGAAGGTCGGGCTCGACCTCGCCCTCGTCCAGGAAGGCGTGCGCATGCGAGCAGATCGCGTCGATCGCGCGGAAGCCCTCCCCGCCCAGGTTCGCGACGGCGACCAGGCGACCGGCGACCTCGAAGCGGCGCGCCTCGCCCTCGGGCACGTCGGCGGCGCCGCAGACCTTCACGAGCGCCATCTAGGAGGTCACCTCGCCGGGCTCGCCGCGGTTCAGCTCCGCCTCGATCGCCCGGGCGGCGCTCCCGCGGACCTCCTCGAGCGTGATGCGCTCGAGGACCTCGTTGAAGAACCCGAACACGATCAGCTTCTCGGCCTCGTCGTGGGGGATGCCGCGGCTCATCAGGTAGAAGAGCTGGTCCTCCTCGACCGGGCCCACGCTCGCCGCGTG
>JACQDK010000055.1 GCA_016201135.1 Actinomycetota bacterium
GCGGCAGGCGCGGCTGCGGGTGGCGGTCCCACCTTCGCACTCATCGGCGACCTCACGCTCCTGCACGACGTCGGCGCGCTGCTCTGGAACGCGCGCCGGGGCCTCGATGCCGTCCTCGTCGTGCTGGGCAACGGCGGCGGCACGATCTTCGGGTTCCTGCCCCAGCGAGACCTGCCGGAGCATCGCGAACTGTTCGTCACGCCCCACGGGTTCGAGGACTTCTCGGCGCTGTGCGCGACCGCCGGCGCCGGACATACACGCGTGGAACGCTCCGACGAGCTCGTGCCCGCCCTCGATCGCGCCGCGGCATCAGGCGGCGTGACCGTCGTCGAGGTCATCGTCGATCCCGAGCTGAACCGCGCCCGCCACGGCCAGGTCCAGGCCGCCGTCGACGCGGCGCTGCAGGGCCTTTCGTAGTCGGCTACGGTTCGCCCGTGGTCTTCCGGAGCCCCTACCCCGACGTGACGATCCCCGACGTCTCGCTGCCCGCGTTCGTCCTCGAGCGCGCGGCCGATCTGGGCGACAAGCCCGCGCTGGTCGACGGGCCGACCGGGCGCTCGATCACCTTCGCGCAACTCGCGGGGCTCGCGAACCGGTGCGCCGCCGGGTTCGCGGCGCGCGGCCTCTCGCCCGGCGAGGTCGTGGGCCTCTTCGCGCCCAACGTCCCCGAGTACGCGGTGGCCTTCCACGGCGTGGCCCTGGCCGGCGGCGCCAGCACCACGGTCAACTCGCTCTTCTCCACCGAGGACGTGCGCCAGCAGCTCGAGAACGCGAGCGCGCGGTTCCTGGTGACGGTCGCGCCGTTCCTGGACCGGGCGATGCCGGCCGCGAAGGCCGCGGGCGTCCAGGAGGTGTTCGTGCTGGGCGAGGCCGACGAGGGGACCCCCTTCATCTCGCTCCTTTCCGGCGACGCCGGGCTGCCCGACGTCGCGATCGATCCCGCGAACGACGTCGTCGCGCTCCCCTACTCGAGCGGCACCACCGGCTTCGCGAAGGGCGTGCAGCTCACGCACCGGAACCTCGTCGCCAACGTGATCCAGTCGCAGGCGGCCGTCTCGTTCTCCGAGGACGACGTGATGATCGGCGTGCTGCCCTTCTTCCACATCTACGGGCTCACCGTGATCCTCAACCTGGCGCTGTGGCGCGGCGCCACCGTCGTCACGATGCCCAGGTTCGAGCTTGAGCCGTTCCTGAGTCTCATCGAGGAGCACCGCGTCACGGTCGCGTGCATCGTGCCGCCGATCGTCCTTGCCCTGGCGAAGCATCCAGAGGTGGAGCGGCACGACCTGTCGAAGCTCGGATGGGTGCTCTCGGGAGCCGCGCCGCTGGACGAGGCGCTGGCGCGAGCCGCCGGAGCGCGGATCGGCGCGCTCGTCGTGCAGGGCTACGGCCTGACGGAGGCGAGCCCTGTCGTCTCGGCACCCTCGCGCGATCCGGCCGAGGCCCGTCCCGGCACGATCGGCCGGATCCTGCCGTCCACCGAGATCCGCGTGGTGGACGTCGAGACGGGCGCCGACCTGGGTCCCGATGAGGACGGCGAGATCCTCGTCCGAGGTCCGCAGGTGATGACCGGGTACCTGAACGGCCCGGAGGCCACAGCGCTCACGCTCGACCGCGACGGCTGGCTGCACACCGGGGACGTCGGCCACGCGGGGGCCGACGGCTACCTGTCGGTCGTGGACCGCCTGAAGGAGCTGATCAAGTACCGCGGGTACCAGGTGCCTCCGGCAGAGCTCGAGGCGCTGCTTCTGAGCCATCCCGCCGTCGCCGACTGCGCCGTGATCCCGGCGCGCGACGAGGTCGCCGGCGAGGTCCCGAAGGCGTTCGTGGTGCGCACCCCCGGCGCCCAGGTCACCGAGGGCGAGCTGATGTCGTGGGTCTCGGGGCGCGTGCCCTCCTTCAAGAAGGTGCGGCGCGTGGAGTTCATCGAGGAGATTCCCAGGTCGGCTTCGGGGAAGATCCTCCGCCGCGTGCTCGTGGAGCGCGGGCGTGAACGCGAACGCGAAGGCGCCGCGGAAGGCTGAGCGCCGGGCTCAGCCCCAGCGCAGCGAGTCGAGGAACGCCCGGAACTTCCGCTCGGTCTCGTCGAGCTCGCTCTCGGGCTCCGAGGCGCGCACGATGCCAGCGCCCGCGTACAGGATCGCCCTTTCCCCCGACAGCTCTGCGCAGCGGAGCGCGATCGCCCACTCCCCGTCGCCCGCGGCGTCGACCCATCCAACCGGCCCGGCGTAGCACCCCCTGTCGAACGGCTCGAGCTTCCCGATGAGCGCCCGGGCGGCCTCGGTGGGCGTGCCGCACACGGCCGGCGTCGGGTGCAGCGCCGCCGCGAGGTCCAGGGCCGAAGGGGCCGGTTCGAGAAGGACGCCCTCGAACCGCGTGGACAGGTGCCACACGTTTGCGGTCTCGAGCAGCACCGGTGCGGGGTCCCACGAGAGCGCCTCGCAGAGCGGGCCGAGCGCCGCCGCGATCGCCTCGACCACCACCGCGTGCTCCTCCCGGTCCTTGGCGGAAGCCGCGAGAGCCTCGGCGTTCGCCCGATCCTCCCGCGGGTCGCCCGAGCGGGGCGCGGAGCCGGCAAGAGGGTTCGCGCGCACCACGCGGCCGCGCCGTGAGACGAGCAGCTCGGGGCTGGCTCCCACGAGCACCGCCCGGGGTCCCGAGGGCACCGCGAACGCGAAGCACGAGGGGTCCACGGCGCGCAGGCGGTGAACGAGCGCGCGGGGATCGAGCCGGCGCCCCGCCTCGACCTCCAGCGTTCGCGCGAGCACCACCTTCCGCAGATCGCCCGCCCGGATCCGCCCGGTGGCGTCGGCCACCGCCGCCCGGTAGCCGGCATCGGAGGGCACCGGCAGGATCTTCTCGAACGCCTCCGAGGGCGCCGCGCGGACCGGCACCCGCGTGTACATCTGCCCGGCGTGCGCCGCGCGCGAACCGCCCTGCGCGGCGTGCGCCGCCTGCCCCGCCCGCGAAACCTCCCGCGTGACCAGGATCTCCCGGGCAGGGCCACCCTCGTCGCGACGCACCGCGCGCTCGGGGATCACGACCACGGCGTCCCGCGTGCCGTCGAACGGGAACGCGCCCACCGCGACTGCCCCGACCGCCCCGACCGCCCCGACCGCCCCGACCGCGGGAACCGGGCCGAGCATCGCGAGCGCGGCGCGCACCGCCTCGGCTCCACGGGCCACCTGGTCCTTGCCGGCGGGGACCACGATGCGGGCCGCGGCCCCCCGCCCCGCCACTCCCGAGCCGGCCCGTTCCACCACGAACCCGTCGCCCGGGTCGTAGGCGGCGAGCAGGTCGAACGCGGCCCCGAGCCGTCGCTCGGACACGACCAGGGAAGCCGCGCTCATCCTCGCGTGCCGGCCAGCAGCTGCGTGATGCCGCCGGAGAGCTGCACGCGCTCGGCGTCGGGGAAGCCGGAGGCCCGGAGCATCCGCACCATCTCGGCCGCCGGCGGCAGGTACGCCATCGACCGCGGCAGATAGGAGTACGCGGCCCGGTCCGACAGCAGGCCGCCCACGGCCGGCACGACCTTGTTGAAGTACACGCCGTGGCCCGCGCGCATGACCGCCGAGTCGGGCTCGCTCGCATCGAGCAGCGCGATCCGGCCTCCGGCGCGCACGACCCGCGCGATCTCGGCGAAGAACCCCGGCAGCGACACGACGTTGCGCAGCGCGAACCCGCACGTGACCCCGTCGGCGGCCCCGTCGCGCGCCGGGATCCTCAGGACGTCGGCCTCCACGAGCGGCGCCTCGGTCCTTGCCCGCACCAGCATCCCGTGCGAGAAGTCGAAGCCCACCGCGCGGTAGCCGGCGCGCGTGAGCTCGCGGCAGAAGTCGCCGGTGCCGCACGCGAGGTCGAAGACGAGCGCTCCACCGGGAAGGCGCAGGGCGCGCACCGCGCGTCGGCGCCACCCCATGTCCATCCCGAACGTCATGACCCGGTTCACCAGGTCGTAGCGGCCGGCGATCGTGTCGAAGAGGCGCCTGACCGAGCGGGCCTTCTCCTCGCCCTGGGGAAGCTCCTCGGGGGTCACCGCGCCGAGCCCTCCACGTGCGCCTCGGCCGCCTCCAGCAGCACCCGACGGAAGTGGTGCGAGACGAGCTGGGTCACCGCCGGAAGGAGCTCGCGGAACGCCTCGACCATCTGCTCGGCCGCGGCCTCGTCGGACGCGGCGGTGTCGCGGATCGGCTTTCGCACTCGCTCGTCGAAGAGCTCGACCGCGCGCTCGGCCAGGCCGCTCATCGCCTCGTTCGCCTCGCGCGCGAGCGTGAGGAGGTCCGGGAGCGGCAGGCCGAACTCGAGGAGCCGCAGCGCCACCCTCACGATCTCGATGTCGCCCGCCGTGTACCGGGCCTCGTCGCCGACGCGGCGCCCGAACGGCACGCCCTCGCGCTCCACCGCCTGGATCAGCGAGGCCGGCACGCCGCTGCGGCTCGCGAACTCCTCCAGCGTGAGCAGCTCCTCGGAGTCGGCGCCGCCGCGCTCGGCCGCGACCGCGGCCGCCAGGTCCGCGTCGGCCCGGCCCAGCTCGCCCCGGATCACGCGGTTCACCGCCGCCAGGGTGAGTCCCTTCTTCTGGAGCGCCCGCACCTCCCGGATCCGGACGGCGTGCTCGGGCCCGTACCAGGCGACCCTGCCCTCGCGCTCGGGCGCCGGCAGCAGGCCGAGCGACTGGTAGTAGCGGACGGTGTCCACCGACACGCCGCAGGCCGCGGCCAGCTGCTCCACGCGGTACCTCACGACTCCCCACTCTACGAGTGTTAGCTCGCACGGTCCACGGGCTTCAGGACGGCTACGATTCGCCCGGATGGACGCGCCCGACCGGCGAACCGGCGCCGCACCCCTCAGCTTCGGGCTCGTCCTGCTGTGCCTGGCCGGGACGCTGATGCTGGGCGCGGGGACCAAGGCGGCCTGCGCCGACGGGAACTGGTCGGACGGCCGCCAGTACCGGCTGCTCTGCTACAACGACATCGAGCCTCTCCTTGGAACTGAGCGCCTCCAGGGTGGGCGCCTCCCGTACCTCGACGCCTGCCGGCAGCTGCGCTCGGGCCAGAACTGCGACGAGTACCCGGTGCTCACGATGTACTTCATGCGCGTCGCCGGCTGGATGTGGAGCCGTTCGACGGCCGGGTTCCTGTTCGCGAACGAGTTCCTGCTGGCGATCTGCGCGGTCGCCGTCGCGGTCTGCCTCTACCTGATCGTGGGCAGGCGGGCGCTGTACTTCGCGTTCGCGCCCACGCTCGCGATCTACGCCTTCATGAACTGGGACCTGCTCGCGGTGGCGCTCGCGACCGGCGCCACGCTCGCGCTGCTCCGCGGGCGGGACCGCACGTCGGGGATCCTGCTGGGGCTCGGCGCGGCGGCCAAGCTCTACCCCGCGCTCCTCGTCCTTCCCTTCGTCGCGCACCGGTTGCGCGAGCGCAAGCCCGACGGGGCGATCGAGGTGCTCTGGGCCTCGGCGGGGTCCTGGCTCGTTGTGAACGCTCCCTTCGCGATCCTCGCGACGTCGTCGTGGTGGACGTTCTTCCGATACAACGCCGGGCGGACGCCGGACTGGGACTCGATCGCGTACATCGCGTGCCGGCATCTCTCGTGGGCCTGCATCGGAACGGCGAGGGTGAACGAGATCTCGCTCTGGGCCTTCCTGGTGCTCTCCGCGCTGACGTGGTGGTGGAAGCAGCGACGCGACCCCGGCTTCGCGCGCTGGACGCTCGCGTTCCCGATCGTCGTGCTGTTCCTGCTGACAAGCAAGGTGTACTCGCCCCAGTACGGGCTGTGGCTGCTGCCGCTGTTCGCGCTGGCGCTCCCGGACCTGAGGGCGTTCGTCGCGTTCTCGCTCGCCGACGTCGCGGTGTTCCTGACGCGCTTCCGGTTCTTCGGCAGCGTTGACAGCTTCCCGTGGGGATGGCCGCAGTGGTGGTTCGAGGTGGCGGTGCTGGTGCGCGCGCTGGTGCTCGTGTGGTGCCTGGTCGTGTGGATGCGCAGGGCGCCAGAGCCGCTCCCGGACGAGGCGCCGGTCCCCGCGACGCCGCTGGTGGCGGAGGCCACCACATGACGCCCGAGCGGAGGAGGCCGCTCCGGGGCGCCTTCTGGTACTGCGCGCGCGTGTTCCTGGGGGTCCGGCTCGGGCTGTTCCTGCTGTCGTGGCTCGGACCGGGATTGATCGCGCCGGGCGGAGCCGACGCCGGCGCCGCGGGCGTGTTCCAGCAGCCCGCGATGCACGGCTGGGGGCTCCTCTTCACGGCCCTTCAGCGCCAGGACGCGAACCACTTCCTTCGGATCGCCGTGTTCGGCTATCACGCGAACGACGGAAGCGCGGCGTTCTTCCCGCTGTACCCGATCGCGATCCGCGCGGTCTCGTTCCTCCTTGGAGGCCACCCGCTGCCGGCGTCAATCCTCGTGTCGAACGGCGCGTACCTCGCGGCGCTCGTGCTGCTGTACGACCTGACGGTGCGCGAGCGCTCCGAGCCGGTCGCGCGCACCACCGTGCTTCTCGTGTCTCTCTTTCCCACCGCGTTCTTCTTCTTCGCCCCGTACGCAGAGCCGCTGTTCCTGCTCTGCACGGTCGCGGCGTTCCGCGCGGCCCGCGAGGATCGGTGGGGACGGGCCGCGGTCGCGGGCGCGCTCGCGGCGGCCACGCGCGCGATCGGGATCGTGCTGGTTCCGGCGCTGCTCGTCGAGGCGTGGCAGCAGTCGAGGGGGGGCAGCGGCCGAGGCCTTCGTCGCGCGGCGGCGGCCTGTGCCGTCGGGATCGGGCCGGGCGTCTACGCGGCCTCGTGGTGGATCCGATCGCGAGACGCCCTGGCGCCGCTCCACGCCCAGGAGGGCTGGCAGCGCAGCTTCGAGCCGCGCATCTGGGTCACGCTCCACCGCGCCTTCCATCTGGGGACGTGCTGCCCGGGAGGGACGGGCTTCGGCTACTGGGCGATCGACCTCGCGCTGGTCGGGATCGTGGTGGCGGCCGCCGCGTGGGGCGCCCCGCGTCTCCGGCCGGCCTACTCGGTCTACGTGTGGCTCAGCCTTCTGATCCCGCTGCTCTATCCCTTCCCCGACCGTCCCCTGCTGTCGATGCCCCGGTTCCTGATCGTGCTCTTCCCCGCGTTCTGGGTGATCGCCGATCTGGTGGAACGCCGCCGGGTGCCGCGCACGGCGGTGCTGGCGGCCTTCCCCGGCGGGATGGCCGTGCTCACCCTGCTCTTCATGAACTGGTACTACATCTTCTGAGGAGGGGAGCTCCGGGGCGAGCCTCCGGGCAGGCCGATCACATCGAAGTGGGGGTACATCACCGTGAGCGAGCTGTGAGCAGACCCCTTCTTACCTGCGGCGGCTGGACCCCGACGGGATCTAGCGGTTCAGGTTGCAGCCCTCATGGAGACGATCCTACGAGTAACCACCCAAGGACTCCCCCCGCAGCGAGAAACAAGGCAAGAGCCCACCAATCCTTCCGACTCAACGTGCCCGGATCCTTCTCCTGAGGATCTGATCCAGGGCGGAACGCGGTCGGGTGATTGTGGTAAAGGACGACACCGAAACCCCCGATGGCGGCCAACGCGACGGCGTCCCAGGACGCGATCCAGCGAAGCCACTGGAGGAACGTGACCCCCTGCCCCCCACTCGCGTTGAGGGCGGGCAACAGGCCAAGGAGCAGGGACTTGGCCATGAACTCCGGCACGCGGCGCCACCCCCCTTGCCGGCGACCCTGCGCCCGCCACTCGGCAGGAGCCAGAGCCACGGCAAGAGCGGCCAGCAGGACCAGCCCCAGCCACGCCGTGAGCGCTGCCAACAGGCGGATCGTCATCGGATCAAAGTCTCCCGACTCGTCACTCCCCGTACTGCTCCTTGACCGCCGGCTCAGCCGCATGCTCTGCGACGGAAACCTGCCCGCCATCGTCACTCGGTCTCACATCGAACGCCGGGAGGAGGCTCACTCGAGTCGCCCGTGAACATGCTGCCCGGCAAGCGGCGTCCACCGTGTTCCTCCTCGCCGTGGCCCTCATCTCTTGCGGTTGAACGCCCTTCGAGCGATCAAGAAGTAGATGAGACTACCCGCCCCGGCGAAAGCCACAAGCCGCAAGAGGATGTTCATTCGGCGATCGGTTGTTCATGGAGGGCCTTCAGGAGCTTCTTGATACCCCATCTTGGCCCCCGCTCCTCAGACGTCGTCGGCGAAGGCTTCGATCTGGGCCACCGAGAAAGCGCCCCTCTCCTGGATGGACACACGTACATCGACCCTCTGCAACCCCACCCTTGTTCGGCCTCGGACGAAGGTGGGCTCATCGACTTCCGTGACGCGGCCTATCGTTGCAAGTGCCGAGCGGATTTCCTCGAAGACATGCTCTTTGTCGCCTTCGAACGACAACTCCCTAGTCGCCTTTCCGACGGCCATGGCAAACTGCTCGATCCTCTTGGCAATCATCACCCCTGGGAACAGCGAGACGAACCCTCTGAGGATCGCGCTGCCTCGGGCCCCCCGTGCAGCCCGGAATCCAGCCCTGCTCCCCGGTGTCTCTCGTTCAGTCATGAGTCGGTCTTTCTCAGCCTCAAGGTCCGCGGCCGTCCAGGTTTGGATCGTGCGGACTCCCGTATCATCCAGGGGGCAACGATGCGAGCCACTGGAACGGTGACCCCTCCTGTCCCTCACCGAGCGTAACGATCGGATGTACGTCGGTTCCGTCTGACCGCATGACCCAGATGTTGCCTTACTGGGGAGGGGATCGTCCGCACTCGGTGCCGGGCGTCCAATCGAAGGGGCGATCGCTCCAGAACGCGATCCAGTCCCCGTCTGGGGACCAGACCGGGTTGCCGTCCCCGCCCAGCCAGTTCCCGGTCAGTCGCTTCAGCTCTGAGCCGTCCGATCGGACGGTCCAGACGTTCCACCCCTTCGTCGTGCATACGGTCAGGCCTGTGGTCGGCGTCGGACCGCCAGTGCTGAAGGCCAGCACCCCATTGGAGGACCACCCCATCTGAAGGCCGTACATCCCCGAGACGATCTCGCGGGGAGCCGATCCATCAAGGGGAACGATCCAGATGCCGTCGCCGCGGCTGTTCAAGCTCAAACCCGACAGGGCGATCGCCCGGCCGTCCGGCGACCAGGCGAGGGCGTCCCAGAATCCTGCGATGCCGCCGATTGACCGTTCCTTCCCGGTCACAGGGTCGACGACGAACGGACGCTCCTGGCCCAAGCTATCCCCGGGCCCGGAGCCCGAGAGGGCGATCCGGGTCCCATCCGGCGACCAGGCGGGGAGCTGCGGTGCGAACAGCCATCTGGGCACAAAAGGCGTCTTCGGGTCGGACCCGTCGGCGTTGGCTACGACGAGCTCATTCCTGCTCCGGCCGGTTCGGGGGATGTAGGCGACACGGGTCCCGTCGGGCGAGAACGTGATGTCAAGGAACCAGCTGAGGCTGGTCGGGAACGGGGAGTCGCTTCCGCCGCCGTCGAACCGATGGACGCTGATGGCCCCAGGCCCAGAGTCCATCTTCCCTGAGGAGTACGGGATCGCTCCCCCTGGACCCGGGCCGGTCCACGAGACCTGCGGGGGCGGCTTCTGGCACCCTGCGAGCGCCACCAAGGGGACGAGCAGGGCGACCACCGGGCGGCGCCGTAGGCGCACCACGCGGGCAGGAGGTCCGCAACATCTCACGGGCGCCATTCTGCGCTCTGTCTCACGCCGAGGCCTAGTAGAGCCCGCGGGAGCACGAGCAGACCGGGAAGAAGATGCGCCGGGCGCCCGGACGCTCGCAGGACGGAAGGGAAGTCGCTGAACACGGGGCCCCGGAGCCGCTAGGATTGGGGCGCTCGGCCCAGCCGGGCCGTCCCGGCACCGATGGAGGGCAACGTGACGATCAGGGTAGCCATCGCCGACGACCACTCCCTCGTGAGGCAGGGCCTGCGCCGTTACCTCGAGATGGCCGATGGGATCGAGGTCGTCGGGGAGGCGGCCAACGGCCACGAGCTCTTGAAGCTGGTCGCTGAGACCCAGCCCGAGATCGCGCTCGTCGACATCCGGATGCCCGAGATGGACGGCCTGGAGGCCGCCCGGGAGCTCCGCGACAAGCACCCCGACGTCGGCGTGATCATGCTCACCGCCTACGACGACCGCCAGTTCGTCGTCGAGGCCGTGCGCTCGGGCGCCCGCGGCTACGTGCTGAAGGCCCGAGACGCCGAGCACCTGATCCAGACCGTGCGCCTCGTCGCCGGCGGCAACATGGTGATCGACCCACAGCTCGTGGTGGCGCTCGCCGAGGAGCTCTCCACCGCGAAGGAGCGCGACCGCCGCGCGGAGACGCTCACCGCCCGCGAGATCGAGGTCCTCCAGCTCCTGGCGTTCGGCCACACGAACCGCGACATCGCCGAGCGCCTGTACATCTCGCCCGACACGGTGAAGACCCACCTCGAGCACATCTTCGAGAAGCTGGGGGCCTCGGACCGCACCGCCGCGGTCGCCGAGGCGCTCCGCCGCCGCCTGATCGAATAGCCGGGAGGCTCATCCCCGTCGGTTCGGTGGGCTAGGCCGTTCGTCTACAGGGTTCCCACTCACGGGTGATGCCGCGCCCCCAGGCGAGCGTCCATCATTGACGTGGATGCTCACGCGCGACACCGACGCCCGGGACCGCCCGTCCGGGCTGGTCCTCCTCCTCACCGCGGCGCTGGTCACGGTCGGGTTCCTCGTCCTGCCCCCGCACGGCCGCCCCCGCGTCATCCTGGCCGAGACGCTGGTGGGAACGGCCTGCGCCGTCTCGGCGTGGGTGATCTGGGTGGCCCGCCGCCAGCAGCGCGCGTGGGCCGGCACGGGCCACTTCGCGGCGCTGCTCATGGGGATGGCCATCGTCGACGTGGGCTTCATGACGCTCGGGGTGGCGACGGGCTCGGCTCAGCGCGCGAGCGCATGGGACGTCGGGTTCCTGGTGTTCGCCGTGCCGCTGCTGCTCGCCGTCCGCCAGGAGTTCCACGCGCACCTGCGTCCCGAGCTGCGCCGTGAGATCTGGGTGGACGTGACGCTCGTCACGGTCTCGCTCTCGGTGATCGCCTACGTGCTGATGCGTCCGGATGACGCCGCCGCGGGGGTCTCGCTCTCGACGGCGGCGTTCGCGTTCGTCGCGGCCGTGCCGTTCGCGTCCTTCGGCGGGCTCGCGGCCTGGGTGCCGAGCCGGGGTCACCTCGCGCAGTTCGCGATCCTCACGGGGCTCGGGATCGCCACGATCCAACTCGGATGGCAGTGGGTGCACGGTGAGTTCCATGGGGCGTCGATCGTGGCCGACGTCGCCTTCTCCGCAGGCGCGATCGCGCTCGCCACCTTCGTGGGGTGGGCGCCGCCGACTTGGTTGCGCGGTCGCGATTCCAGGATCAGCCGGTGGGGGCGGCCCGTGCTCACCAGCGCCGCCGTCGCGGCGGCGCTCGCGGCGCTCGGGTTCGTCGCGACCGGCCGGGAGTCGGGCGGCATCTCGCCGGGGCAGGCCCGCTGGCTCGTTGCCGCGCTGGGGGCCGCCGCGATCCTGAGGCTCGTGACGAGCCAGGTCCGAAGCACCCACGCGAGCGAGCACGTCAGCGCGGCCCTGGAGCAGAAGGAGGTGGCGCTCCGGGAGGCAGACACGGCCCTTGACCGCGTGCGCGAGACCAACGAGACCCTGCGCGAGTCCGAGGAGCACCTTCGGCTGGTGTTCGAGGCCGCCTCGGACGGGATCGTCGAGCTCAACGGGGAGGACGTCGTGGTCCGCGTGAACGATGCCTTCTGCCAGATGGTGGGCCTCTCCCGGGAGCTGATCGAGGGCCAGGCCTGGACCGCGCTGGCGGCGGCCGTGAGGGGCGCCGACCCCTCGCTCGCCTCGCTCCCGGAGACGGGGCAGGCCGAGATCAAGCGGGAGGGCCAGCCGCTGTACCTGGAGTCGCGCACCTCCGACGTGCCGCTCGAGCCTCCCAGGAAGCTGCTGCTGGTGCGCGACGTGACGGCCGGCCGCGTGGCAGACCGGACGATCCGCTCGCTCCTTCAATTCCTTCAGGACCGCGACGAGGACCGCACGCGGATCATGCGCCGGACCAACGTCGCGATCGAGTCGGAGCGGAACCGCATCGCCCGCGACCTGCACGACGGGCCCGTGCAGGGCGTCTCGGCGGCGTCGCTGTCGCTCGAGGCCGCCCTGCTCATGATCAAGGCCGGGGACGTCGAGCGCGGTCTGGAGGTCCTGGGCCGTATCCGCGAGCAGCTCTCGCACGAAGCCGACGCGCTCCGGCTGCTGATGTCGGGGCTCCGCCCGCCGCTCCTCGAGGAGCGCGGCCTGATCCCCGCGCTCCGCGAGACCGTCGCGAGGTTCGGCGCCGGCAACGGCGTCGACACCTCGTTCACCGCCGGGCCGACTACGGACGTGCCCGACGACCTCGAGACGCTCGCCTATCGCGTGGTGCAGGAGGCGCTCTCGAACGTGGCCAAGCACGCGAAGGCCTCCAGGGTCTCCGTGCACGTCGGGACCGATCCTTCCCAGCTCCGCGTGGAGATCGTCGACGACGGGATCGGGTTCGACGCCGCCCAGGCCAGGGAGTTCCTGAGGATGGGGCGGGTGGGTCTGGCGTCGATGCGCGAGCGCGTCGAGCTCGCGAGCGGCACGTTCCTGGTGCACTCCACGCCGGGCAAGGGAACGACGATCCTCGCGGCGCTGCCGCTCGACGTGATCGCGATCCGGGACCTCACCCCGACCGAGGCGTAGGGGGAACGCGGTCCGGCCGCGCGAGCGGCCGACCCGGCCGCGCGCTACCCGCCCCGGCGGCGGATCGCGGTCAGGGAGGGAGTGATCGAGTCGGTCGGAGACGGGCTCGGCGAAGGGCTCGGCGACGGGCTCGGGGACGGGCTCGGGGACGGCGAGTGCGAGGGCTTCGGCGAGGGCGAGGGCTTCGGCGGCCGCATGGACGGCCCAACCGTGTAGCCCGTGGTGGTCTGGGGGGTCGCGAAGGCCTTCTCGGGAACCCCTTGCAGTGCAGCGCTCATGAAGTCGCGCCAGATCGAGGCCGGGATCGTTCCTCCGAAGACCTCCGGCACGCCCTCGATGTTCACGAGCGGCGTCTTGTCGTTCTTCGGGTAGCCGACCCACACGCAGGTCGCGAGCTGCGGCGTGTACCCGCAGAACCAGGCGTCCACGTAGTTCTCGGCGGTGCCGGTCTTGCCGGCGACCGGGCGGGATCCGAGCTGAGCCGCGGTGCCGGTGCCGTACTTCACGACGCCGGTGAGCGTCTGCGTGACGAGCGCGGCGTCGTTCGCGTCGAGCACGCGCGTGGGCGCGGGCGCGATGTCGGTGGATCCCTTCCGGTCGGGCACCGGCTGGCCGCGCCGGTCGGTGACGGACGCGAACGGGGTCGCCCACCGTCGCACGCCGTTCGTGGCGAGCGTCGCGTATGCGTTCGCCATCTGGAGCGGCGCGACCGGATCGGACCCGAGCGTGATCGAGCAGACGGGGTCGAGCTTCTCGCCGATCCCCATCTCCTGGGCGGTCTTCGCCACCTGATCCGGCCCGACCTGGATGACGAGCTGGGAGAAGACCGTGTTCACGGAGTACCAGGTCGCCTGCGCGAGCGAGAAGATCCCGGCCTCCGAGTCCGAGGCGTTGGAGACCTGCCACGGCTGGCCGTTGAAGTAGCAGCGCTTGTCCGTCAGCGTGATCGACGAAGGCCCGTACCAGGACGCGTTCAGGTCGTAGTGCTGCTCCATCGCCGTCGCCAGGGTGAAGGTCTTGAACGCGGACCCCGCCTGGCGGCCCGAGCCGGCGAATCCCGGCATCCCCGTGGTGGCGAGGTTCACCTGCGACTTCTTGAAGTCCCGCCCACCGACCATCGCGACGATCTGTCCGGTGCGCGGGTCGATCGACACGAGCGAGGCCGACGGGTCCTTCTGGCTCGGCAGGTGGCTGTGCACCGCCCGCCAGGCCTCCCGCTGGAGCTTCATGTTCAGGCTCGTCGTGACCCGGTACCCGCCGCCGAAGACGTTCGACTCTCCGTAGCTGTCGATCAGACGCTGCTTCGCGAACTCCACGAAGTACTCCGAGTGCGCCTCGGCCGCCGCGGGGGCGAACGCCTCCTGCGAGGGGTCCTTGGCGAGCACGCCGACGTCGTGCCCCTTCAGCTGCGCGGCGCGGTCGGCCTGGAGGTATCCGTACTTCACCATCTCGTCGAGCGCGTAGTTCCGCCGAAGGATCGCGCCCTGCGGGTTCACGTACGGGTCGTAGTACGAGGGCGTCGTGATGATGCCCGCGAGGGTGGCCGACTGAAGGACCGTGAGGTCCTTGGCGTCCACCCCGAAGTACGTCTTCGCGGCGGCCTCCACGCCGTACGCGCCGTGCCCGAAGTAGATGGTGTTGAGGTACTGGGCGAGGATCTGGTCCTTCGAGAGCTTGGTCTCGAGCTTGATCGCGAGCAGCGCCTCGCGCACCTTCTGCCCGATCGTGCGAGGGGGCGTCTCGTAGGAGTAGGAGCCGTCCGAGTTGCGGACGTAGTTGCCCGCGTAGACGTTCTTGACGAGCTGCTGGGTGATCGTGGAGCCTCCCTGCACGACCTGGTGCCGAATCACGTCGGTGTACGCGGCGCGCGCGATGCCGACCGGGTCGATCGCCGAGTGCTGGTAGAAGCCGTGATCCTCCACCGAGACCACGGCCTCACGGAGGGTGAGCGGCATCGCGGCGAGCGGGATCACCGTGCGGTTCTCGGCGCCGTGCAGCGTGGCGAGCAGCGTCTTGCCGTCGCTCGCGTACACGTAGCTCGATTGGATCGGCGGCAACCGCTCGGGCAGCGTCAGGTGCACGTAGACGTAGAGGAGGGTCCCGAACACGCCGAGCACGCCCAGGAGCGGAACGGCCACGAAGACCCACCAGAAGCGGCGGAAGAACCCCCGCTTGCGGGCGGGCTTCTTGGGAGCGTGCTTAGGGCCGCGCTTGCGCCCCGCACGAGCTGGCTCGGAGGTGGTCGTGGTCACGACCGGTCGATTCTATCCGGGGCGGTTCGGCTGAGCGGGTGGATCTCATTGCGGAAGTGTGGAGGATGGATGGAGCCGCGTGCTCAGCCGGCGGCGGTCCGGGCCGTGAATGCCTCGTGCAGATGGTTCCACTGGCACTTGCGGCAGACCTCCACCACGTAGCAGCAGGCGCCCTCGTGGGCCGCAGTGAGCTTCAGGCCGGTCTCGATCGACCAGACCCGGCCGTCGTCCTGCTTCAGGCCGGCGCCGTAGACGTAGGCGAGCAGGACGAGCTTCTCCTTGCCGCAGACCGGGCAGTCGCTCTTCGTGGGCTCGCCGACGTGCCTCGCGGCGCGCATCAGCTCGGGATGGGCGTCGCAGAGGTCGGTGAGCGAGAGCAGGCCGCGTCGCGCGTCGCGCAGGAGGGCTCGCTTGGCGAGCGTGTAGTCGATGACCCCGAGATGCGAACGCGTCGAAGCGCCGAGCGGCCTCGTGCTCATGGTCATGGTCGGGCAAGTGTACTCCGGGTCCCCGACGTGGGGGACCCGCCATCGGACCTCCTCCGAATGTAGCCTTCCGCCATCACCCGGACCAGGAGACGTAGACGATGAGCGAGGCGATGGGGCTGCGCGTGGTGCGCAGCGGCGACAGGGACGGCTGGAGCTCGCTGGTCGACCCGCCGGGCGAGATCCCATCGGGAGGGACGGAGGTCACCGCGTTCACGAGCGCCGGCGGGACGTTCACCTGTGGCCTGTGGGAGCGCGAGCCCGACACATGGTCGTTCGAACGGGCCTACGACGAGGTCGCGTACGTGCTGTCCGGCCGCGCCCAGATCGACACGGCCGACGGGCGAACGCTCGAGCTCGCGCCCGGGGACGTGCTGGTCACCCCGGAGGGCGCGAAGGGCACGTGGCGCATCGCCGAGACGATCGTGAAGTTCTACGCGATCTACCGGGGCGGGGCGGCCCGGGACAAGAGCGTGCGCCTCGTGAAGGAGGGCGACCCCGTTGACTGGGTGACGCTCGAGACCGCGCCCGGCGATCCGAACCCTCCCGGCCAGGAGTGGTACGCGTGGCGCAACGCCGACGGCCGCTTCTCGACCGGGGTTTGGCGGCGCGTTCCGGAGACCGGCCCGATGGACCTGCCCTACAACGAGATCGCGGTGCTCATCGACGGCGAGGTCGAGGTTCTCGACCGGTCCACCGGCCAGACCGTCTCGGCCGGGCCCGGCGACGTGCTGGTCACGCCCGAGGGGTTCGCGGGCGAGTGGCGCGCGAAGAGCGCCGTTCGCAAGCTCTGGGCGGTGCATCACGAGTAGCCCGTGGGGATCGCTCGACCCGCTTGCCGGCGGCCGGGCCGCCGGTCGAGAGTCCCCCTACCCCGAGACGAGCGGCGCCCGGGCGCTCGCGCGCGGCCTGATGAAGCGGTGCCCGCGCTGCGGGGCCGGGGCCGTGTTCGCGAGCTGGCTCGCGCTGAAGGAGCGGTGCCCGCGCTGCGACCTGCGCTTCGAGAAGGAGGAGGGCGGGTTCCTGGGGGCGATGACGCTCACGTACATCCTCGCGATGGCGGTCTGGCTCGTCGTGCTCGTCGGAGTGATGATCGCCACGGTGCCGCACCTGCCGGTGGCGCCCCTCGTGGCCGCGAGCGTCGCGATCATGGTGGCGGTGCCGCTGCTCACGTACCCGAACATGAAGGGGGCGTGGGCCGCGATCGAGTTCCTGGTGCTGCGGAGCCAGCCGGACTACCGCCCGCCGGTGGGGCGCGACCCGAGGGCGCGGGAGCTGGAGTAGCGGCTCACGCCGGCACGTCGACGACCGCGCGAGCCTTCCCGGTGACGGTTCGGTCGTCCGCGAAGAGCAGCAGCGGGCCGACGGCCACACGGACCTCGACGACGGCCTCCCACGAACCGGTGTCGCAGGTGCAGGAGGCGAGCGACGCGCCGTTGCGGTCCGCGTACTCGGCCGCAAGATCCGCGGGCTGCCGTCCGCCCGGCAGCGCGAGCTCCTGCGCGGCCGCGAGCGCGGCCATGTCGGCCGCGGTCTGCGCGCGCGCCTGCGAGACGAGAACCCGCGCGACATCGACGGCGCCCATCGCGAGCACGAGCGTGAGGGCCAGCACCGCTGCCGCGACGACCGAGACCGAGCCGCGCTCCGGGGCCGAGCCGCGCTCCGGGGCCGAGCCGCGCTCCGAGACCGAGCGCCGATCCGAGCTCACCCGAACTCCTGCCGGGCCGACGCGGACGTGTCCATCCCCACGGAGCTGCCCACGAGCCACCCCACGAACGGCACGCGTATCTCGTCCGTGTAGGCGATCGTCACCGTGACCGGGTCGCCCCGGCTGCCGGCGCGGGCGATCGTGAGCGTGAGCTCGGTGGCGTCGAGGCCGGGCGCGGCCGCGACGGCCTCGTCGCGGATCGCGCCCTCGTCCGTCTCGACGGCGGCGGCGCGCGCGCCGGCGCGCGCCGCCGCCTCCACCAGCAACCGGTCCCGCGCGAGCAGGCCGACCTCCACGAGCGCGAGCGCGACCACGAGCAGCAGCGGCAGCACCAGCGCGAACTCGACCGCCGCCGAGCCCCGCTCGCTACGCGCTCGCCGCATTGCCCGTGACGTCGTCGATGATCGTGTCGAAGAACGCGGGCAGCTTCCCCGAGGACTTCGCCCACGCGATCAGCACGACCGCAACGGCGGCGGCCGCAAGGATCACGAGCGCGTACTCGGCCGTCGTCTGTCCCTCCTGCCTCGCGAGGCGGGAGCCCTTCGGGAGCGCGCGGTTCACGAACGAGCCGAGCGCGAAGTACACATGCCATAGCAGCATCGGTTCACCTCCTCTCAGCGGATGGATCGCAAGGTGGTGAGCAGGACCGGCACCACCGTGAGGAGGAGGAAAGCGGGAAGGACGAGGAACACGAGGGGGAAGAGCATCTTCACAGGAGCGGTTCGCGCACGTTCTGTGGTGCGCTGGCGCCGGGCCTCGCGGACCCGCTGCGCCAGCTCCGCGGTGGACGCGGCCAGCGACGAGCCGAGTGTGTCGGTGCGCGTGATGACGGCGACGGCGCGACGAAGGTCCGGCAGGTCGGTGCGCTCGGCCAGGGCGCGCAGCTCGTCGCGCCAACGGGCCCCGAAGTCGACCGCTCGAAGAGCGGCCCCGAGCTCCTCGCGGAGCGGGCCGCGCAACACGTCCGCCGCGCGGCGGATCCCGAGAGGCGCCGAGAGGCCGGCCGTCGATGTGGCAGCCAGCGCGTCGAGGAACTGCGGGAGCTCGGAGTCGATCGCGGCTCGCCGCCGGCGTTCGGCGCGCGCAGCCAGGAAGCGCGGCAACATGGTCACCCGCGCGAGTCGAGCGGCCGTGGCAAGGACCCGCCGCCGGTTCCGCCGGGAGCGGTCCGCGCCAGAACCGGCGCCGTCCGAGGAGGGCAGCGTCACGCCCCCGGCCGTGAGGGCTCGCGCCCAGGCGAGCCAGAGCACCACCGCGAGCGCGGCGAGCGCGGGCGAGAGCGCCCCCTCGATCACGCGACCCTCAGCAGCCGTCGGATCCACACGAACGCGGCCCCCTCCATCACGAGCCCGAGGCCGATCGCCGCGACTCCTGTGCCCGTCTCGAAGGCGCCCGCCACGTCGCGCCGGGAGGTGACCAGCAGGAAGAGGAAGAACGCGATCGGCAGCGCCCCCAGGATCGCGCCGGACAGACGCGCCTGAGCCGTGAGCGCGCGCACCTCGCGGGCGCTCGCACGCCGCTCGCGCAGGGCCTCCCCCACGCGGTCGAGCACCCGAGGCAGGTCGCCGCCGGTTCGCCGGTGAAGCGCAAGCACGCCGGTCACCAGGCGGGCGTCCTCGCCTCCCACCTCCTGCGCCCAGCGTTCCAGCCCGGCCTCGAGCGGCTCGCCGAGAGACTCCAGGCGCACCACTCGAGCCAGCGTCTCGGCCAGGGGCTCCTCGGCCTCCCCCGCCGCGTACGCGACCGACTGCGAGAGCGAGAGCCCGGCGCGCAGCGCGGCTGCGATCGCGGCGACGGCGTCGGCGAGCTCGGCCTCCAGGAGGTCGGCGCGGCGCTTCGCGCGCCGGCGGCGGGCCAGGGCTCGCGCGCCCACGGAGCCCCCCGCGGCAACGACCGCTCCCGCGGGGCCCGCGACGACGGCGCCGAGCGCCGCGCCGACGATCACGACCGTGATGGCCCGAATCCGCGGTGCGGCGATCCGCGCCCCTTCGCGCGGACGTTCGATCCGAACGAGCGGACCCAACGCCCGCTCGGCCGTCGTCGCAGCACGGGCGAGCGCCGCGAACGCTCCGCAGAGCGACGCGCTCCCCGCGATCAGGACGGGGTCGCTCAAGGCGCGTCCTCCCCGGCTTCGAAGAGGTCTTCCCCGAGGAACTGTCCCCGCGCCGCAAGCGTGTCGAGCAGGCCTGGCAGGGCGCCGAGCGCGTGGAACCGCCCCTCCCCCGTCGCGCGCGGGCGGAACGCGAAGAGTGGCCGGACGACCGGCTCGCCGCGATGGGTGCCCTCGACCGTCGAGACCTCCCAGGCGACGCGCCTGCCGTCGGGAAGGCGCGCGAGTTGCACGATCACGTCGATCGCGGCCGCGACCTGGGTGCGGACGTGGGCCGCCGGCAGGTCGACGTCGGACATCAGCGCCATCGTCTCCAGGCGCCAGAGCAGGTGGCGCGCGGAGTTCGCGTGCGCGGTGCTCAAGCTCCCTTCGTGTCCCGTGTTCATCGCCTGGAGCATGTCGAGCGCTTCGCCGCCGCGTACCTCCCCCACGATGATCCGGTCCGGTCGCATCCGGAGCGCGTTCCGCACCAGATCCCGCACCGTCACCTCACCGCGGCCCTCCACGTTCGACGGTCTCGCCTCGAGCGAGACGACGTGGGGTTTGGCGATGCGGAGCTCCGCGGCGTCCTCGATCGTTATCAGCCGCTCCTCGTCGGGGATGAGTCCGCATAGCACGCCGAGGAGCGTGGTCTTGCCCGAGCCGGCCCCGCCCGAGACCACGATGTTCACACGCCCACGGACGCACCCGGACAGGAACCGCAACATGCGCGGCCCCATGCTGCCGCCAGCGACGAGCCCGCCGGCCGTGATCGGCACCGGCGAGAACTTGCGGATCGTCAGCACGGGACCGCGGAGCGAAAGGGGCGGGATGATCGCGTGAACCCGGCTGCCCTCCGGAAGTCGCGCATCCGCCCAAGGCGATGATTCGTCGACCCGAAGCCCCAGCGGGCCCACGATCCGCTCGATCAGGTGCAAGACTGCCTCCTCCCCCTCGAATAAGCCGCCTTGCGCCCTCTCGATCCGCCCCTTCCGCTCCACGAACACGTCGTCGGCGCCGTTCACCATGACCTCGGTGACCTCCGGGTCCTTCAGCAGGAACTCGATGGGCCCGAAGCCGACGACCTCGTCCGAAACCTCGTTGATCACTCGCGCGAGCTCGCGCTGCGGCAGGATCACGCCGCTCTGGCGGAGGACCTCCATGGCCTCCTCGCGCACCCGCAGGCGCCGCTGGGTGCGGGACACCGCCGCGAGCCCGCGCGCATCCACCCGTTCGAGCAGCCGCTCGCGCAGCTCGCGTCGCACGTCGGTCAGCGCGTCGAGGCTCACCCCTGGTCCTCCTCCACGAGCCGGCTCGCCAGCCGGTCGAACGCGCGGCCGAGGCGGCTCCGCGCCGGCACGAGCCTGCCGTGGTCCTGGGCGCGGGTGACGCGCGCATCGGACGGCAGCACGGCGATCGGCTCGCGGCCGAACACCCGCACGACGTCCGAGGGCGTGACCTCTGCGCGCGCGGCGCGGTTCACGACTATGTCGAGGGCGGCCTCCGGCATCTGCTCGAGCGCGCGCCTGCCCGCCCGGAACGAGAGCACGTCGAGCGAGAGCACCAGCAGAACGCGGTCGGCGGGCTCCACGCAGACTCGCATCCCCTCGTCGATCGTCCTCGGCAGGTGCGTGAGGACGACATCGGCCGAGCGCGCCGCCTCGTCGATCGCGCGGCGCAGCAGGCGCGGACCGACGATCCCGGCCATCGGCGCCTCCGGCGCGAGGAGCACCCGGAACCCGTCGGGATGCGTCCAGAGGACCTCGTCCAGCCGCGCGGCGTCCAGCTCCTCCTCGAGCGGGGCGAGGTCCGCGATCGTGCGCGGGGCCGGGCCTTCGCCCTCGGGGAACGCACCCAGCGCCGCCGTCACGTCGGCGTACGAGGGGTCGGCGTCGACCAGCACGCACTCGCGCTTGCCGCGCGCGAACGCCGCCGCCAGGTGCGTGGCGACGAACGTCGCGCCCGAACCGCCCCTGGGACCCCACACCGCCACGACGAAGGCGCGCTTGGCCCCCGGCTCCGAGGCCGTCGCGGCAGCCGCCGTCGCGCCCACGAGCAGCTCACGCTCGGCCGGCCACACGAAGAACCCTCGCGCCCCCGCGGCGATGGCGGCCCGGAGCGCGCCGACCGTCTCGCGCGTCTCGATCGCGATGAGAGCGCTGCCGTTCAGCGCGCCCGGCCGGACGAGGCCCGGCTGGGCCACCACGGCGTCGGGCTCGAGCTGGCGCACGGCCTCGGCGAGCTGCCGGTCATCACCCGCCATCGCGACAACGCGAGCACGGCCGCTGCGATCGAGGAAGTGCATGACCTCCTCGGCAACGTCGTGCTCCTCCAGGGCGAGCACCACCCTCGCTACGTCCAACGTTCCCATCCTTCGCGGTCAAGGGGAAGACCACACCCATGAGGGGAAAGACGAGGGAGAGGCGAGCGGCCGGCGAGACCCGCCGTCCGAACGACGCGAACGCTACACGGGGGCGCCGACACGTGAACATCCCCAGGCCGGGGGATTTGCGGATACGAGGGACCCGAGCCGTACGGAGCAGGTCGGGGGAGCGTCGGTGATGAGCATCACACAAGGGGTTGGCAGCGCCCGGTGGGAGGCTTGACCTGGGCGGCGGCTTGCCGTAAGAGCAACCATGGCGATCGTGGCGCTTCGGGCACCGCTGAAGGACCTCGCGGGCGGCCGCTCCGAGGTGAAGGTCGACGGCGCCTCGGTGATCGACGTGCTCCGCGCGCTGGAGGCCGAGCACCCGAGGATCGTCGGCTGGATCCTGGACGAGCAGGGCCGGATCCGCCGCCACGTGAACGTGTTCGTGAACGGAGAGCTCACCAGGGAGGACGCCCCGCTCTCGGCCGATGACCGGGTCCAGGTCCTTCACTCGATCACAGGAGGCACGGCATGACGGAGCTGCTGGTCGGAACGAAGAAGGGGCTGTTCGTCCTGCGAGGGGAGCCCGGCGGCGCGTTCGACGTCGTCCACCGCGCGTTCCCCGGCACCGTCGTCGAGTTCGCGACGTTCGACCAGCGCACGGGCCGCTACTTCGCGAGCGTGACCTCGGGCTTCTTCGGCCCCCGCGTCATGTACGCCGAGGACCCCACCGGCGAGTGGGAGCAGGCGAAGGGACCCGCGTTCCCCGAGGGCACGGGCGCTGAGGTCGAGCGGATCTGGGTCGTGATGCCGGGCGAGGCCGACGGCCTCCTGTACGCGGGCGTGGACCCCGCGGCGCTCTTCGTCTCGACCGACGGCGGCGAGACCTGGGAGCTCAACGAGGGCCTGTGGAACGTCCCGACGCGTCCCGAGTGGCAGCCGGGCCTCGGCGGCCTGGCGCTGCACTCGATCTGCCCCTGGCCGGCCGATCCGGACCGCCTCGCAGTCGGCATCTCGGCGGTTGGGGTGTGGGTCACCGAGGATGGCGGGAAGACCTGGCGCACCGGATACACGGGCCTGGTCCCCCGGTACCTGCCGGAGGACCAGTGGGAGACCTCGCAGGACCTCTGCGTACACAACATGCACCGCGCACCGGCGCGCCCCGACCGTCTGTTCATGCAGTTCCATGGGGGCGTGTATCGCTCCGACGACGCTGGCGCCACGTGGAACGACGTCGCGGCCGGCCTCCCCAGCGGCTTCGGATTCCCCCTCGCGATCGACCCAGGGGACCCGGACAGCGCGTACGTGATCCCGCTCACCGCCGACCGCGACCGCGTGACTCGGGAGGGGGGCGTCCGCGTCTTCGAGACGCGCGACGCCGGCGCCACGTGGAGCGCGCGGAACGAGGGCCTGCCGCAGGAGGACGCGTACCTCACGATCCTCCGCCAGGCCTTCGGGTCCAAGGGCGAAGGCGACCGGCTACAGCTCTACTTCGGGGCGACCTCCGGCGAGGTGTTCGGCTCCGCCGACGCCGGCCGCACGTGGTTCCGGGCGGCGGAGCGCCTCGCGCCGGTAACGTCGGTCCGGGTCGCGTAGCCGCTCGCGATCCTTCTCCGCGCCGGCGCGGGGCGTGCGCGGGGCGTGCGCGGTGCACGGTCGGGAACGGGAAGACCGGGCATCTCATGGAAGTGTCGTCACGGTCCGTCCCATCGAAGTCGGAGGTCCGGCGATGACCCTGGCGGGGCCCCTTCCGGCAGGTCGGGAGCGTGTCGGAACCTCACCCTATGGTGGTGCCATGGGTGAGGTCGTCTCGCTGGCGGACCACAGGGCCCGAACGGCCGGGTTGCCGGCCGCGCTGGAGAGGCTCGACCTGGCCGTGCGGCGTCTCGAGCCGCTCGTGCGCGGCCGCGGGGAACGGCTGAGCCGGCGGCTCGAGGCCGATCTCCTCGCGATCGCGGATGACGTCTCGGCCGGCCGGCCACACCTGGCCGCAAGGCGCGCCGAGCGTCTGGCCGACCGGCTGGAGCATCCCGCCGCGCTCGGATGAGGCGGGCGAGGGACGCCCGTTCAGAAAGGTGGGGACGCAAAGAGGGGAGCAGGTAGCAGGCGCGTGTTGCACGTGCTCGGGCGCCGGGCGGCTAGCCGCCCCCGGGGCCTGAGCATGCCTCCCGCGGCATAAACGCGCGTGGGTTCTGCTCCCCTCGGGGTCGTACGAGACGACCTCAACTTCAACCTACACCCGCGGGGCAAGGTCGTCCAATCCCCCAACGCTCCCACGGCCCGGGGCGCTCGACGCGCGACGGCTGAGGCCCCTCAGCCCGCGGCGCGATCGCGGACCCGCGAGCGCAGCGCCACCCACCCCAGGATCAGTGCGAGCGCGCCGGCCGCCACGAGACCGGCCACGACCTGCGCCCTCGGCTGCGCGGCGGTGGCGGCGATGCGCGACCTCAGGCGCACCGGCCTGCGGAAGTCGCGGATCGGCCACTCCCGCTCCTCCGCGATCCGGCGGAGCTCCCGATCGGGGTTCACCGCGACCGGGTTCCCGACGACCTCCAGCATCGGCAGGTCCGTGATCGAGTCGGAGTAAGCGTGCGAGCGGGCCAGATCGATCCCCACGCGGGCCGCCACGTCACGCACCGCCTCGGCCTTCTGGTCTCCATAGCAGTAGAACGCGAGCTCGCCGGTGTAGCGCCCGTCCTCGCCGACCTCGGCGCGCGTGGCGATGACGCCGGTCGCGCCGAAGTGCGCGGCGAGGGGCCGCACGACCTCCTCGGGCGAGCTCGACACGACGTAGATGCGCCGGCCCTCCGAACGGTGCAGCTCCATCAGGTCCAGGGCCTCCTGGTACACGTACGGGTCGATCACGTCCAGGATCACGTCGCGCACGAGCTGCTCGACCTGCGCGCGATCCCACCCCTTCGTGAGGGAGAGCATTCCCTCCTTCAGGCGCTCCATCTTCTTCTCGTCGGCGCCGACCAGCAGGTAGACCATCTGGGCGTAGGCGCCGCGCAGGAGCTGGCCGCGCGAGACGAGCCCCGCCCGGTACATCGGCCGCGAGAGCGCGAGCGAGCTGGAGCGGGAGATGATGGTCTTGTCGAGGTCGAAGAAGGCCGCTTCCATGGATCCCCTCATCGTAGAACGGCGCGCCGACGCCTCGGCCTTAGCGGTGTATCTTTCCTATCCCGCCGTGAGGACGCCTGATCCAGGCAAGCTCGGCCTCGACGAGGGCGCGCTGGCGGTCCAGCATCGCGCCCGAGCTCGCCTCCCCGGGCTCGCCCGGGGGCCCCGCCAGCCCGGCCCGCCCCGCGCGGAGCGCCTCGAGCAGCGCCTCCAAGGCCCGCTCCCGGGCCTCCACCACCGCCTTCCGCTCCCCCGCAGGAAGCAGGTGGGCGAACCCCAGCGCGAGGCCGGCACCCGTCTCGAAGGGGTCGAGCTCGCCCGCGAGCTCTCCGATCGATCCCCGCAGCCGGGCACGGCCGGTCCGGGTGATCTTGAACACGCGCCGGTCCGGACCCCGGCCCCCTTCCTGCGCGCGCCCCGAGACGAACCCGTCGCGCTCGAGCCGGTGCAGCGCCTGGTACACCGAGGCCCGTCCCACCGCTGCCCACAGCCCGATCGATCGCGCGCGGATCCGTTCGAGGACGTCGTACCCGTGCAACGGCTCCTCGGCCAGCAGCCCGAGGACGAGAACCTCCACCTTCGAACCGGGCACGGGCTCCTCCCTCCGGAACGGGAACGTGGCCGCGCGAGTCTAGTCCATTACGGACTACCGCCGCAACGTAGCCGGCCCGGTAGCCTCCAACGCGTGACCAGGCCGCGGTGCGCGTGGGCGGAGGGGTCCGGCCCTCTCATGCTCGCCTACCACGACGAGGAATGGGGAACGCCCTCGCACGAGGACCGGCATCTGTTCGAGATGCTCACGCTGGAAGGCGCGCAGGCCGGCCTCTCCTGGCAGACGATCCTCAACAAGCGCGAGGGCTATCGCCTCGCGTTCGCCGGGTTCGACGTCGAGAAGGTGGCGAGGTTCGCCGCTCGGGACGTCGCGCGGCTCCTCGCCGATCCCGGCATCGTCCGGAACCGCCTGAAGGTGGAGTCGACGATCGCCAACGCGAAGGCGGCACTCGCTGTGTCGAGCGAGCTCGGCTCCCTCGACGCGTACCTGTGGTCCCTGGTCGGCGGCGAGCCGCTTCGGAACCGATGGCGGAGCCTGCGGGAGATCCCGGCCGAGACCTCCGTCTCCCGCGAGATGAGCAGGGACATGAAACGTCGCGGGTTCCGTTTCGTGGGACCGACGGTCTGCCACGCGTTCATGCAGGCGACCGGGATGGTCGACGACCACGTGGTGACCTGCTTCCGTTACGGCGGAGTGCAACCGACGAAGGACCGATGACCCCTCCGCTCGTCGCGTGCTAGTTTCGCCGCTGTGCGGGACTCCATCCCGCCGAGGTCTCGCGAGAGCGGGAGTGAGCCCCCGGAGCCCGTCTCCGGGGGCTCGTCCGCGTCCGGCTCCCATGAACGAGCTCGCCGCGGCTATGCTCGACTCGGAGGCGTCAGGGTGCCTGGTGGGCCCCGCGGTCTTCAAGAGCTCAGGGGCCCACCAGGCACCCGGGTGGGCGACGGACATCGAGCGCAGCTTCCAACACCGATCGAAACGTGTGAAGAAGGGCGGCGGCGATGAAAGCTGCGAGCAGGGGCACTCGGGGACAGCGTCTGTGGATCGGACTTGGCGCGGGCGCGGCTCTCTTGTTGGTCGGGGCCCTTGTAGGCAGTCGGGCAGGCGCGGCGTCGTCCGCCGGACCATCACCGACGCCGCCGAGTGCCGTATCGGAGGCGTCGCCCCCGCCTATTCCTACGGGGATCATCGACTTGGGTCCAAGTAGTGCTGGGCCTGTGAGCCCAACCATCCTGACCATGACAGACCGTTGGCAGCAACTCGATAGCAAGGGGGACCTGCTCCAGGCGATCGCAGGCGCTGACGCCCAGAACGGGAATCAGGGCGAAGTGGTCGTCCAGACTCTTGAGACTACGAATTGGAACGTCGTCGGTTCCCAGCAGATATACCCAACGCCAACCAAAGATGGGGCCGTCGCGATTACGGCAGTTGACGGCAGCAGTCTCACGGTCGTTGCGAAGGACGGCACCACGTGGACCTTTGATGTCGCCAGCGGCTCATACACAGACGGTTCTCGAGGCGACGCCTGACCACGAACTGGCCACTGCGGACGACCGCTCCGCCCGTTCGGGGAACCACTTGAACCGAGCGGACGTCCATGAGACCGACGACGACCAGAGCATGCGATGCCCGGCCGCCGCGGACGAGCTGCACCATCCCGCCGATCCCCTGGTCCAGCTGATGAGAGACAACCCAGAAGAGGACCACGAGGCGTAGAACCGGAACCCGGCGAATAGCGTCTGCGGCTGGTACCTGCCCTCGAGCTCCCGACCGGCTACGCTGAGCGCGGAGGCGTCAGGGTGCCTGGTGGGCCCCGCGGTCTTCAAAACCGTAGTGGGGGCGAGAGCTCCCAGGCGGGTTCGATTCCCGTCCGCCTCCGCGAAGGTTCCAGCGTACGAACCGCGGGCGCGACGAAGTACGGCTGGATCGATGCCCGGGACTCCACGACGATCCGGCTGACAACGGCAGCGAGGAGCTCTTTGACCTGCTCCGGCTCGCTGGCGGCGACCGCCTCAGCCACCCTTCCCCGGATGTCCTCGAGGAGCGAAGCCGAAGGGGAGGACGGGGCCAAATCTCGCTCCGCCTCCAGGGCACCACCTTCCGCCTCAAGCCTTGCCAGTTCCTTCTCGATTTCCCGGATCCGATAGCCGCACGTCTCCTCAGAGAGCCGGCCGGCCTCGAAGGCCCTGAGGTAGCGGTCGATCGCCTTCCGGCGCTGCTCGATGCGTTTCTCGATTCCACGAAGCTCGCGCTCGTTCTCAGGGTGAACCTCGTTCCATTCCTCGAGAGCTCGTCGGGCTGCTTCTTCGAAGATCGAGCCGTCATCGAGCGCCACGAGGGCCTCCTGGACAAGAGCTTGCTCCAGGGCATCCGCCGGGATTCGCTCCTGATCGCAGCGAGCGGTCCCATGGCGCTGCCGCGAGAAGCAGCTGTAGCAGCGGTAGGGGGCCCAGTCATACCACCGATGATGGGCGAGGCCAACGAAGCCAATCAGCTGGGCATCCTCGATGTGCTCCGGGGCCCAGAGTCCGAAGCCCCGCTCGTCCCAGTGATGCTCGATGCGCTCCAGCATCGCCTCGGTCTCGGGTCGCGTCCGACCTTCAGACCGGTTTGATCGGCTGGAAATCCC
>JACQDK010000059.1 GCA_016201135.1 Actinomycetota bacterium
CCCGGCGGCGTCACCGCCGTCGACGACGTCAGCCTCGAGATCGAGGGCAGCGAGTTCATGGTCCTCGTCGGCCCCTCGGGCTGCGGCAAGTCCACCCTCCTGCGCATGGTCGCCGGCCTCGAGGAGACGACCGGCGGCTCGATCTCGATCGGCGGCCGCGACGTCACCTTCCTGCCCCCGCGCGACCGGGACATCGCCATGGTCTTCCAGAACTACGCGCTCTACCCGCACATGACGGTGCGCCAGAACCTCGGCTACGGCCTGAAGGTGCGCAAGACGCCGAAGCACGAGATCGAGACCCGGGTCGGCGAGGTGGCGAAGATGCTCGGGCTCGAGACGATGCTCGAGCGCCGGCCGGCGGCGCTCTCGGGCGGGCAGCGCCAGCGCGTGGCCATGGGGCGGGCGATCGTGCGCGAGCCGGCCGCCTTCCTGATGGACGAGCCGCTCTCGAACCTCGACGCCAAGCTGCGCGTCGGCATGCGCGCCGAGCTCGCCCGCCTGCACTCCCGGCTCGGGGTGACGACGGTCTACGTCACCCACGACCAGGTCGAGGCGATGACGCTCGGCCAGCGCGTCGCCGTCATGCGCGACGGGCGCATCCAGCAGGTGGCCGAGCCGCAGGTCCTCTACCGGGAGCCGGAGAACCTCTACGTCGCCGCCTTCATCGGCTCGCCCTCGATGAACCTGGTCGAGGCGACGATCGCCGACGGCGCGGCCGAGTTCGGCGGCTTCAGGATCCCGCTCGACCGCGAGCGCCGGCCGCGGAGCGCCCCGGGCGGCAAGGTCGTGCTCGGCATCCGCCCCGAGGACCTCGAGGACGTCGCCTTCGCCGAGCCGGGCCTGCCGCAGATCGACTCGACCGTGGCCGTGCTCGAGGAGCTCGGCTCGGACGCCCACATCATCTTCCCCGTGAACGCCCCGCGCGTGGAGGCCGAGGAGCTCAGGGCGGCCGCGGAGGAGGAGGACGAGGGGCTGATCATCGCCGGCGACACCCGGGCGCTCTTCAACGCCCGCGTGGATCCGCGCACGGCGGCGAAGGTCGGCGCGCCCGTCCGGCTCGCGGTCGACCCGGCCCGCTTCCACTTCTTCGACCCGGCCACCGGCGAGAGCCTCGTCTCCAGGTGAAGCCCGAGCGGCTCGCGGACGCGATCCGCGGTCGAGGGCGGCGAGTAACCTTTTCCGCTCCATGAAGATCGTGCTTCCCGACAACTCCGAGCTCGACCTCCCCGGCGGTGCGACCGGCCTCGACGCCGCCCGCGCGATCGGCCCGAAGCTCGCCGAGCAGGCGGTGCTCGTGCGCTCGGACGGCCGCGTCCAGGACCTCCGGGCCCCGCTCGAGGACGGGCAGCGCATCCAGATCCTGACCACCCGGGACACGGCCGACCCCGACGCCCTCGCCGTCCTGCGCCACTCGACGGCGCACCTGCTCGCGGAGGCCGTCCGCCGCCTCTACCCGGGGGTCAAGATCGCCATCGGCCCGCCGATCGAGAACGGCTTCTACTACGACTTCGAGTTTCCCGAGCCGATCTCCGAGACCGAGCTTGAGCGGATCGAGGAGGAGCTCCGCCGCGAGCTCGAGGAGGGCCGGTCCTGGGAGCGGCGGGAGCTCTCCGCCGGCGAGGCGAAGCGCCTCTTCGAGGCCGAGGGCGAGCGCTACAAGGTCGAGCTCGTGGACACGGCCGAAGGGGCGATCTCCCTCTACACGCAGGGCGATTTCACCGACCTCTGCCGCGGCCCGCACCTCCAGGACTCGCGCCCGATCAAGGCGGTCAAGCTGACCGGCCTCGCCGGCGCATACTGGCGCGGGGACGAGCGCAACACGCAGCTCACCAGGATCTACGGCACCGCCTTCTACTCGCAGGCCGACCTCGACGCCCACCTCGAACGGCTCGAGCAGGCGCGCCGCCGCGACCACCGCAAGCTCGGCCCGCAGCTCGACCTCTTCCACCTGTCCGAGGCCTCGCCCGGCTCGGCGTTCTGGCACCCGAAGGGCATGGTGATCTGGAACGAGCTGGAGGACCTGCGCCGGCGGGAGAACCTCCGCCGCGGCTACTCCGAGGTGAAGACGCCGCTCATCTACGACGTCGAGACCTACAAGACCTCGGGTCACTACGAGAACTACCGCGAGCACATGTTCTTCATCCCGCAGGCAGACCGGACGTACGCGCTGAAGCCGATGAACTGCCCGGGTCACATGCTCCTGTTTCAGAGCCGGATGCGCAGCTACCGCGAGCTGCCGATCCGCTACGCCAAGTCCTCGACGCTGCACCGGGACGAGCTCGCCGGGACGCTCCACGGCCTCCTGCGCGTGCGGCACATCACCCAGGACGACGCCCAC